>JBCCZV010000001.1:0-97101 GCA_039187085.1 Pseudomonadota bacterium
ATCTAAATTTATCAATGAATTTTTTTGGAATTACATTAATAAAATTTATTGATACAACAACATCAGCGTCAACTTGATGAGCAAATTTTAAAACATCAGCAGAAATAACGAATTTTGTCTCTAGTTTTTTAGCAATAGACTCGAACTCTTCACTCTTAAAGTCATAGTATTCTTGATCCTTGCAAGTCCATATAAAAGATACTTCGAAGCTTTCCAGTTGCGAAAACAGAATAATGGCGTCGTAGAGCATCTTTGTCCGCCCAATGAAACCAACGCGTATCATATATCACCTAACTCAATACACATATTTTTGGAACCAAGTACTTCTTTAAGATAACTTTGTGTGCCTCTCCCACTGTTGATGTAACTATTTACTGTATTGATATCCAATGAACTCAACGGTACAGCAGGGTTTTCTTTTTTTAACCTTAGGTACTCACTGCCATCTGAAGTATTTAAGAATACATGAATTGGATGAAAGTCGAATACTGTTAAATCACCGAAAAATAGTTCTGATTGTTCCTCTGAATTATAAAAATGAAACTCTGCATCATCTTCCCAATTATAAAGAAGACGTTCAAAGGAAACTCCATCAAAATTCCAACTTGTCTTGTGTGCATAGGGCGAACGATGCATGAATAGTGAGACATCTAACTTTAATTGTGGAAAGCTTGCAAATATTTCGTGGAGAAGTGGAGAAGACTGTACTAATGCATGAGTTCTCATGCACCAAGCATTAGGTGAATATTTTAGACATTCGGAGATGATAGCCTTAACATCTGTACCTTGACTACTTCCTGGAAGGAAATTAGGATGTATTCCTAAAGTATGTCCCCGTGAAATTATTTCTTGATTGAGCGGGGTATCATGCGTAGCGAAAAAAGTAGCTTTGCAGTTTGCATTCTCGACAAGCTCAAGGCATTTCAAAATCGCAAAGTCTGGCGCCCAGTCAATATCAAAAGTCAGCATGTATTTTTTTTTCATAGGTTTTCCTTCATTCCTTCGGCAAGTGAAATTTTAAGCTTTTTAGCTTTAATTCACAATAAGATTCCGTCTCACACCTCCATTAGTCAAGTGTCAGTCTTTTATCTTATAGATTAGTTCAAAAATTAAAAACTTAGCTTTTTCTTTACTTTCATTTTGTAAAAGATGAAATCCCGAGAAGTTAGTATTTTATAATAAAGCACTACTATGTCAGTTTTAGTAATCATATTTTGCGCAAATTTTTTTCGACTATAAGGAAAAGTATTAAGCAAGTCAACGATTGATTTGAGCTTGTGTAAAGTAATGTATGAGAACCTAATTAAACTGAGAACAGTTTAAGCAACAGCAATAGCATTTAAGTTCATCGTAAATAACATTGAGTATGGTTCGCTTATCGTCAACGCAAAGCGAGGATAATAAACATTAAACTATACAGGCTACGATGTATCCAATGCGCAATTTAAGAGATATTTTTAAGTTGCTCATAAATCGTTTCAATAACGAAGTTTTTAGTAAATATGGAGCCATCTCAAACAGACAAAAAAGAAGCGTTTGATGTTTTCCCTACAGTAATTACGAGTAAAACGCTTTGTTCAAATTGTTGGCTTCAAGCACCTTACTTAAATCATCATAGAGCTTATCAGGTAGGGCTTGAGCAAGTTGAGGAGCTGGTTTGCAGTGTTCACCATTTATTTGTATGACTTTAGAGACAACAACTTGTCCCAAATAATCGATAATTAAATGAAACTTACAATTCATAAACAATCCCATACTGTTTTTGTCACGAGCGACAGAATTTTCAAAAGTTTTATCGAGAGAAACACGAAAACTGTCACAGGCTTCTAAGCTCGTTGAGTAAACACAAATTAATGCCTATCTCTTAAGTTTGCCAATAAACAAAATAAATTATTTAAAGAAACCAATCCAGAAAGGCTTAGATCAAGAAAACACGTATAATTAAGCAAACACGAAAAGTCTTTCTTACAAAAACGGCTGATACAAGACAAGTAATATGTATTCGGTAATGCTAGTGATGAACGACGATGATCAACTTCATTATTTTATTCATACTCAAGCGGCTTGGCAGTTGACAGCGACAATGTCAATTGGCGAGCCATGTTTCACTTTCAAAAATAAAGAACGTGACACAAATCATCGAAATCACAATAAACTTCATACTGTTTAATCGTGCCAGTGTCCTCTTTATGAGCGTTTTTGGGTCAAAAGTTTCGAGCTCGGAAACAAGGGATTTAGTTTTCTTTTTAAGTCACTATCCGAAACCAAATTTAATTTAATAAAATTAAATATTTAAAGTCAAGTAACTATTCCCACTCAATTGTTGCCGGCGGCTTTCCTGAAATATCATAAACCACACGAGAAATACCTGACACCTCGTTAATAATACGATTAGAAATATGCTCTAGCACTTCGTAAGGAATATGTGCCCAGCGTGCCGTCATAAAATCGATAGTTTCAACCGCGCGTAAGGCAATCACATAATCATACTGCCTAGCATCCCCAACTACACCAACTGACTTAACGGGTAAGAACACAGCAAAGGCTTGACTCACTTTGTGGTAAAGTTCATTGGCGTAAAGCTCTTCGATAAAAATCGCATCCGCTTCGCGTAACAAATCGGCAAACGACTTTTTAACTTCACCTAAAATACGCACACCTAAACCAGGACCCGGGAAAGGATGTCGGTATAGCATGTCGTAAGGCAAGCCTAACTCCAAACCGAGCTTTCTCACTTCGTCTTTGAAAAGTTCGGTTAAAGGCTCAACCAATTGTAGTGTCATATCTTCTGGCAAACCGCCAACATTGTGATGTGATTTAATCACATGCGCTTTACCTGATTTAGCACCCGCAGACTCTATCACATCCGGATAGATAGTCCCTTGTGCCAACCACTTTGCATTTTCGATTTTTGTGGCTTCTTCTTGGAAAACATCGACAAACACTTTACCGATAATCTTGCGTTTGTCTTCCGGATCTTGAGCACCTTCAAGCGCAGTTAAAAAACGCTGCTCGGCATCGACTTTAATCACACGTATGCCTAAGTGCTTAGCAAACATCGACATGACTTGATCGGCTTCATTTAAACGTAACAAGCCGTTGTCAACAAACACACATGTTAATTGTTCACCGATAGCCTTATGAAGCAAAACGGCTGTAACTGATGAATCCACACCACCAGATAAACCCAAAATAACATGGTCTTGTCCCACTTTTTGCTGGATAGTAGCGATAGCATCTTCAGCAATTTTTCCTGGCGTCCATAAAGCTTCACAACCACAAATATCGATAACAAAGCGTTCTAAAATGCGACCACCTTGTCGTGTGTGAGTCACTTCTGGATGAAACTGTAAGCCATAAAAATGGCGAGAAACATCGGCCATACCTGCATAAGGTGCACTTGCGGTTGAAGCAATCACTGAAAAATCACTGGGTATTTCAGTAACTTTATCACCATGACTCATCCAAACATCTAGCTGCGCAACGCCTTGCTCATTGGCATGATCTTCAATATTTTCGAGTAGGGGTGAATGGCCATGTATCTCGACTTGAGCATAACCAAACTCTTTTTTTGTTGATGCGCCAACTTGCCCACCCAACTGTTGCGCCATCGTTTGCATACCATAGCAAATGCCTAACACTGGCACGCCAAGTTCGAACACTATTGCATCAGCTCGTGGCGTATTAGTCTCTACAACCGACTCTGGCCCACCGGATAAAACAACACCACTTGGCTTGAAAGCTTTTATGGCTTCAGCGGCCATGTCATAAGGATAAAGCTCACAATAAACCCCGAGCTCTCGGATGCGGCGAGCGATTAATTGCGTGTATTGTGAACCAAAATCTAAGATTAAAATTTTATATTGATGTATATCTTCAAGCATGGTTGATTCTCTTAACTCATGAATTGTGAATTTTCAAAAAGACATTTTTCAATTTGGGTGATTTAAACGAAAAAGGGCACCGCTACTGCGCTGCCCTTTTTGTTAAACAAACCGCCTGCTTCTACTCGAATGGTCTCACTAAGAATCTACCCGATAATTAGGCGCTTCTTTAGTGATTGCAACATCATGCACATGCGACTCTTTCATGCCTGCTGCTGTAACTTTGACAAACTCGGACTGAGTTCTTAATGCTGAAATATCAGCACATCCCGTCAATCCCATACACGAACGTAAACCGCCAAGCAATTGATGAATTACCGAAATCAGGGTTCCTTTGTAAGGCACACGCCCCTCAATACCTTCTGGCACTAATTTATCTTCAGCATTAGAACTTTGGAAATAACGATCGCTAGAGCCTTGCTTTTGAGCCATTGCTCCCAAAGACCCCATACCACGATAGCTCTTATACGAGCGCCCTTGGTATAATTCTACTTCACCCGGTGCTTCTTCTGTTCCTGCTAGCATACTGCCAACCATTACAGAGTGAGCTCCCGCAGCAATCGCTTTACACATATCACCCGAATAGCGTATTCCACCATCAGCGATAAAAGGTACACCAGACTTCTCAAGTGCTTTAGCAACGTTATAAACAGCTGAAATTTGTGGAACACCCACACCTGTTACGATGCGCGTGGTACAGATCGAACCAGGCCCAATACCAACTTTTACCGCGTCAGCCCCCGCTTGAACCAAGGCTAATGCTCCAGAAGCTGTTGCAATATTTCCACCTATGACTTGCACATCAGGATAGCGGGATTTAACCCATTTAACACGCTCCAAAACGCCTTGTGAATGGCCATGTGAGGTATCAACAAGAATCACATCAGCACCTGCTGCGATCAATGCCGCAACTCTTTGTTCTGTATCTGCGCCTGTGCCTACAGCACCGCCTACCAAAAGACGCCCTTGCTCATCTTTACATGCTTGGGGCTTATCTTCTGCTTTTTGAATGTCCTTTACGGTAATTAGTCCTTTCAGTTTGAAGTCGTCATCAACCATTAAGACTTTTTCAATGCGATGCTTGTGAAGCAGACCAAGTACTTCCTCGCTGCTCGCACCTTCTTTTACGGTTACCAACCTTTGTTTCGGTGTCATGACACTAGAAACAGGTTGTTCAAGTTGTGTCTCGAAACGAATATCACGATTGGTCACAATACCAACAAGTTGATCGCCATCAACTACTGGTAAACCACTAATTTGGTGCTGAGACGTGATTTTTTTAACTTCACCTATGGTGTTATTGGGAGTTACAGTTAGTGGTTCGGTCACAATACCACTTTCAAACTTTTTGACGCGTCTAACATGCTCTGCTTGGAGTTCAGGTGACATATTTTTATGAATAAAACCAATACCGCCTTCTTGAGCCAGAGCAATTGCTAAACTCGCTTCTGTTACAGTATCCATTGCTGCAGAAACGATAGGTATGTTCAGTTTTATTTCTCTGGTTAATTGCGTTGCTAGTTGGGCTTCTTGTGGTAAAAAAGTTGAATGTGCCGGTAACAATAAGACATCATCAAACGTCAGCGCTTCTTGAGCAATTCGCATAGTGGCCTTCCCAGTGAGTCTGATTAAAAAAAGTTAATCGACCATTATACTTCATAGAGACTGTCTTCACAATAAAATAAAGTGCTACTAGGTACCTAGTAGCACTATGTCGTTTTAGACAGTAAAAAAGAGGGGCTAGCACAACTTTAAAATTCGTCTGGCACACGGAATTTTAAGATAAGCATTGAGCTAAACGATTTTTTGCATCTGTATGCTGAGGGTATTTCTCCAGAAACTTTTCGAAATAATGTGCTGCTTCCGTAAACTCCTGTAACTCTTGATAAATGTAACCAAGATTTAATAATGCACTCGGAAATTCATTACCCAAGGATAAGGTTTTTTTATAAGCATTTATCGCCAACTCTAGTTCATTTTGATTAGCATACAACCAACCTCGGTTGTACCAAGCGGCCTGGGAAGAAGCATCTAACGTAATACACGCATCAATAATGTCACAAGCTTGCTCTATTTTATTATTGTGAGCTGCTGCTGCTGATAAGTGTATCAGCTCTTCAACTCGCCAATCAGCAAGAGTCTGATTTTCAATACCTTCGTTCAATGCTTTTTCAGATGTCAATTCTGTTTGAGTATTTTCTCCAGGTAAATCGTTTACGATAACATTAACAAAATTCAGGTAGTGACATTGGCAAATTAGACCCGCTCGATAATAAACGAGATTTTCCTTTCTTCGCTGAGGCCCACTGTCCCCGCTAATGTAGCCACCCCGCTTCCCACATGCAATGCATGTATGTTTAGCTGTAATAGCATTGCGTTCATTCAAGGTTTTAGGATTGTACGCGTAACGCATTGATAATCCTGGTCGACGCATCGGAGTCATTCGCATAAACTGCTCCTCATTAATTTAATAAAAATTTAAAGCATTAAGTCATGCCTGTTCGAATCATGGCAACTCCTTGTTCACTAACGAATATTATTTTCTTCATGAAAATGTAAAAAAACAATTAAAGCAATATCTACCTTTAGAGCAATAACTTAATAAAACACGGTAAATTTAAAAATATATATCTACTTCTACAACACCAAATCAGCTTGACATTTTACAGGATAAAACGAAGAAAAATGGAGAACAATACAACATTATGGGTTGTGTCGGTCATAATTGCCGATAAGAGGTAGGGAGAACAGAGACTTAGTTAAGTGATGCTGCCTTGCAATTCTGCTGTGAATGTAGGTCTCGATTTTATTGCGGAATTTTATATAATCTCGAGACCTACTGGGTTTATAACTTAACTTTCAGCGGCAAGGACAGCGGAAGGCTTGATTAAACATTTTACAGTAATGCCCCAATGCGTTTTATAATCTGTTGTCACTTTTTGTTTTATATTGAGACGCCATATATTTAAGGATACGTCAGTTTCTGATTTCAAATCGAAATCAGCCGTAATATTAACTTCAAAGCTGTACTCAGCAATACTCATCGGGTCTGCCCCTGTAGACATAGCCGCTTGAGCAACTCGTGCAGCACCAGCAAAAGCAACGATATATGATGATAATTGAACTGCATTAGCCATGGATTTCCTCCTTAATTATTCCATTCATAGCCGTAAAATATTTTCGGATTGTCGCACTTTACTTAAAAACAACCCTCACTCATAAAAATGAGCTAACACAGTTTTAGTCAAAAGTTCGATTGTAAGCTATGAGTTTTTTTCAACTCATTGTTGAGTAATGTGTTTTAAATTTTATCGAATTTATCGTTTGCATTTTCACAAAAAAAAGTTATTGATATTTATATTCGAACTTTAAACATGATAAAAAATCAAAACTTTTCAATAACTCAATATCTTTCTTATCTCATTGAAAAAACGCTAAAAGTCTCTTATCGATTTGCTGGACGCTAAAACCTATGCTATACCGTTAAATATTTGTAAAAGATTAACTCAGCATTTAGGCAGGTTGATGATGAACAATGATGATAACGACTACCAAAAAGACCTCCATGAATTATTCACCGCTCTGCATAGTACATTGAAAACTGCCAATTCAGAAATGAAAAGTAATGATGAGGGCTTAAACTATACAATTGATGAAGTTGAATTTGAATTACCGGTGGAAATCGGTTTTGCTGATGCGCAAAAAACGAGTTTTTCTCCATCAGGTCGGACACTCAAGAAAACTAAATTTCGACAAGCTCCTTTCGCAAAAAAAAATAGTAAAAAAAAGCAGACTGGTATGCGTGTTGCCCTTAATAAAAGCCAATTAGCTCCTTCAAAATATTCCTCTCTTGACGAACTTGTCAAAGAAAAAAAGATTCTTTCTGATATGGGTAGAGTACGTATCAAATTTAGTCGAGATATGGTCCAGGATTGATTCTTTCCGTTAGTTTTAAAATTCACCAATGAGGTACGTGATTCATGACTTCCTTTAACGTTAGCGGAAAAGTAGGCTTATCATTAAAACATGCCTATACCCCACAAAGTGACAGAGAGCTCGAAGAAACAACAGGACAACATTGCTGTCTAGCTTGTGGACGCAAAGGGCAATTTGTGACAGGTGACTTAGGTCCTTTAAGGGAACTTGGTCCTCTTAAATTTTATCGCGGTGCGATGAAGTGCCAATGTGGTTATATGAATTTTACATTTGTTGTTGTTAACGATTTAAAGAATGCAAATATCAATACAGAAATTTCAACTTCAGAAGCCATGACAATTGCTGAGCGGGATAGTGTTTTTCCTGATTGGCGTGTTGAAGAATTGTTAAACCTCGCGTCAGCAGCAGCTCACAATCAATCGTTTGATGAAGCTAAAGACTTAACAGAACAATGTTTAGCTTTTGATGACAATAACCAAGCTGCATGGTACAACATGGGTTGGCTTTACACCAATACACAGGATATACCAAACGCAGTTAGAGCTTATGAAAAGGTTATATCCATTGGCGATAGTTTTCCCAGTGCGCACTTAAATTTAGGCTATATTTATGAAGAAGCAGGAGATCTCCAAAACGCTGTCATTTCTTTCGAGCGCTTCTTAAATCGTTATCCCAATCATGTTGGGGCAAAAAAGCGCTTAGAAACATGTCAAGACAAACTTAAATCAGCATAATGATTTTCATGATTCACTATGAATATCAGTGAAGAAACATTCTCAGTATTAAGAACCAGCCAACCTACTTTAGCACTAAAGGTTAGAAATCTTAACTTTGAAAAACGTCCATTAGAAACTTGCGTGCAAGATGGAAAGATAACTTCAGAAGAGCTGGAGATTATTCTAAAAATCGTTGCACAAGCGGGACGTCAAGAGGCAGAAAAAGCTCTTCCCAACCAAGAACGACAGCACCAATTAAAATCCCTGTTAACCGAATGGCTAAAGGTTAGCATTTAGCTATCTTAGCGTGTTGGCGTAGCCAAAAGACATTCAGCTATGATAAGCTGATCGCTTAATTTTTTACTGATAAAAAACAAAAAACGATGCAATCCACTTCTCAAAGAAAAGTTTTAACTGTTTCTCAACTAAACAAACAAAGCAAAAAGCAACTCGAATCATTTTTTGGACTGATTTGGATAGAAGGTGAAATCTCTTCTCTCAGCTTTCCTGCTTCTGGGCATTGGTACTTTAGTCTTAAAGATCAACAAGCTCAGGTTAAAGCAGCCATGTTTCGTAACGCCAATCGTTTTTTAAAGTTTCAACCGGAGGTTGGCACAAAGGTTTTGGTCAGAACTAAGGTAAGTTTATTTGAGCCACGCGGTGACTATCAACTTATCGTGGAATATATGGAACCTTACGGACAGGGCGCCTTGCAACTCGCCTATGAGCAACTAAAAAACAAACTCGAATCTCAAGGTTTATTTGCCACTGAAAATAAAAAAGCTTTACCTCGCTTCACACGCAGCTTAGGAATTATTACATCACCCTCAGGCGCTGCCATTCACGATATATTACAAGTTCTCAATCGGAGAAGTCCTAACCTTCCAGTCATCATTTATCCCAGCCAAGTCCAAGGTGAAAAAGCTGCCACTCAGATACAACAAGCTTTGACGATAGCAATACAAAGAAACGAGTGTGATTTGCTATTGCTAACGCGTGGTGGTGGCTCTATGGAGGATTTGTGGTGTTTCAATGATGAAAAGCTTGCTTATACTATTGCGAATTGCCCTATCCCAATCGTCAGTGCTGTTGGTCATGAAGTAGACTTTACAATTGCTGATTTTGTGTCCGATTGTCGCGCTCCAACACCTTCTGCAGCCGCTGAAATTGTCTCTCCTGATCAACAACAACTATTGCAAGTGGTGGATTATCATTATCAACGCTTGCAGCAATCTATATTGTCACAGTTAGATCAGAGAAAACTGGCTTTAAGACAAATTCAAAAACGCTTAAAACATCCCTCACAGGAATTAATTCTCTATCAAAATCGTCTTCAAGAATTGGTAAAGCGATTACGAGTTGCTGAGGAACGCAATGTTAATGACAAGCACCAACAGCTGATGCATTTACAGAAGCGATTGTTCTTAGCTAACCCATCTCAACGAGTTGCGCAACATCGTGCGCGAATCCAAGAATTACACAACAGACTCTTGCAAAAAGCACGCTTTAGACTTCAGGAACAAAAAACACGACTTGCTCATTTAACTTCATTATTACAGCAACTAAGTCCGTTAACGGTTTTACAAAGAGGCTATTCAGTTACAAAGAAGGCATCAGGAGAAGTGATTAGTGATGCAGGCACATTGCAAGTAGGCGATAAAATTAAGACCCAACTGGCGTCGGGGAGTTTCACCAGCCAAGTTTTATCAAGAGAAAATTAGATACGCAAATCAATTGAAATCAGCTCAGATAACACATCTTGACGTTCAAGATTTTGTGTCTCTTTGTAGGTATTTAATGCTTGTTGGATCTGTAATGATCGGGTTTGCAGTTCAGGTTCTTTATGAAGTAAAGGTTGGCGTTTAACGATAGAGGTATCATAAGTGATGGAAGCTTGTGGATTTGATGCCTGAAAAACCGCAATGTCAGATGATACTGAGCTAGCCACCTCATCAAAGTCAACGCCTTGAGCCGTTTTTATTTCCTTTTTAATCGACTCTTCATTAGAAAAACGAACGAAAGCTTGATTACCAAGTGAAGTCTTCTCTAATTTCACTTTTTTATTGTACCTCACAAAGACCCTCACTCTTCAAGCGCATTACATTATTAACATATAATGTATAGTAATTGCTCAATAACAGTGAGAATGTAATTGGTTTCACATATTAAAAGTATAGAGTGACTAAAAATTTAAACAACTAGGAGTCAATAACAAAGAAATTGTTAACTAGCTTTGAAGTGTTTATTTTTTAATCGCTAGATTCGAAGGTTTTTTAGCCACTTGATTACGCAAATAAATGGGCTTTATGCATTCTGTAGACATTAAATCTTGTGTTTCCCATGCATGTTTAAGCATGGCTGTGGCCCAGGCAGTGTTGGGTAAGTTAATATCATCAAGGTGATAGAAGTCATCCGGTTTCTTCCGCTGCAAAATATCTTTGTAAGCCGCCCAGCCAGTACCTACACCTACTAACTTTTTGCCAGCTCCATATTTTTCAGGACTCGGCATATTGAGTTTTTCAGGTGAAATAACTTGCTCTTCGCCTACTAGCGCCATAATACCTGCATCGTTAAGTTGGAACTCCCCCCAATAGAGCTCGTCCATTCGTGCATCAATAGCACTTAAACAAATCTCTGCGCCATGAAGACAATGCGCGCCTTGTGCCATTAATTGCAGCGATGATAACCCAATGACTGGCAGCTTTGTTGCTAGTGAAAGCCCTTGAATAATTCCAGTACCTATACGGACTCCTGTAAAAGCACCAGGACCACGAATAAAAGCTAATGCATGTAAATCACCCCATTGCAATTCAGATTCATCAAATAACTCATCAATCATCGGTAAAATCAGTTCTGCATGTTTACGAGGCGCAACTTGATAACGATAAAACAGATTGTCTTCTGTTATTTGATTATCATCTTGAACATTTTTTTTCCAATGTAAAATGGCGCAAGAACAAGCTTCGGTAGTCGTATCAACCAATAAAATATTGACAACATCTTTCATAGCATACCTATTTTATTCTGAGGGCTTTAGGTTTTTTAAAAAAGCTATAGCTTTTTTATTATCACGAGTTCTGGACATGCTTGGTAAACTTGCCATAAATAATTGCCCATAGTCTTTGGCAATTAATCGAGGATCGCCAATGACTAAAACACCATGATCTTCTATATCTCGTATAAGTCGCCCAGCTCCCTGCTTTAAGCTAATAATAGCATTGGGTATTTGAAGAGTATTAAAGGGCTCTAATCCATTTTCTTTCAGGTGTTTGATTTGTGCTTTCAATATTGGATCGGTTGGTGATGCGAATGGCAGTTTATCGATCACAACCAAACTTAATGCTTGACCACGAATATCAACGCCTTCCCAAAAACTTCCTGTTCCGAGTAAACAAGCTCTTTTAGCTTTCTCAAACTCTCTTAATAGTTGCTGTTTTGATTTATCACCTTGAACCAGAATAGGCACATCAATTTTATCAGCAATTAATTGCTGAGCTAATTTAAGAGCGCGATGACTTGTAAACAATAAAAATGTACCACCAGGATTCGCATTAATCAGCGGAAAAACACGCTCCATTAATTCTGAATAATAAAGAGGAGATTGCACATTGGGTAAATACCTGGGTACATAAACTAGAGCTTGTTTAGCAAAATCAAAAGGGCTTTCCACTTGCAAAGCCTGAAAAGAACTTACCCCTAATTTTTCCGCAAAATGCTCGAAGTCTTTTTGCACAGCTAAAGTCGCTGATGTGAAGATCCAGCTTTGTTTGGGGTCAGCAAGCAAGCTGCCAAATTGCTGAGCTATAGACAGCGGCGATAAATGTAGCACAAAGCTTTGTGAGTAAGTTTCAAACCAAGCGATAGATTGAGGCTGTTTGGTGTTAGATTGCGCGTCAATAGTAGCACTTTCTGTTACCGCTTTAATATTTTCTTGTGGATAGCATTTTATGCGTTCAACCATCCATTGAATCTGTTGGGTACGTTTAAAACAGGCTTCAAGCCCTTTACTTCTATCTTGTGCACTTTTAAGAAGTTCATGCAAATGTGCTAAAATAGTGAGGAGCTTTTCCATAGCCGCTTGCATTTGCGGTATTGGTTGCAAACTTGTCCAAGCATCTTTTATCGATTCGAAGGGAAAGGCCAGACGCCACTCGTCAACAGCTATTTTCAACCGCTCCGACGCATCCAAAAGTTGGCGCATGTCTATAGCCACTTCCTCATACTCACTTTCCACGTCACGGCATAACTCTTTGATTTGTCTGGATGATAAGCTATCACCAAAGAATCGAGTTGCTACATCAGGGATCTGATGCGCTTCATCCAAAATCACCACCTCAACATTAGGCAACAACTCTCCAAACCCTTCTTCTTTGAGAGCGACATCGGCAAGAAACAAGTGGTGATTCACTACAATGACATCGGCTTCCATCGCTTTACGTCGCGCTTGCACCACAAAACATGTGTCATAGTCAGCACAGAGTTGGCCGAGACAATTATCCGTATTACTCGTAACCAGCGGCCAAACAGCTGCGTTTTCAGCAATCGATGCAACTTCAGCAATATCTCCTCGGCTTGTTTGATGAGACCACGCCTCAATTTTTGCTATTTCTTTAGCTGTTTGTGGCGAACGAAAGGCTACGCCTTCTAATGCTTGCCTTAACCGGTGTTTGCATAAATAATTGGCTCGGCCTTTGAGTAAAGCCCGTAAACAAGGTAGTTTTAAGGCTTGAGTCACTTTTGGTAAATCTTTGCTGTAAAGCTGATCTTGCAGGTTTTTGGTTCCTGTAGAAATCAAGGTTTTTTTACCTGAAAGCAAAGCCGGGACTAAATAAGCAAAGGTTTTACCCGTACCCGTACCCGCTTCAACGATCAAACGACTACCTGCAGAATTAACCGCTTTTTCAATAGCTTCTGTGGTTGCTTGCTGTTGTTCGCGTGTTTGAAAACCATTAATAGATACAGCTAATGCTCCTTTCTCACTTAAGGCTTCTCGGCTTGGCGATTGAATTGGCGTTGTTTTGTTGATATCGCAGTCACTCATGGGGTTGAAAGGAAATTATACTTAGAAGCGTCGAGCCGATTTATCTATTAAAAAGTTAAGTAGAGAGTTAACACTCAAGGAAAGAAATTATTGCGGCTGTGCAGTATCTAAGCACCAGATTTTTTCAGAAACCGCACGAAATTTACCCACTGTTATCGAACCTCGCTTATTCGGTTTACTCATTGCTAATGTTTCTACTAAACGGCTTCTTGTTGCTTCATAGATAGATACTGTTTGATAAGTTTCATCGAGCTGTACAAGTAATACGCGTTCCCACAAACCATCGATATTCAAAGCTCCTAAACGCTGACCTGAACGCTCAGTTTTGAAAAAAGCGCGGCCTTTAATCAAATAGTTAATTTGCTGTCCATCAATGGTTTTAATAGCATCAACTCCTGATAAATCTTGAGGAGGATCATCCAGTTTGAGTAGGCGTTTTGCATCGAAACGCGCAATTTCTGCCGTTAATGGCAATGTTTGTCCCGTTGTTCGCCGATATTCATAAGCAATGCGGCGAGTTTCTGCAATTAGTTTATCATAATCGTAAACGGCCATTGGATAATCTCAACAGAAATTGCGTGGCATATTCAAATATATAAGGTTGTAGAGTTTAGCATGTGCCAGCAAGAATAGAAAAGAGACCTTCGTAAATGTCCGCTATTTTCACTAGCAATTAAACTTTGGTTTAATAGTCAACCCTTTCTTAATCAGCAGAAGCACTTACAGCATTTTTAGTTTTCATCAACTATGCTCTATGGGCTATTGCTAGTCTCTATGATGTGATAAATCACTATAAATTTTATCAGTAATAGCATTTATCGATTGTCATTTGTGCTAACGGAGTTTGTAAATATTATGGTAATTGATTCTATCGATGAAAAATTAACAGAATCTCAAAATGAAAATGACGGTGTGAATGAACATGAAATGCTGCCCACAGAGCTTTGCATTTTGCCGTTATCAGAGCGCCCATTTTTTCCTCCACAAACGCTGCCTATTTTGATGAATGAGGAAGTTTGGCAAGATGCTTTAGAATTAATTTCCAATGATGGCGCTCAAACAGCAGGACTCGTTCTAATAAAGAACAATCATCCTGATACGACAGATATTTCTCAATTTCATACAGTAGGTACGATAGCCCGCGTCCACCATCCTGTTGTTTCAGGCGGTAAAATTCAATTTATTGCTGAGGGCTTACAAAGGTTCCGTATTGTAAAATGGCTAACCGAAAGCCCACCTTTCATAGCTAAAGTCGCTTATTCACAAGAACCGGAATACAAAGATCAAGAGCAGCTCAAAGCTTACGCAATGGCTATCATTAATACGCTCAAGGAACTAATGCCTCTCAACCCTCTATACAGTGAAGAGTTAAAGTTTTTTCTGAACAAATTTAGTCCAAATGAGCCATCACCTCTCACCGACTTTGCTGCAGGTTTAACAACATCAACTCGCGATGAGCTTCAAGATGTTTTAGAAGCGGTGCACTTAAAAAAGCGCATGGAAAAAGTACTAATACTCATTAAGAAAGAATTAGATCTCGCTAAACTGCAAGCTAAAATCCAAGAAAAGGTTGAAGATACCTTAAATGAGCATCAACGCAGCTTCTTTTTAAGAGAGCAGTTAAAAGCGATTCAAAAAGAATTGGGTATTGCAAAAGATGATCGTACAGCCGATCTTGAAACTTTCCAAAAACGTCTACAAAACAAAACTATACCTCAAACAGCTCAGGAAAAAATTAGCGATGAAATGCAAAAATTGCGCGTTTTAGAAACAGGCTCTCCAGAGTATGCTATTACTCGAAATTATCTTGATGTCGTTTCTGATTTACCTTGGGGTATAGAATCTAAAGATAACTTAGATCTAAAACGCGCGCGCTGTTTGCTCGAAAAACATCACGCTAGTTTAGAAGATGTGAAAGATCGTATCATTGAATTCTTAGCCGTTGGTGCGTTAAAAGGTAAAATTGCTGGCTCTATCATTTTACTTGTTGGCCCACCAGGTGTTGGCAAAACGTCTATTGGCCGTTCAATTGCAGAAGCATTAGAGCGTAAATTTTATCGCTTTTCACTTGGGGGTTTACGTGATGAATCAGAAATTAAAGGTCATCGACGCACTTATGTAGGCGCTATGCCCGGCCGAATTATTCAAGCTTTAAGAGAATCTCAAACTTCTAACCCCGTTATTATGCTGGATGAGATTGATAAGGTAGGTAGTTCATATCAGGGCGATCCCGCTTCAGCTCTTTTAGAAGTGTTAGATCCAGAACAAAATGATGCATTTCTCGATCATTATCTTGACATTCGATTTGATTTATCGAAAGTATTATTTATTGCCACGGCAAATCAACTCGACACTATACCAGCACCTCTACTCGATCGAATGGAAGAAATCCGTTTATCTGGATATATCACTGCAGAAAAAATGACGATTGCTAAAGTCTATCTTTGGCCTAAACATTTAGAACAGTGTGGTTTGAAATCTTCACAAATTACTATTAATAAAACCGTATTTAAATCTGTTATTGAGTCTTATGCCAGAGAAGCAGGCGTGCGTAGTCTTGATAAACTTCTAGGGCGAATTGCTCGTAAGTCCGTGACTAAAATAAGTCTTCATCAGCACAAAAAAATCGAGGTCAACTCAAAGAATTTAACTGAATTTTTAGGTCCTCCATATTTTATTGATGAGCTACCTAACACTGGCATTGGCATTATTACCGGTTTAGCGTGGACGGCACTTGGAGGCGAAAGCTTGAATGTTGAGGCAGTAAAAATTTTTAACGGTGAACGCGGTTTCAAACTGACAGGTAGCTTGGGCGATATCATGAAAGAGTCTGCCGAAATTGCTTATAGTTATGTTTGTGCGAATGCGGCTCATTATGGTGTTTGCGATAATTACTTTCAGGATTCCATGATACACCTTCATGTTCCGCAAGGAGCTACCCCAAAAGATGGACCTAGCGCAGGAATTACCATGGCAACTGCTATATTGTCGTTAGCCAAAAAACACAAAATCAAATCAAAAATCGCTATGACAGGCGAGCTCACGTTAACGGGTCAAATACTAGCGGTGGGAGGTATACGAGAAAAAATCATAGCAGCAAGAAGAGCAAAAATTAAAACTATTATCTTACCAAATGCTGTCAGAGGTGCACACGATGAATTACCAGAACATATTAAAGAGAATTTAACTTTTCATTTTGTTAGCCAATTTAATGAAATTGTTGAATTACTCTTTATAGTACCCAACAAAAAATAATACCCAACAATTTCATCGAATAAAAAGCATTAAAACATTTAGGCTTCTAGCGCATCATAGATAGTTTGGCTAATTTCATTGACATCACCCTTGCCATCAACCTTGATGTAGACCGGGGCTTTATCTTCGCTTGATTGCGACCAAGTGGTGTAGTAGTTGACAAGTGGTTTTGTTTGGGAATGATAAACACCGAGACGCTTTTCAATTGTTTCCTTTTGGTCGTCATCTCTTTGAACGAGAGGCTCTTGCGTTTCATCGTCTAAACCCTCTTGCTTCGGAGGATTATATTTTATATGGTAGACTCTACCTGAAGTGGGATGTACTCTGCGGCCACTTAAACGATTGATAATTTCTTCATCCGCGACATCAATTTCAACAACAGCATCGATATCAATGTTATTTTCTTTCATTGCATCGGCTTGTGGAATGGTACGTGGAAAGCCATCTAACAAATAACCATTTTTACAGTCGTTTTGCTTAACTCTCTCTTTAACCAAACCGATGATAATATCATCAGATACTAAGCCACCTGCATCCATTATTTTCTTTGCGGCTTGTCCCAGCTCAGTGCCAGCTGCAACGGCAGCACGCAACATATCGCCTGTTGATATTTGAGGAATATCGTATTTTTGTGTAATAAATTGGGCTTGGGTACCTTTTCCAGCGCCGGGTGCGCCCAATAGTATAATCCGCATAACAAACTCCAAAAGTAAAATCTTGAATTCAGTTTCGTTTATCAACCAAGCTGGCAGTTATCCTTGAAGCAAAAAATAGGCTGACAATGACAAGGTTATCTATATTAAACGAGAGGCTTTTGCTTTTAGCAATATGAATATAAACAGAAGTTTTAACATACACAGACTCAATTGGAGATACAAGTCCTGCTGTGTACTTTTTCGTAAATTAATGGAGAGGCAGCCATCAATAGCGCATTAATGGCTGCCTCCAATCAAGAGGTTATGATGACAAAGCAACAAGCATTTTATTGAGCCTTGTTGCAAATGTAGCTGGGTCTTCTAGCTGCCCACTCTCAGCCAATAACGCCTGATCGAACAAAATATGGGTCCAATCACCAAAGCGCTCATCGTCAGTTTCATCATATAATTTTTTGATCAGAGCATGTTCTGGATTAATTTCGAAAATCGGCTTACTTTCTGGTACAAACTGACCTGCAGCCTTCATAATTTTCTGCATTTGTAAACCCATATCATTGTCACCCGTTACGACACAAGCAGGTGTTTCTGTTAAACGATGAGTAACTCTAACATCTTGTACTTTATCACCTAAGCTTTTCTTAACTTGTTCGACAAGTTTTTCAAATTCTTTTTCGACACGCTCATGTTCTTTTTTGTCATCATCGTTTTCAAGGGCACCTAAATCAAGATCACCGCGTTGTACCGAATGTAACGCTTTGCCATCAAATTCTGTTAAGTGAGACACTAGCCATTCATCGATACGATCGGCCATGATCAGGACTTCAATACCTTTCTTGCGGAAAATTTCTAAGTGAGGGCTATTTTTTGCTGTTGCAAAGTTTTCCGCTGTCACATAATAAACTTTATCCTGGCCTTCAGACATGCGAGATACATAGTCTTCAAGGGAAACATTTTGCTTAGCATCATCAGTATGTGTAGAGCTAAAACGCAAAAGCTTGGCAATTTTTTCTTTATTCGCAAAGTCTTCGGCTGGCCCTTCTTTCAATACAGAACCAAACTCATCCCAAAACTGTTGATATTTCTCTGCATCTTGTTTCGCTAGTTTGTTCAACATATCTAACACGCGCTTTACGTTAGCACTACGTAATGATTCTGTGGTTCGTGTATCTTGTAAGATTTCTCGCGAAACATTTAAAGGCAAGTCATTTGAATCTAAAACGCCTTTCACAAAGCGCAGGTAGGTCGGTAAGAACTGTTCTGCATCATCCATAATGAAAACACGTTGCACATACAATTTTACACCACGAGGTCTTTCACGATTCCAAAGATCGAAAGGTGCTTTCGATGGAATGTATAATAAGCTAGTGTATTCTAGTTTCCCTTCAACTTTGTTATGTGACCACACCAATGGGTCAGAAAAATCATGTGAAACGTGCTTATAGAACTCTTTATATTCATCATCGCTGAGATCATTTTTGGAGCGCATCCATAAAGCTGTTGCTTTATTAACAGCTTCCCACTCAGTTGCTTTTGACTCCTCAGATTTATTTTCATCATCTTCTTCTGTGGGTGTTTCTATTTTTTCCATTTCTACGGGTATGGAAACGTGATCTGAATATTTAGTGATAACATTTCTTAAACGCCAAGGTTCTAAAAATTCTTTCTCTTCTTCTTTAAGATGTAATATGACATCAGTACCACGAGCAGCTTTTTCAATCACTTCTGTTGTAAATTCACCGTCCCCTGCAGACTCCCATCGAACAGCTTCTTTCTCACCAGCACTTCGCGTTTCGACAGTCACTCTATCCGCTACAATAAAAGCAGAATAAAAGCCTACACCAAACTGTCCGATCAATTGAGAGTCTTTTTTCTGGTCTCCACTGAGCTGCTTCAGAAACTCTGCTGTACCAGATTTAGCGATAGTGCCTAAGTGTTCCATAACTTCGTCTTGTGTCATCCCGATACCTGTATCAGAAATAGTCACCGTACCTGCCTCTTTATCAGCAAAAATACGTATCCGAAGTGCTGGGTCACTCTCGTATAGAGCATCATTATCAAGCGCTTTGAAACGCAGCTTATCAGTAGCGTCGGCGGCGTTGGATATCAACTCTCGCAAGAAGATTTCCTTATTGGAGTACAGCGAGTGAACCATTAAATGTAGCAGCTGCTTAACTTCTGTTTGAAAACTGTGAGTGGCTTTAGCTTGTGTTTCGCTCATAATGATATTAACCCTTTAATTTCCTATATATTTTCAGATGCTCGCTTAATTTAAGAAGGCGATGTATCCATAACGATATAGAGCTTTATAAGGGCAACTTGGAAATTTTCAAGCAAAGTTTGACAACCAAAGCGTTTTTTTTAAATGAGAAGTGGATAGGTGCCTACTTAAAGACCGGAAAACGAATTTACGAGTGATGCATGGATTCTTTATCGGGTGATGCAGCATGTTCAAGCACATCTGAGCACCAATCGTTCACACTTTTGTCGCAACTTAACGCGGCTTCAATAACCTTGGCATGTTGATCAGCTCGAAGATGCACTGAAATGGGGCCTGAAAAAGATACAATGTTTGAACTGCGACAGTTTTCTTTGAAAGCGACGTATTCATCGATAGAACGCCTGAAAGCATCTTCAATAGCTTCAGCTGTCCGGCCTTGAAAAAGTATCACATCAGGGGCATTCAGTACTTCACCAATGATCCACCCAGAACTCATATCAAAATCTATATGACCAACAAAACCTTTATAAACCAGCATAATCTGTGAGCACCTCCACCCGATAACAAAACCGACTCCTGGTCTTGAGAATAGTGCGCATTTTGACGCTATTTGGATGCACTTATTGAAGTACCATCAAACAAAATATAGCACGATGGTTCACTCTTTGATGAAAAGTTGATAAACGGTGAGTAACTTAGAGATAAGTTGAGCAAGTCGCTATTTTGGTGAACTTAAACCATTTTTTGTCGGCCAAGAAAAGACTTAGCCAATGTGCTACCATCAATGTATTCCAGCTCTCCCCCCATTGGAATACCTGAAGCAAGTCGAGTGATTTCAACCACTAAACCATCAGCCATGTCACTGATATAGTGAGCCGTTGCTTCACCTTCAATGGTGGTATTTGTGGCCAAAACCAATTCTCTTATACTTTTTTCTTCAAGTCTTTGTTGCAACAAGGGTAAACCCAATTCATCGGGACCAATGCCATCAAGAGGCGATAAAAAGCCATGTAAAACAAAGTATTGACCTCGATAAGCAGCTGTCGCTTCCAAGGCCAGCAAGTCAAGCGGACTTTCAACGACGCAGAGTGTATCTTTCTCACGAGACTCATCACTGCAAATCCAGCAAATTTCATGATCCGTGTAGGAGCGGCAAATCTGGCACTGTTTCACAGCATCCATCGCTCTTAACAAGGCTTCAGACAGCTGATACCCCCCTTGTCTATCTCGCTCTAACAAAAAATATGTCAAGCGCTGGGCAGATTTTGGGCCTATACCAGGTAAACAGCGAAAGGCTTGGATAAGATTATCAATGTGTATACTAAGCGATTTCATAAATCCGTATTTACACTCTGGTATTTATTTAAAATGGCATTTTAAAACCCGGAGGAATGGGTATACCTAAATCCCCAGTTGCTTCAGCTTTTTTGGCTTCGATACGCTGTACAGCATCATTAACTGCGGCTGCCACTAAATCTTCAACGATTTCTTTAGGTTCTGACATCAAGCTATTATCAAGCGAAACATTAAGCACTTCATGCTTACCATTCATTGTTAATTTGACCAACCCAGCACCTGACTGCCCTTCAACCTCGGCGCCAGCCAAGTCATCTTGCATTTTTTGGATTTTATCTTGAAGCTCTTGCGCCTGCTTCATCATATTACCTAATCCGCCTTTAAACATGACTAATCACTCCTATTTACCATATAGAATGGCATTATATATTAACTCAGCTCTCACAAATTTAGTAAGAGAAACCTGATAACTTTGCTTATCGTGGTTTGATGCTTTGTTCATCGATGCTGGCATTAAATTGCTCTTGTAATGCCATAACATGTATATCTTGTACAATGGAGGTTAAAGCCTCTGCTTTACGTTCTTTTTCTTGTCGAACTAACATAGCTTGCGGTGTCTCTTTATCATTTTTGTTCAAAGTCTGTTCCAAAATTTGTAACTTTAATGGTTTGCCAATAAATGCTTCTACTGCTGCCGTTATCTTTTCAATACGTTCTTTCGAAGCTAATGGTGCAACCGAGTCATCAAGTTGCAGAGATATGGCTTGCCCATCAAATGCAGATAAGGCGGCATGAAGTGCGACTTGTTGAGCTGGTCCATTTAAAGCCAACTGACTTGCCGTTTCGCACCACCATTTATTATCATACGAGTCGTCTGCTTTTATGTTTGACGCTTTTTCTGAAGTAAAACTAACAGGTTTTTGTGGTTTTGTTGTAACACTTGCTTGAATTGTTTTTACATGCTCAACTTTTTCCGTTAAACAATTTTCTCTCTCTGCGTTTTTTTTCTCTATTGGAGGAAGAGTTTCTGCATCACGTTTTTCAGGCATTTCTACTTTGGCTGAAGTTGTCACAACTTTATTTTTTGTTGAAACATCTGCATCATCAGGAAGTAAATTGAAAAAATCATCGATTAAGTTGTTAACAGATGAAGACTCTAGATTTTCAGGTTTTGTTGGTGGTTCATTTTCTTCTGGAATTTGAGGTTTGCTCTGGTGCTCGCTTTCAGGTACTTCTTTAGCAAAACTTAAAGGAGCTACACTTTCAGAAACTGAGTTATTTGCAGATTTACTCTCTAAAAAAGCATTATTGTTTTTGTTCGAAGTATTTTCATTCTTCACAACCCGAGGTTTTTCATTATTATGTTGCGCTGGGTTGTTTCTCGGTGCGATTGGTGCCGAGTCAGGTAGTGTTTTTTCGTCATGAAAAGACGCTTGTTGAGATGCTGATCTTTGAGGCCTAAATGCTAACATCCGTAACAACGTCATTTCCAATGCCTGGGCAGCCTGCGGATACAGTTCAAAATCTCTGCGCCCGTGCAAACCTATTTGATAAAATAACTGGATATCTTGAGGAGACAATTTTTGTGCGAAACCTTGCACTTGATCGTGTTCAAGTAATTCACTGGTATTAATTTGTGTCGATTGAAAAATCGCTATATGATGAAACGCATCGATGACTTCATTTAACAAGTTTTTAAAATTGATGGAGGATTCTTTAATAGATTGTATGTAAACAATAAGATCTTTTGGGTTATTATGATGGACAGCCGTGAGCAAGTTAATGACAAATTTGCCATCGACAGTGCCCAACATCTCTAAAACATCATCAATCACAACGCGATTTCCGCCATAAGCGATAGCCTGATCAAGCAAACTTAATCCATCACGCATACTCCCCTCAGCTGCAACAGCTATGCGCTTTAGAGCTTTTTGATCATAATCGATGGCTTCTTGTTGCAAAACATTATCCAACTGATTTGCAATCAGTTCGGGTGTCAGGCTTTTTAAGTTGAACTGCAAACACCGAGAAAGCACTGTCGGTGGAATTTTCTGAGGATCCGTTGTCGCTAAAAAGAAAACCACATGCGGAGGCGGCTCTTCCAAAGTTTTCAGTAGTGCGTTAAAACTACTGTTGGACAACATGTGGACTTCATCGATTAAATAGACTTTATACCTTCCTCTTGAAGGACGATACTGAACATTGTCTAAAATTTCTCGCGTATCTTCAACTTTGGTACGAGAAGCAGCATCAATCTCGATTAAGTCGACAAACTTGCCAGCATCAACATCTTTACATGATGAGCATTGGCCACAGGGAGTCGCACTAATACCAACTTCGCAATTTAAACTTTTGGCTAATATTCGAGAGATAGTCGTTTTACCTACCCCGCGAGTACCCGTGAATAAATAGGCATGATGTAAACGCTTTGATTCCAGCGCGTTAGTTAAGGCTCGAACCACATGAGGTTGACCAACCAACTCAGAAAAGGTTTTTGGACGCCATTTACGCGCAAGAACTTGATAACTCATTGATATACCTACAATGTGTAAAGTCAATCTGAATATAAACTAGTAAATTTGTAAGATATGATACTACTGGCTTTTGAATCAGCCAAGCGATTTGATAGATATTAATAATATCTGAAGGTATTGCGTAGTTAGGTGGGTGGTAGTCTTCCTAGCAACACCTCGGCACACGAATCAGTCGCTACCGTTGCTCCCTTCCGGGCCTGGCGGGGTTCACAACCTATCGTTGCGAGGGCACCAAGAAGACCACCATAATGCTCGTATATTTGAACGAGAACAGCGTATTATCCATATTTTTATTTAGAATGCAAGTTGATTGCATCGATTTATGCCGAGTAGACTCAAAAGGTCTCGGGAAATTTTATGATTAGGTGCTGGGAATAGTTTCATCAACACATAATGCAATTTGAGTTACCGTTTGCTTAATTTTAGATTTAATGTCACCAGAGGAAGGAGAATCACTCGACAGTGAATCTGCGTACCAACCTTCTCCTTCAATTTCATATTCATGACACCCCGTAGCCATGCTGCCCATATTCAAACTGTATCCACTGCAAGCCGCAGGCTTACTGTGACAGCCTTTGTAAGTTGCTGAAACCTTTGATTTTATCAATCCCACTTCGTTAAAAACGGTATTGTTACAATCAGCATCAATATCTCCCGTTTCACCGTCTACACAACCAACAAAGGCGGAGGTATTATCTTTCATTAGAGCGTTAATATCTGCCTTGTCTCGTGTCTCTTTTAGAACGCCTGATTCTCCAGAATTGGCTTCAGCAATATAAACATTAATGGCAGCCTGAGCTGAAAAAAAAGCGGTTTCCATTTGCTGATTATTGACAGAAATTTTTTCAGTTATTAAAGCGTTGCTTAACGAAGACAAACCCACTATCGCTAAAATACTAATTAAAACCAAAGCGGTTAACAAAGTTGAACCTTTTTGAGTTTGCAATCTACTCATCATTAATAAGTCCTATTTGGAAGAAAAATAGTTTTAGAAAAAACTTGGCGCAACCTTTTATCACCATAGTGACTATTTGAAGCCACTTGATCTAACAAGGCGATTTGTTTTTTTTCCTGCATTTGAACTTGAGTGTCACTACGAACAACTAGCGCTAACTTCGCTGCAATAATTTTACGTGTTGCGTCAGTGGGAGCTTTACTAGAATCGATAATGTTTGTCGCATTAAAATATTGTAAACTCGATTCGTCGCCCATCACATCTACACCATAAAGTAGGTGCATACTTTCAACAAATGGAACCAACATTTCTGCTTTAGGACTTGCATTGCCTTTGCAAAATAACGCTGGAATACCATCGGCGTCTTGTACAAAGTAACTGTTGACAACAATACCTGTATTACCGCTATTAACTAGATTGCCTAAGCAATCTTCATCACCTTGATGCTGAGTCACCAAACGATCAGATACTCGCGCATAAACAAAAACGGAGCCTGATAAATTTTTCGTTATATCGTTTTCTGAAACTAGCTCAGGCACATTACCATCTGCTTGCAAATCTCCGAGAAACAACACGTTATTGTCTAACGTGTAGAAAACATCACTGGGATCAGTTGATTCAGTCCAGCCAGCTTTTCGCAATGCCCTCTCTAAAACCGATAGCGCTAAACGCCCATTCTCCTGTACTAAATTCAATTCAAGATTCATGCGGCTAGTTTTTAATGTGCCAACAAAAATTTGTATAACTCCAGCTAAAATAATCAAACCTAGTATCAATGAAACCATTAACTCTACCAAGGTCAAACCACGTTGAGAAGTTGAACTATGTAATGAGTGAAGCAGTTTTAATGAAGGTTTGCCATTGACATTCATATCGCAACATCGACTTTAATACACTGTTTTCCTTGAGATTGTGATGTGGTGCCCCACATATCCAATGAACAGGTTGGGTCGGCTCCCATAATGTTTTCACCTGTATCTTTTCTTGCCGTCTTACTTTGCCACCCAACATATATAGAAAGTATGGAACCAGGAGAGCAGTCATCACTATCTGTATTTTTGACATCGTGGCAGATCACACCCAACTCACCATTCGGAAAGTTAATAGCACTAAATTCAGTTTGACAAATATCGTGTACATCAAAACGCGCAATTTCTTCTGGTGTACACATATTATCTATACAAGAAGTGGGGATTGCCCCCAAATTGATTGTTAAATCATCGGATTCACTTTTACAATATTGCGAATACATATTACCTTTTTCTAAAGAGTATATATTGGTAGCGATGCTTTTATCATTGAAATAGGTTTCATTAAGTTTAAACCTCTGCGTTAAACTTGAAGCTAAGTTTGTCGCTTGTAGTCGAAAATTAGCTTCTTGATTCGCATTAACTGCGGAGATTTGTGCAAGCCCTAAACCTAACATCCCCACACCCACGATAAATAGTGTAATCATCACTTCTACTAACGAGAATCCGTGTAAGTTTTGTCGAAACATAAGTTAGGGCACCTAAGCTTGTTTACAGTTATTGGTGATTGGCTTGATTCTTGTCGCACCTACTCCTGACACGACCACTTCTTTACCTACACTTTCCGAAGAACATATCTTAAACTGTATTTTAGTCAATTTATTCTTGGTACCTCCAGCATTAAACACTAAGTCATTAGTAGAAGAACTAGTCATTGATAGAGTGCTATGTACAGGAAAAGTTGCTAATACCTTTTGCTCTGATGGTAAGGTCACTTGCCAACCTTGACTCCAATCGTTATTTACAGGTTCAATAGCAACATGTGTTTTTAAACTAATCGCGCTACTCCGTGCAGAAGATATCGTTGATGCGAGTTCGTTGGCTGCAGAGGATAAACGGTGTTCTTCAACAAACTTGAATAGAGAGGGACCACCTAATGTTGTGACAATGGCAATAACGACCACAACAATTACCGCTTCAAGAAGTGTAAAACCTCGAGCTCTACCAACTTTAACTTTATGCATCGCCACCTCTTCATAAAAATTTTTTATAAATCAACTCTGTAAACGAGAGTACACTAAATATGAATTTTTAATCGCTTTTCTTGATAACGATAGTAATGTTGTGAAATGAGAAGTTGTATTGAAAATGGATTAGCGGCGCACTTTAACCTATGAGTAACCCATAAAATGAAAGCATTTTGCATTACTATGTGATGCATGTTGTATTAAGTTACGGATAAATAAAATTGCTAAGCATTAACTACGCAAAGAAACTCGGCTTTTCGCTGATTGAGTTGGTTATTACTGTCTTAGTTGCTACCTTGCTGGCAGCTATTGCTTTTCCTACCTATCAACAACACATTGTGGCTAGCAAACGCAAAAGTGCGATGAACATGTTACTTTCTCATGCTGCCGTCATTGAAAGATTTAAAGCTAATCATGGTTTTAGTTATCAATGCCTTTCTTTACAAACATCTACGTGTACTATAAAAGGACAGACTTTCAACGTTACGCCCGTTATTAGCTCTTTTATACCGCCTGACACCAACTCACCTGATTACGAACTCAGCGTCAAAGTTTATAATAATGGAAAAGCTTATGAACTCACGGCCAACCCATCCAGTTTTTCCTCACAGAAAGATGATGGCCCTATCGTTTTGCATTCAGATGGTCAACGACTTTGGAATGGTCAAAATTGTTGGCCGATTAATAATAAAACCTGCTAAGTGTAAATATTTATCTATTTTTATTTTTTCTTGCATGATATAAATCGCCCGCAATGTAAAAAACTTGACGGAGTTATCAATCTAGACAGGCGAAATACACAATACAATGACAGTTTGTCGAAAAAAAGTACAACTTTAAAACCAACAGTTAACTTTGTCACAGAATTGAGCGTTAAAATATGTACAATAGTTCACCATAAATATGAGCATTCTGTTGCAAATAGTTTTTAGAACAAGCGGTAATAAACACCGTATTTGCACAGTCCGGTATGTATGCTGACATCATGTATAACTTGGTCATTATCAATATGTCGTAATAACTCATTGTTATTTTTACTACTTGATATAAATCTAGGATTCATTGGTTAATATGAAGCATTATCTTTCAATAACTTGGATGATTTTACTGTATCTTGTGTGGGGTACAGCACATTCTGAAGTCTACAAGTGGGTTGATGAGCAAGGTCGTGTACACTACACGAGTAAACCTCCTGCTCAATCGAATGATAAATCTTCTCAAGCTAAACGTTTGGACATCAAAAAACCAAGTTTCCAATCTGGATTAAGAACACAACGTAACTCAGCTCTGCAGGCTACAAAAGAGCGCTCTTCACTTGTCACTGAAGCGCTTGCAAGCAAAAACAGCAACGCCCTCCAATTGATAAGACAGCAAGAAACGCGAGTCACGATCTCTGATTTAGCTTTTGCTATAAAACATGCTCATAACCAAGCACTTGAAGAAATGTTAACTAAAGTAGCTTCTGCTTCCAGCACAGCACCTGAATATTTGAAACTCATTGACAACAATTCATTGTTAGATATTGCTGCAGTCAAAGGGAACCTTGAAGCCGTTACCATTCTTATGAAAAAAGATCCTGTACGTTTTCGTACGCCAGAGCTTTCGCTCACTGCCCTGATCAAAGCGATACAATCCAATAACAGTCAAATCGTCAATACTCTTATCTCTCACGGCGTCAATGTTAATGACAGCAATTCATTAGCTCTTAAAAAAGCATCTGAATTAGGCTTAATAAACATCGCCACAATTTTGTTGCGTAACTATGCAGAAGTAAACCCACCCTTAAATAAATCAGCATCTAAACTCGGTCGAATCAAAGACGTTAGCCTCTCACCTTTGTCTCTCGCCGTTAAAAACAATCAATTTGGTATGGTAAAATTGTTAGTGGAAAGCGGAGCAGAGATTAATGCTCAACACTCCAGTTATGGTACTGCTTTTGACATCGCAAAAAAGCAAAAAAATGAAACCATATTACGCTATTTAACTTTGCGCGGGGCAAAATCTTCTAAAGACAGTTTACGAGGTAAAAGTTTTTACTAAGCTTGGCGTATACTCTCAGCACAAATGAACAACAATCATTAATTATTTAGTGCATTCATTCTTCTAAATGTTTACAAATAAGAATACGTTCTTTTTTTCATAGTGCATTTTATTAACAACGACTTAAAGTCTCACCTCCAGAAGATACTTGCAAAGAAACGCGATAAGCTTCAGAATTAATTGGCTAAACACCAATGATTAATAAGCGTTTAACACTTTCGAAAATGCAAATCCGTTTTTTTTGTGATTTATACTTTAGGCGATTATCGTCTGATACATTCATGCTCTTCACTGTATGGGCACTTCTATTTATATGTCCCAACGTTTTAGGAAACACTGACTCAAAAATTCTTTCTGACAAGGACATTCAGCAATCAAAAAATATATCTTCCGAACTAAACTACTACTTTGACTTTACTCATCAATTATCGGTCAACGAGATACATCAATCTCGTGAAATTATCGCCTTTACCAAAAATGAGGAGCAGGAACTCAATTTAGGTATCGGTGATGGCAAAATTTGGATTTACTTTCCATTTATTGTTGAAGAAAGCACAAAAATGACTGACTTCAATTACAGCGATAGGTTGAATTTAATCATTCGAGCTAACTCCATAAAACGATTATCGCTACATGTGTTGAAAAATAATGGAGAAGTTCTCCACAATCAATATCAACCACGCTCTGAACTGAAAAATTTATCATGGCTGCTTTATCCTTTACCATTATCTGAACCAGGCTACTACCATGTCTATCTGTCATTAGAGGTTTTCGGTCCGACCTTAATTCCTTTTTATTTGGCGAAAGAAACAACTGCTGAAAAATTTCAAGCAAAAACCCAGACCATCGCAATAGCAATTATTGCAGTAAACCTCTGTTTGCTAATTTTTTGTCTATTATCAAGCATTTTGTACCAGCAAAGAGCACTCTATTTCATTTTATCCAGTTTAACATTTTTGGTACTATTACGTGTTTTAGCGGCCTATCATCTTCCTCCAGAAATTACCGTATTCGGTATACCCATCGAGCTATTTCAAGGCGTCATTTTGATTGACTTGTTGATTCATGGCGTGTGTTTTTGGTTTTTACATCACACCACATCGTTGCATCCTGACGAGCAATTATTATATCGTATACATCGTTCTTTCTTATTCGTTGCTGTTGTGGGCTTAGGCAGCCTATTCATCTTTTCATTCTCACTCGCTTTTCGTATTTATAATTTAATCGTTTTGTTTGTCTCGCTTTATTGCTTATTTTACAATGTTCGAGCTGTCATCAAAACGCGACAAATCTCCGAATTAACCACATTTCTTGGCGTTATTTCCTTGTTGTGCCTAGAAAATAGTTTAATGCTATTCCAAACTTCTCCCTCGCTTTGGTATAACGCATTATGGCTAACAGTCTTAATGATATTTATTACCTTTACCATATTTATGGTAATTTATATGAAAGAGTTTAAATCGCTAAAACAACAGCTGCTGCAGCATGAAACCTGGAAAAATCATATTTTACAAAAGATTGATGCACTCACTAATGAAACACAAACCTTAATCGCAGGTAATTACCACAATAGGATTAATCTCACAGAATTCAAAGAGGTCAGGCAGCTCGCTTTTCATTTAAATAAGTTAGCGCATGTTTTGGAAGATAGCCGGATTTCAAGAAAACAATGGATCGCTGATATATCTCATGAACTAAGAACGCCTTTAACGATTTTAAAAGGCGAAATGGAAGCCATTATTGATGGAATCAGGCCATTGGGAACCAAGTCAGTAGAATCTTTCTATCACGAAATTTCACGTTTAACTAAGTTAGTACAAGATCTCCATGAGCTATCCTTGAGTGATAGCGCTAAGTTGACGCTCAATAAAAAGAAAGCCTCTATGGAACCCATCATCTCTCAGCAACTAGAGATGTTTAGCAGCACATTAGAAAAACATAGCTTTGTTATTAACACTGACTTGCTAACCGGTACATGTTTTCTCAATATTGATCCAGATAGAATGACACAATTAGTTTCGAATCTCCTTAAAAATACTCTAAAATATACGCAAGTACCTGGAAAATTGAGTATTCGAACATACTTAAGAGAGAATCAATGGGTTTTAGTTTGGGAGGACTCAGAACCAGGCGTACCAGACGAAATGCTAGGTATGCTCTTTAACCGCTTATTCCGCGTCGAACGCTCTCGTAGCAGCGCATCCGGCGGCAGTGGTTTGGGTCTTGCTCTTTGCAAATCTATCGTAGAAGCTCATGGTGGCAAAATCGATGCAAAGCCCTCAAATTTGGGTGGATTGCGTATGGAAGTTATATTGCCATTATATGAGCTACAGTAGAATAAACATATATTGGAGTGCGTTATGGAAAAAGAAACCGTCGTTATTGTAGAGGATGAAACAAAAGTTGCCGAGTTGCTTGCCGACTATTTGAGAAATGAAGGCTATGATGTGCATTGTTTTATCAATGGTGATGGTCTTGTTAATTTTATTGCCGATAACAAACCCTCACTTTTGTTGCTTGACTGGATGCTACCCGGCATGGACGGTTTGAATTTGTGTAAACGCGTACGTCAGCTGTATGAGCTTCCCATCATCATGTTAACGGCAAAATCAGAAGAAGAAGACCGGTTACTCGGCTTCGAAAGTGGTGCAGATGACTATATATGCAAACCTTTTTCACCCAGGGAAGTAGTCGCTCGCGTAAAAGCTCTATTGAAACGGGCTAAAGCCCAAATTCAAGATGATTGGATTTCTCTAGATCCTATCAAAGTGGGCCAACATCAAAACATTGTTGAAATTGCCGGACAAACTCTTGACTTGACGCCAACAGAATTCCACATCCTTAAAGTACTCGTCAGCAACCCTAACAAAGTCTATTCTCGCGAGCAGCTTTTTTACAAATATCACAATGAATCCGATGAAAATAACGCAAGAAAAATTGACAGCCACATTAAAAATCTTCGCAAAAAAGTCAGTGCAGCAATTCCCGAACATGATATTATCAAATCAGTTTATGGCGCAGGTTATAAATTGATGTATCCTTTTAGTTAACTAACGTCATGTTGAGAAGCATCTAAGAGTTTATTCAATGCTTCTCAAGCGTATAGCATACTATATTGTATCAAAACGAAAACCAAGAATTCTCGATAATAATAAAATCATTACTCTCAATGCCATAATCGCTACGCAAGAACTCAATTTCTCGTGTTGTTTTTACGCCTCGACATAAGACACGTTGTTTTTTCACCAAAGCAATATGTTTAATTTCTTTAGTTTGTTTTAACTGATACTTAATTCTCATTTTGTAATGCTGCGGATCTTCGCAATCAAGGGCTTCAATGGTGAAAGTAATTTGCTCTTGACTAATAGTATAAGCTTTTACTTTTACCAATTTACCTTTAATTGAATGGCTTTTTTTTATCGGTTGATGGACACAAGCCGTTGTAAGTAATATCGTACCTATGACTAGAGTACGCCACAGCATCAAACCTTTACTCCTTTAATATCACACAGCAATAACTTTGGAAAATTTTTCGCAGAGCGTCAAGCCCGAATCCCGAATAGCATTAAAACCTGTTTTAAGATCACTGATCAAATCATCTCCGTCTTCTATACCAACAGAAAGTCTTAATAATGAATCTTTAATACCAGCTTGCTTTCTTGCATCAACATCCATAGCTGCATGAGTCATAGTTGCAGGATGTGCAATAAGGCTTTCCACTCCCCCTAACGACTCAGCAAGACTAAATAACTTTAATGGTTTTACAAATTCTCTAATGGCACAATCACCACCAGAGACTTCGAAACTTATCATTGCACCAAACCCTCGTTGTTGACGACGCGCTAGTTGATGTTGTGGATGAGTCTCTAAACCTGGAAAATAAATTTTTTCCACTAATGCTTCACTAGATAAGTACTCGATAATTTTATCTGCATTTTCTTGATGTACGCGCAACCTAGCTCCTAAAGTTCTGATCCCTCGCAGTGTTAAAAAAGCATCAAAAGGAGAACCAGTTACGCCAATACAATTCGCCCACCATGCCACATCTTCAAACAAGGCTTGGTCTTTGCAAACCACAGCGCCACCAACAACGTCGCTATGGCCATTAATATATTTTGTTGTAGAATGCACAACAATATCAGCACCTAACGTTAAGGGTTTTTGTAATAAAGGAGAAAGGAATGTGTTATCGACGACCACGCAAGCTCCAACTGTTTGCGCTTTCGAAGCAATTTCTTGAATGTCGGTTAAACGCAGTAAAGGATTACTTGGAGTTTCTATCCAAATAAGCTTAGGTTGTTTTGCTAACAAGTCTTGTAATTTATCATGCTCAGAAAAATCAACAAACTCTACATTCAATTTACCTTGTTGATGAAAAGTATTAAGTAATCGATAAGTTCCGCCATAACAATCATGTGGAGCAATGACCAGTTCACCAGGATTGACTAGTTGCAATACGAGCGTAATAGCGGACATGCCAGTTGATGTGATAACGGCACCGCAACCTTCCTCTAATTCCGCTACCGCTTCAGCCAAAATATCGCGGGTCGGGTTTCCAGAACGCGTGTAATCATATTGTCTTTTGTTGTCTAAACCAGCAAAAGAAAAATTTGTACTTAAGTAGAGCGGCGGAACAATGGCACCGTGCTGATCATTGCTATCAATTCCTGTGCGCACAGCAACAGTTGCTGGTTGCGTTTTTGGATATTTAGAATATAGTGTTTCAATCTCGTGCGTCATTACTCTACCCTCTTAAAGTTACATAAAATTTGGTTGGAGACTCTATAACTCATTCATCTTTAAAATAAATACGATTCTAAAAAATTTTGTACTTTATCTATTTCTTTTAAAAAAGCATCGTGTCCAAACTCAGAATGGATACGATAATCTTCAGCAAGACAACCTATAGATGCCGTCAATTCTTCAATAAAGCTTTGAGGAACAATTTGATCATTTCGTGTTGAAAAAATAGCACAAGGAACATTAATGACTTCAGGCGAAAACTTGTGTCTGTCTATCGATTCTGATAAACAAAGGTAGGATTCACAGGTAAATACTTCACACGTTTTATGTCCCTGGTGTAAAAGATACGATTCTATAGGAAAGTCACCATCTTGATCATGGAAAGCGAAACGCGCTTCAAATTCTTCTGGACTACGATATGTAGCCATAGCTAGTGCACGTGCCAGCACTAACCCTTGTTTCTCATCATTATGTGATTTTGCGAATGTGATAATTTGGCGTTGTAAACACCGCCAGGCTGTCGTAATCACAGGAATGCGATGACACGCGTTAATTAAAATAAGTTTTTGTAATGCTTTGGGGTAGAGGTTGGCAAATTTCCCTGCAATCATTCCACCATAGGATGCTCCTATAAAACCTGCTAGTGTCGAAATATTCAAGGTTTCTAAAAGTTTTTTGACAGCTCGTGCTTGATCTTCTGTATCAATGCAATGAAAATTTTCTAATTCAAACAGTTCTTCTGCAGATGTCGAATCTCCTATACCACCAATAAAGTCCATGCTGATGATAGCGTAGGGAAATAAGCTTTCCGTTGAATCTAGCCAATGCTGAAATACAGATTGCCACCATCCAGAAACTTGTTCATTAGAAGCACAAAAGATATGCCGACTTGCAGAAATTCCACCGAGGATAAAGAGTGATGGCTGTGTTTTTACATCGCCTATGACACGATACGCAATCCGTAGTTTTTGAATCTTTCCACCATTTTTAAGCTGGAAAGATTCATTTAAAATCAAAACATCATCGCAAATCTTCGAAGCATGCGATGCATCGATATTTTTTGGTTTTTTTAATGATGAAAAATGCGCTTCTGTTTTTGCCAACATTCTCTAACCCCAATAAGCTTCTTGCATAAAGCTTGTTATTTAGGTCACCGAATGGTTGAGAGGCACAGATACTTTCGTCTAAGAAGGAATGTGAACTCGCTCATCTTTCGGTGACGGACATAGCCGTTCCGTAGGATTTGGCACCGTTTCACGACAAGTCTGCATCTAGGTGATGTCTTATCATGCGGTTGCCCCGGCTTCAAAGGGCCTATCCCTCCACCGGTCTTGATGAACAAACACGATATCATTGGAACAATAATCTCCATCGTGCTTTGCAATATAAATTAGATTAATCCTCTACAAATGTCAACAGGTTCATTCACTGTTAGATTAAACCGTTATTATCCTTAAAAATTATCTCATTATTATTCAAGCTTAGAGGTTATGTACCTTAAATATGTTATAATTCAAACAATTATTATGATGATGAGCTGTATAAAGACTGATGAAACCTTTAAATTTTACATTACCCACTTGGTTGGAAGACTTCAAAAAAAACCAAACCAATGGTTTTTTAAGTGATGAAACGCAAATTAGTTTAGCCATAGAGTTAGCAAGATTAAATGTTCAACATTCCACGGGAGGTCCTTTCGGCGCAGCTATTTTTGACGATAACGGACAACTAATATCTACAGGCGTTAATATTGTTGAAAGTGCTTGTTGTTCGATTCTTCATGCCGAGATGGTGGCTATTGCATTGGCTCAACAACAACTCAAAACTTTTTCACTAGGTTCGACAGGTACTCTTTATACTATTGCTACAAGCGCCGAACCCTGTGCTATGTGTTACGGCGCAATCCCTTGGAGCGGGATTTCTAAAGTTATATTTGCTGCCAATAGTAGTGATGTCGAATCTATTGGCTTTGACGAAGGAGATAAACCCAAAGAATGGATAAGTTGTTATAAAAAAAGAGGAATTCATGTCGTTCCGGAGTTACAGCGGGAAGCAGGCAAACGCCCTCTTCTCGATTACTTAAAATCCAAAGGCACGATTTACTAAAGTTTACTCTAAAACTGATGTGAGAAACCTTTAGCCAAAAACAACCCACTTCTTGAATATTTTTTAGCCTTTAAAAGCGAAATGTGAGCTGATTTTAGAAGCTGTTAAAATTTGTTTATAAAATAGAGTTCATGTAATGAATTTAAAAGTTCAAGCAATTTCAAAGATTTAAATACTGAAAAATTTATTGTCTTTTTGAACATAGTTCGTTACCTTTGCTGCATGCAGAAAGTTTAGAGGTTACTTTTGAGATCTTGAGGATTGAACTTTGAGTTGGGTCACTTTACCTACGTACATTCGAACTTATGTAGGAAAATCAGTCGTTAGGCCTAGCCAAAAATCTTTTCTGGGCTGTTTTATGCTTCTCCTAGGTTGTTTGTGTCTGGGATGCAGTATCGCACCATTTAAAAAACCGTTAGAACCGCAGCATCGCCAGCAAATCACTTCAACGCGTGTTGTTTCTCACATCGATCAACAAGGCCTTTATGCCCAGTTTCACTCACAATATACGCATCTCGCTGGTGGTATTTTATTTGGCTTTGTTGGAGTAATGGCAACCACTATCATCACAACAGCCATCGATTATTCTGTGAGTAAACAAAACAAGCGCGAAGCATTAATTGGTGTTAAACCCATTATCGCTGCTCTCGATGGATATAACCTTGATGTCTTAGTTCATTCCACTTATCGTCAACACCTTCCCAGTGTCGACGGCTTGCGTTTTCGTGCTTACGAGAATTATAAAAATGGCGATGCTATACTCAGTGAAAATATAAAATATCAAATCATTAATAATAGCCCTGAAGACAGTGTTTTATTTTTACGCACAAATTACTCATTAACTCCAAACTTCCGCGCTATCAATGTGACAACGATCGCCGAACTTTATCATAGAGAAGCTTTTGATCGGGTGAATGGTCAAAAACTTTTTAACCCTGTTTATATCAACAAATACATTTACCAATCTGGTCAAATGACCGACCCAAGTATCGCAGAGTCACAGGCTTACGACTTAATCGAAAGTGTCGAACAGAAGTATGCGCAACTGGCTATCAATCACCCGAACCCATCAAGCTTAATGAATGAAAAAGAAGATAAGCAGGAAAAAATTTGGCGATTAACACAACTCACTTCCTTAGAAAAAAAAGCCGTACATGCTCGTATATGGTCGCAAAATAATGGGGCTTTAATTAAGACTTATCTCAATGAGGGGGTTAAAGAAATTACCCGTTTAATCAAATATGATTTATATGATACCATTGATTACTCTCAAGTAACGCCACAAACTCATGATATTATTATTAATGAAAATCAAAATCGTATTATTAAACGTCAGATGCAAGGAACAGATATTGGTGTACTTATATCACTAGCAAAAGAAGAAGAAATAGATGTAGGAGGTATGATTTTATCGCCAATGCTTCTGCCTTAACAATAATAATTGTCATGAAAGGGTTATCTCAATTATTTAGCTGTGTCATCAAACCCATTCACGTATTTATGACGTAACAAATGTGTAAACTCGTGCGCAGGCAAGGGACGGCTATAGAAATAACCTTGGACTGTATCACACCCATGCTGCTTTAAAAATTCTACATGAACCTGTGTTTCTGCACCTTCTGCCACAACTTCTAAATTCAGTCCTCGCGATAACCCAATAATTGCCCTTGCAACCTCAGCAGTATTATCGTTAAGTTCTAAGCCATGAATAAATGCACGATCAATTTTAAGTGTAGTGATGGGAAAACGGGTAAGGTAACTTAGGCTAGAATAACCGGTTCCAAAATCATCAATCGATAAATGACAACCCAATAAGCGTAATTCAGCGAAGATATCGACAGTTTTATCGATATCTTTAACTAACATACTTTCAGTGATTTCCAATTCTAAAAATTCGGCTTTCATTCCTGATTCATGCAATACATCATTAACATCTCGAACAAATTTCTCATTGAGCAGTTGCCGACTAGAAACATTGACCGAAACTCGAATGTATGGCAACCCCATCTTTTGCCATGTCATATTCTGTCGACAAGCCTCACGTAAAACCCACAAACCAATAGGAACAATTAAACCTGTATCTTCTGCAATAGGGATGAAGTCAGACGGTGCTACATCACCTAGTTCATCATCATGCCATCGAATCAAGCCTTCAGCACCGACAATAGCCCCCGTTGAAGAATCTACTTTGGGCTGATAATACAAAATAAATTTTTCATCTTTTAATGCTTGGCGTAATTTTCTTTCAATATGCATACGACTTTTAGCACGGGTATTCATCTCATTGGAGAAAAACTCGTAATTACTTTGACGTGTCTCAGACGCATGTTGTGCAGCTATTCGTGCAAATCGAATTTGTTCTTGAGCATCTTGGGTGTCCATTGGAAACAAACTAATTCCAATAAAAATTTCGACCAAAAAATCATGTCCGTCGATAGAAAAATTTTCGCCTAATCGACTCAAAATTTTATTGGCTACAATCACACCATCATCGGTATTGGTCACCTGGAATATGAGTCCAAACTCATCATTTGCTAATCGCGCGACGGTATCACTATCTCGTACACAATCCTGAATACGCAAACTAATCACATCAGAAATTTTATGAGCATGTTCCGTAGCAACTGCATTCAAAATCTCATTAAAACGGGCAATTCGACATATCATCATCGCCACGGATTGATTGGCACGCTTGGCATTGATAATCGACTGTTTTAAACGATCTATGAGTAACCATTGCTCCGAAATTTGAGATAGTTTTTGGGTGTTTTTACACTCACCGAGTTGTAATAATAAATATTCTTCCCCTTTAACAGTTAAAGAGGATAAAATAAGAGGCAAGGGCTCTTGAAAGTCATGGAGTTTTAAATAACCGGAAACTGAAGACTCAGCACTTATAGATGGTGTTAAATTACACAATGCTTCATAGTTTTCATTTTCTAAACGATGAACATAAGATGTTTGAGCAAGATTGGATTGTCGAAAATATTTTTTGAACAGCAGATTTGCCAACAACACATCACATGAACGATTTATCACAGCGATAGGAAGCTGTAATTGTTCAATAAAAGATTCTAACAATGAATGCTTTAAAGTCATTTTTCGTAGTGTAATTATTGATATCCAAGCTCAAAACGCAAGCCTCTTGGTGTCAGGTTAAGCGCTCTCCAATGACTCAGTATGCGTAAAATTTTCAAGTTTAGCGAATGTATCATCATCTTTTCGGCGATTTTTTAGCTTAATAATGATTTGAAGCACCGATTAGCTTTTCTATCAACCTCACGTAATTGAAATTAATGTCATTACCTTCCATAACACCGATCAAAATTGTTGCCGAAGACTATCATTTTTTAGTGATTGATAAACCTCATAATCGATTATCTGTGCCAGGTAACGCTGCACGTTTCGGTTTGTCTGTCTTAGAAGAACTTAAAAATCAATACCCCACAGTCTTAACTGTTCATCGCTTAGACTATGCTACCTCTGGTTTAATGGTAGTCGCATTATCTAAAAAGGCCCACCGCGAATTGAGTCAGCAATTTGCACAACGCAAAGTCATCAAAACCTATTGGGCTTGGGTACTCGGTAAACCTCTCTCTTCACAAGGCATCATTGATGTTCCAATAGGCGCCGATTGGCTCAATAAACCGCGCCAAAAAATTGATTTCAATGTGGGAAAAGCCTCTCAAACCTATTTTAAACTCTTGCGTGTTTGTACAACTCAGTGTCCAACTTCGCCCTACATATCCAAATTAGCTTTATCACCCTTAACGGGCAGAACTCACCAACTCCGCGTGCACATGCAATGGTTAGGGCACGAAATTTTGGGTTGTCCTTGGTACGCAAAAGCATTAGCGTCAATCCAGGTTGAACGTCTCATGTTACAAGCGCAAAATTTACAATTTCAACATCCCATATCAGGTGATTCCATACAGTTTTCTAGTCAACTGCTTTTTGGGTGTTGAAAGGCTAGACTTTAAATATTGCTCAAATAATCACTATATCGACGGAGTACTCACACTTTTTTATGCATTTTTTATTGGTTAGCAAAGATTTTTATTGAAAACAATAAAAATAATTTTATTATTTTTTCCCACAAGCTAACGACGATTGAAGCCCTTGTCTAACGGCACATTTTCTTATTAACTTTTGTTCTTTTAACAACTTATTAACAGCTCAACCCAAGCTTACCAACTTGCATTAGCTCACAAACACAACTACCATTACCACACTATATATTGGTGCTGATGCTTATACAAACCACATCACCTTGTGTTTGTTCGACACGTTACATAAAAACATGCGTTCGATTAGATAGAGATTATTTTGTTCTTTCAAACTAAATAATCCAAATTAAATATTTAGCCGGATAATAAACAGCAATATTATTTTATGAGTCGAGAAAATCAGCTAACCAATAATAACCAAAATAAAATCACCAAAAACCTTACTTAACCGCGATCAAAACAATTTTAATGTTCTATCTTAACTGGCCTTGCGTTAGTTAATGTTCGGAGCTGATCGCATTGTACTTTTCATTATGATTTGAAGTTCAGGGCTACAAGACATGCAAACTGATGCTAGCAACGCAGAAAACTCTTCTGCTGACCATTCTATTACCCAAGCCAATGCTGGAATTAGCTCAACAGCACCCGGAAACATTCGTGTTATTCGTCGCAATGGCAGCGTCACTCCTTTTGACGCATCCAAAGTCGCCGTTGCCATGACCAAAGCTTTTCTTGCTGTTGAAGGCGGCAACGCTGCTGGTTCAAGACGTATTCATGAGACAGTCAAACAACTTTCTGATTTAATCAGCCAGGCTTTTAGCCGTAGAATGCCCAGTGGTGGCACCATTCATATCGAAGATATACAAGATCAGGTCGAGCTCGCGCTCATGCGTAGTAGCGAGCACAAGGTTGCACGTGCTTACGTTCTTTACCGAGAAGAGCGCGCTCGAGCACGTTCAGCCAAAGAAGTCATGCTGAAAAATCTACCCGAAAGCCATATTAATGTTAAGCACCCAGATGGTAGCTTACAACCTCTCGATACAGAACGCCTGCATACATTAGTGGTTGAAGCTTGCGAAGGCTTAACGGATGTAGACTCTGAAAGCATACTCAATGAAACGGTCAAAAATCTTTATGATGGTGTTTCTGTTGAAGACGTGAATACGGCGCTAGTCATTACATCTCGAACCTTAATAGAGAAAGAACCTAACTATAATTTCGTCACTGCACGCCTGCTTTTGGACAGTATTCGAAGTGAAGCCCTAAGTTATCTTGACGTCAGCAGCAAAGCGACACACAACCAAATGGTTCAGCTTTACCCTGAAGCTTTCCAACGCTTTATCAAGCGCGGCATCGAACTTGAATTTCTTAACCCTGAACTCGGTAATTTTGACCTAGAAAAATTGTCTAAAGCTTTACAAGCTGAACGTGACTTACAGTTTACCTATCTTGGTTTGCAAACCTTATTCGATCGCTATTTCATTCACCATGAAGAAACACGTATCGAATTACCTCAAGTTTTTTGGATGCGTATTGCTATGGGCCTGGCATTAAACGAAGACAACCGTGAAGCCAGAGCTATCGAGTTTTACAATGTCTTATCCACTTTCGAATATATGAGTTCAACGCCAACATTATTTAATTCAGGCACATTAAAATCCCAACTGTCCAGTTGTTATCTCACCACAGTACCTGACGATTTACACGGCATCTATGGTGCCATTCGCGACAATGCAATGCTTTCTAAATGGGCGGGAGGTCTTGGAAATGACTGGACACCTGTACGTTCATTAGGGGCTTACATTAAAGGTACTAACGGCAAGTCTCAAGGTGTGGTTCCTTTTCTAAAGGTAGCCAATGACACGGCTGTTGCTGTCAACCAAGGTGGTAAACGTAAAGGGGCTGTGTGTGCTTATCTCGAAACTTGGCACCTTGATATTGAAGAATTTTTAGAGCTTCGTAAAAATACAGGCGATGATAGACGCCGTACTCATGACATGAATACCGCCAACTGGATCCCTGATTTGTTCGTAAAACGTGTGTGCGAAGACCAAGATTGGACACTCTTTTCACCGAATGAAACACCGGATTTACACGATTTATATGGCAAAGCTTTTGAAAAGCGCTATCACGAATATGAAGAACGAGCTGCCGCTGGTGAATTGAGAAACTTCAAAACTGTCAAAGCCAAAGACTTGTGGCGTAAAATTTTAAGCATGTTATTCGAAACTGGTCACCCATGGTTAACCTTTAAAGATCCGTGCAATCTACGTTCTCCTCAACAACATTGTGGCGTCGTACATAGCTCCAATTTATGTACTGAAATCACATTAAACACGTCTGAAAATGAAATAGCCGTTTGTAATCTAGGCTCAGTCAACCTCGTTAAACACTTAACACCGGAAGGAGTTGATCATGCGAAATTAAAACGTACGGTGAAAACAGCTATTCGCATGTTAGATAATGTTGTTGATATTAATTATTACCCTGTACCTCAAGCAGAAAACTCTAATCTTAAGCACCGTCCGATTGGTTTAGGTATTATGGGTTTTCAAGATGCACTATATATGCAGCATATTGCTTATAGTTCTGACGAGGCTGTCGAGTTTGCCGATAGAACCATGGAAGCCATATCCTATTTTGCCATTGAAGCTTCGAGCGAACTCGCTAAAGAGCGTGGTTCCTATTCAAGTTTTGAAGGCTCTTTGTGGAGCCAAGGTGTTTTACCTATCGACTCATTAGAGATTCTGGCAGAGCATCGCGGTGAGAAATATATCAGTATCAATAATGAGCAAACTTTAGATTGGGATAATTTACGACAAAAAGTCATATCTGATGGCATGCGCAATTCGAATGTTATGGCGATTGCACCAACAGCGACCATCGCCAATATTACCGGTGTGTCTCAGTCGATTGAACCGACTTACCAAAATTTATATGTTAAGTCTAACCTCTCTGGCGAATTTACTGTTGTTAATCCATTCATGGTACAAGCATTGAAAGACAACGGACTTTGGGATTCGGTCATGGTTAATGATCTTAAATATTATGATGGTAGTTTAACGCATATTGATAGAGTGCCAGCTTCTTTGAAAGAACTTTTCCAGACAGCTTTTGAAGTCGAGCCTAAATGGCTTGTTGAAGCAGCTGCCAGGCGTCAAAAGTGGATAGACCAATCACAGTCGTTGAATCTTTATATTAGTGAGCCTTCAGGACGAAAACTGGACGTACTTTACCGTATGGCTTGGTTCTTAGGTTTAAAGACGACCTATTATTTACGCTCTTTAGCTGCTACAAGTACAGAAAAGTCTACCGTTAACGACAATAAACTCAACGCGGTTGCAGCTAATACTGCTCCACAGGTTTGTTCCATTGACGACCCTGATTGTGAAGCTTGCCAATAAGCATTCTCGTGAAATGATTTTAACATATTTTGTAGAAAGCACCGTATAACATCAATAATGTACGGTGCTACTTATCGAGCTCTTTATTCATCGAATAATGGGCCGACTCATCACTTTTTAATAGGTAGTTGAACATGTTATCCTGGGATGAATTTAACGAATCCGCAAAAAAAACTGAGAAACAGCCAGCGAATGCAGCTTCTCTTAATCCAGCACGAGATACTGAAAACCTTGCCGAAAAATCAATACTTTCGGATACCAGGGTTGCTCAAGAATCTATGATGGCTGAACCTTCCATAAAATATTCAGCAAAAATGCAGAATCACGCATCTGATTTACATCAACGGGCTGCCGTTTCCCTTGAAGAATTAGATGTAGCAGCAGGCTTGGAAGAATTAGAAATGGGAGCGGCACGTGTCAATGTTGATGACAAACAAATGATAAATTGTCGTGCCGACTTGAATCAGTTAGTGCCCTTCAAATATGACTGGGCATGGCAAAAATACTTGGATGGCTGTGCTAATCACTGGATGCCTCAAGAAATCAATATGACGAAAGATATCGAAACTTGGAAAAGCAACGATGTCTTATCCAATGACGAACGCACCATCGTGATGCGCAGCCTCGGTTATTTCTCAACAGCGGACTCTTTAGTGGCCAATAACTTGGTTTTGGCTATCTATCGTTTAATTACCAACCCTGAGTGCCGACAATATATTTTGCGACAAGCTTTTGAAGAAGCTATACATACACATGCCTATCAATACTGTGTTGAATCTTTAGGCATGGATGAGTCTGAAGTCTTCAACATGTATCGTGAAGTTCCATCCGTGGCCCAAAAGGCCGCCTGGGGACTTAAACATACGCAACAGATCGCAAGCCCTTCATTCAGGACAGGCACACTCGAAAATGACCAAATATTGCTCAAAAACTTAGTCGCTTTTTACGCGTGTATTGAAGGTATTTTCTTTTATTGTGGCTTTACTCAAATTTTGTCCATGGGTAGACGCAATAAAATGACAGGTGTTGCAGAGCAGTTCCAATATATTTTACGTGATGAGTCTATGCACTTAAACTTCGGTATCGACATGATCAACCAAATCAAGTTAGAAAACCCTGAGCTGTGGACAGAAGCATTGCAAGAAGAAATTACGCAAATGATTATTGAAGCAACCGAGCTAGAAATCGCTTATGCCAGAGATACTATGCCACGTGGCGTATTAGGTATGAATGCGGCCATGATGGAAGAATATTTACAATTCATCGCCAATCGCCGTTGTGCTCAGCTTGGTTTGGCTGAGCAATATAAAGGCGTTTCGAATCCATTTCCTTGGATGAGCGAAATTATGGATTTGAAAAAAGAAAAGAACTTCTTCGAAACGCGTGTTATCGAGTATCAAACTGGTGGTGCGCTTAACTGGTAATAGTTGTATGTTGTTCAGGGAAGAACACACAAAAGCGTGCGACAACCACCAATCCTTGGCAACAAAAGGACTATGTCTAGTAATAGATAAATTGGTTCATGTGTCAAAAGCAACCGCTAGAACTAATCGAAAATCAGAATCCGCTTCTTGAATGCTGGAGAACTGTCTTCCCCAAGAATAAATTTTATTATTCGATTGATACATATAATGACAAAGTCCATTATATAAAGTCATGTCTTCTTCATCAGTGCTTTTTACACCGATAATTCCCTCTCCAGCAAAACCTGTGCCGGTGATCCAAGTGGCCGTTGAATCGATATCCCACGCCCTTTTGAGATAATCCTGTAAAACATGAGGTGGGATAGCAATACCAAACATAGCATCATTAACAATTTCTTGTTCGCTTTTGTTAACAGAGCCGTTAATTTTAGTAATGTAACTCTCTATTGTCCATTGCGCGTAATTTTGACCTTCTCCTCGATTACCAAATGATTGAGTAAAAGCTTCAATATCATTGAGCTTTTGTATTTCTCCATCCGCTTGTAACATTTTCAAAAATGTTTTTATTTCTGCAAGTACTCTAAAAGCTTGGTTCGCATTAATGATTTGCGCTGGCCTATCAGGTCGGTTATACAAAGCGTAAAAAGTACTTGTAAAGCCACAAACTCCCCAACCTTGGTTGGTCACTCCCATTTCATCAATTCCTGCCATGATTGTTATCCTTCTAGAATGTTAATTAAGTCGAGTAAAACTTATACTACATGATCAGCTATCTACTAAACATCCGTCCTTTGCATAGTTTAACTCCATTAGACGGAACTCAGTTTAAGTCGTTACTCAGTATTGTGGGAGAAACAGGAGAGAATTCTGGAAAAAACTCAAAGAGGGGCGCACGATCAATTTCGAAAATAAATCATTTCAAAGAAGGCCGTGAGCAGGTTATCAAAATTTCAATAGCTAATATAATAAATCCGCCGGATAACGACTAACGTCGTTTAACAAATTTCATTAAACGTTTTTTACGACGAATTTGTCGATCAGTTAGTACATTTTTCTTATCTTTATAAGGATTGTCGCCTTCTTTATACTGAATTCGTATGGGTGTTCCCATTAACTTAAGAGATTTACGGAAGTGATTCATTAAATAACGTGTATAGCTATCAGGTAATGATTCAACCTGGCTTCCATGAACAACCACGATTGGCGGATTATGACCACCTAAGTGTGCATATCTGAGCTTAACCCTACGCCCTTTAATTAATGGCGGCTGATGAATTTCTTGTGCTTTTTCCAACGACTTGGTAATAACGTTAGTGCTAATATCTCGCATCGCATTATCATAAGACTCGTGTACAGACTCAAATAAGTGACCTACACCGGTACCATGCTTCGCTGAAATAAAGTGGTGCCTCGCATAATCAATAAAAACTAAACGTCTCGCTAGTTCTTCTTTAACGGAATCGCGATCATCACTAGATAGTCCATCCCATTTATTGATAGCAAAAACAATACCTTTTCCACTTTCTATTGCAAAACTTAAAATGGTGAGGTCTTGTTCTGTCACTCCTTCTCTTGCGTCAATAATCCAAATCACAACATGACTGTCTTCGATTGCTTGTAAGGTTTTGACAACTGAAAATTTTTCGACAGTTTCTTTAACTTTAGCTCGTCGACGCACCCCGGCTGTATCGATAAGTGTGTAGTGTTTTCCCTGTTTTTCCATATCAATGTAAATACTATCACGTGTTGTACCTGGCTGATCAAAAACAACAACCCGTTCTTCACCTAGTATTCGATTAATTAAAGTGGATTTACCCACATTAGGACGGCCAATAACAGCCAACTTTATAGACTTACTATCTTGAAGTGGTTTCTCTATTGAACTTTCTTCGTCCGTTAAATCTATCTTATCATCCATAACTTGACGGATTAACTCTTTAACACCTCGGCCATGAACTGCAGCTATTAGCGAAGGTTCCCCTAAACCTAGTTCATAACAATCACTCAGGATGTCGTCCAATGCAACCCCATCACTTTTATTCACCACTAGATGGCAGGGTCTGTTATAACTACGTAATTGCTCAGCCAAGGTCCTATCAATACTATTGATACCGGCTTTACCATCAACCATAAAGAAAATAACATCAGCTTCAGCTGCAGCTTGTAAACTTTGCTTGGCCATTTCCAGATCAATACCCGATTCTTCGCCAGTAATGCCGCCTGTATCCACAACTAAATAGGGCTGGCCTCGGTACTCTGCTTTGCCATATTGACGATCTCGCGTTAAACCAGGAAGGTTGGCAACAAGTGCATCTCTCGATTTGGTGAGCCGATTAAATAAAGTGGACTTGCCAACATTAGGTCGACCAACCAGAGCAACAACAGGAATCATGGTAATCTCCGAATTTTCACTGGATTGCAAACCAGTAAATACAACTTAAAAAGAAAAACAAATAATGACGCAACGATTGCTCCAACGCTTTGCGCTGTAACAGAGCAATCTGCCTGATAAGAAGTATAGAGCGTTATTGCACTCTATAAGCTGTGACTAGACCATCTTTGCTGAAGGCATAAATGACGCCATTATCGACCAATGGCTGTACACCAATACCCGAGGAATCCATCAGTACTTGACCTACAAACTTACCATTTTCTTTATCGATAAAATGTAAGTAACCTTCAAAATCTCCAACGACTAGAGCTTTATCTGTAATGCCTGCACCTGTGACTTGGCGATTTTCCAACTGATCTTGTATCCAAAGTGTTGCGCCATTGAGTCTATTCATTGCTTTAACATGGCTCAACTGATCGGTGGCGAACACGTTACTAATATCCACCGATAAGTTTTGATAGGTAGATAACTCTCTTTGCCAGATGACTTCACCACTACGCAACTCTAAGGCCAAAATATTACCATTGTAACTTGCTGCATATACGCGATCGCCGTAAATTATAGGATTAGCATCAACATCCACCATTCTTGCCAGCTCTGAACGTCCGGTAGGCGAAGCGACACGTTTTTCCCAAATTAAAGCGCCTTTCTCAATGAGAAATGCAGCAATTTTACCATTCGCAAAGCCAGTTACAGCGGCACCTCGATCAATCTGCGCCGAAGCTGTGCCACGCAAAGAAAGAACAGGAACATTTCGGTCATAAAACCAGGCTCGTTTACCAGACTCTGCAGAAAGGGCAAAAAGCTTACCATCAACGGTGTTAACGACAACCATATTTTCACCGATCCCAGCAGGTGCTAGAACTTCGCTAGAAACCAGATTGCGCCATAATTCTTTACCTGTGGCTTCTTCAAGTGCAATAACTTCAGCATCTTCGGATGTTACAATGATAATGCCGTTACCCGCAGCAACTCCCCCACTTAGGGGCGACTCGACATCAACCTCCCACACTTCGTCACCCGAATCACGATCGAGAGCGACTACTTCTCCATCGATTGATGCGACGAAAACCTTACCATAGGCTATAGAAGGTGTAATTTTGCTGAATATCTCTTCATCAGCATCACTGCGATAACTCCATAGCTTGTCAATTTCTATTTGGTTTTCAATTTCTGGTAATGGCGCAACATAAATCACTTCTTCATCACCATCCGAAGCACAACCTAAAACCTGAAAAACACAAACAGCAGCAATGAAACTACGAGAAAAAGCGTTTTGCATTGAAAATAAATTAAACATCAATTTCTACCAAGTCAGTGATATCAGTTTCGAGCTCTTCTCTTACATATCGTAAGTTAGGGTGTTCAGGCATGCCTGAAATCGAAGATTCAGCATCCTTAAAAGCCGCTTTTGCTTTTTCTGTATCGCCTTGGTTGATGTAAATCATTCCTTTAAGAAATCCGTAAGACGACTTAAAAGCTCCCTGTTCTAGATTACTTATAAGAGAAAGCGCCTCTTCAGGTTTATCAGCTGCGAGCAAGACTCTGCCTAGACGAAGCCGAGCAACATGTTGCACGCCGCCCTCTTCTGCTCTTGCCAGTACATCACGTAAATGTTTCTCTGCTGTGGTCAGATCGTTTGATTCAACTGCCTGTTTGGCAAGTTGCAAGGCTAGCATGATGGAGTAAGGTGTATCGGCATAGTCAGCAATGAGTTTTTCCGCTTTAGCCACATCAATGTTGTTGTCATCCGTATTTTCTTCAACGATTAATTGATAGGCTTCTGACGCCGCTTCTCGACGGTCCTCTTTATAACCTTTCCAATTGATATAACCAATAACTGCCCCTATTCCAAGAATAGCACCGACAATTACGGCTGTACCGTTTTGTTCCCACCATTTTTTTATGGCTTCGAGCTGTTGCTCTTCTGTTTCAAAACCTTCCACAGTGTTACTCCTGTCACAAAATTGTTTCTATTCTCTTAAAATCAGCCCACCATAATAATGGCATTACTCATTTTATTCATCTAAAAAATACTTGCTACTCGTCGTTTAATGACTTAGCAATGATGCGATTTGATCAGTAAGGGCACCTACCGCCACGTTCTTAAACTCTTCTCCGCTGCTCATGTCCTTAATAGTTACAACCCGCTCAGAAACTTCATGTTCACCGCAAATTATTGCTAAACGCGCTTTTGAACGGTTCGCTTTTTTAAGCTGCTTTTTAAAATTACCGCCACCTCTATTTTCCATAACACGTAAGCTTTGGTTTTTTCTCAAATTTTCGGCAATAGAGGCCGCAAAAAGAACCACTTCGGATTGACCTACAGCTGCGATAAATACATCAACATCAGCCTGGAAAACAAAATCTGGATTAGCAATCTGTACTACTTCGATGATGCGTTCTACACCCATAGCAAATCCACAACCCGGTACGGCATCACCACCTAACTGCTCAACCAGGCTATCATACCTCCCGCCCGCACAAATTGTTCCTTGCGCACCTAAACAATCAGTGACCCACTCAAAAACTGTACGATTATAATAATCCAAACCTCTCACCAACAATGGGTTTAAGGTAAAGTCAATGTTGTGCGCTTTTAATAGACCACATAACTGCTCGAAGTGTTCCCGAGATTCTGCGTCCAAAAACTCTGTCAATTGAGGTGCATTAGCAATTAAGACACCCATCTCCGGATTCTTGCTATCTAATATGCGTAGAGGGTTACGTTCAAGTCTTGCCAAGGAGTCTTGGTCGAGTTGATCTTTATGTTGCGAAAAATATTCAACTAGCTTTTCGCGATAATGCTTACGTGCTTCAAGGCTACCAATAGAATTGAGTTCAAGTGTTGCTTTTGACGATATTCCCAGAGCTTCCCATAACTTTGCTGTCATCAGAATCATTTCAAAGTCCATGTCGGGAGATGCTTCACCGAAAGCTTCAGCGCCTATTTGATTAAACTGGCGGTAGCGACCTTTCTGAGGATTTTCATGACGGAACATCGGTCCACTGTAAAATACACGCGGATTATTTCCATAAAACAAGCTATTTTGAATGCTGGCACGCACGCAACTGGCCGTATTTTCTGGCCTTAAAGTTAACATGTGTTTTTCATTATCACTGAAGGTGTACATTTCTTTTTCGACAATATCAGTGACTTCACCTATGGAGCGCTTGAAAAGCTGCGTATATTCTAGGATTGGTGTTCGTATTTCTGAATAACCGAATGAACTGATAATATCAATAACTGTTTTTTCAACACCACGCCATAACGCAGAGTCTTCGGGTAACAGGTCGTAAGTACCTTTAATATTGTTTATTTTTTCCAAAATTAACTACCTAACTCAGAACTAATAAGCTATCACGCCTATCTTCAAAAGGGCTGAAATAAACACCCTCACAAACATTTTGAATCCAATGGCTATTAAATATGCGTCACCGGTAATTGCAATTTCTCGGCTTTGGCTTTTTCATCCAGTTTTTGCCTAACGACTTTCTCGATGTTATCAACCAAGGTCTCATTATCTAGTTTTTCAAATTTTTCGCCATTAACGTAGAGTAAGCTTTTACCCGCACCCCCAGTTAATCCAACATCAGATTCTTTTGCCTCACCTGGACCATTAACAACGCAACCAATAATGGCTACATCTAAGCTGCGAACTTCATCATCGAATTTAGCTTCTAATTGATTGACTGTTTTAATCACATCGAATTGTTGACGAGAGCAAGAGGGACAAGCAATAAAATTGATACCGCGTTGCCTTAAGCCTAAACTTTTCAAAATATCGAAACCGACTTTAATTTCTTCTACGGGGTCAGCTGCTAAAGAAATACGAATCGTATCCCCAATACCCTCGGCTAATAACATACCCAAGCCTACTGATGACTTGACTGAACCAGAACGTAAACCTCCTGCTTCTGTTATTCCAAGATGCAAAGGTTGTTCAATTTGGTTGGCTAATTGACGATAAGCACTCACCGTCATAAACACATCAGAAGCTTTCAAACTTACTTTAAAGTTATCAAAATCATATTTGTTGAGAAAGTCAATATGCCTGAAAGCGGACTCAACCAAGGCTTCTGGTGTTGGCTCACCATACTTTACCTGCAAATCTTTTTCTAAAGAGCCCGCGTTAACACCAATACGGATTGGAATATTTTTATCTTTTGCTGTTTCAACAACGGCTTTTACTCGTTGCTCGTTACCAATATTACCTGGATTAATACGCAAACAATCAACCCCATGTTCAGCGACCTTCAATGCAATTCGATAATCAAAATGTATATCTGCAACTAAAGGTAATTCCACTTGAGCGCGAATTTTTGCAAAAGCTTCCGCTGCATCCATTGTGGGTACAGAAACCCTGACGATATCTGCACCGACTTTTTGAAGTCGCTTAATTTGTGCTACTGTAGCTTCAACATCACAAGTATCTGTGTTTGTCATGCTTTGTACAGATATGGGTGCACCGCCACCCACTGTCACGTTACCGACTTGGATGGCTTTTGAAACTCTTCGTTTAATCCATGATTTACCTTTCATTGAATACTACCCGTGTTGATCAATTCTTGGATGGTGATTTTAAATAAAACAGTGATATATTTACGAGCGATTACAATGTAAGGTGCACTGTTTTACCGGCGACATGAGCCGATAAGTCCACTGGCTCGTCGTTTATAGTGATTTCTACAGCAGATGGGTCACCCATGGTTAATTTAAACGTATTATTGGTTTCCACCTCAATGACTCTACCCGGCTCTTTAAGCCCATAAACCAAATGTTCTTCACTATCATCAGTGACTTTGACCCAGCACTCCGCAATAAAACGCATTTGCATGATCTTTAATTCATTGTCATTAACTTGAACCGGTGCCGTTGTTTGCCCCTCAAGGGCAGTTTCTAGCTTAGGGCTCTCGTCGTTACTGGAGTTGAATCCAGGGACAGGCAAGTCATTGGTTATGACCTTTTCTTCTGAATCCAATGCTAGCGCCGGTTGTACTTGACTTGCAGTCGCAGAAAGCTCTTCATCAGCCACAAGATCTATCACCCCTACCTCCGTCGGCTGTTTGTCATTTTCTAGTTGTTCGAGCTGAGTACTTGCTTCGGTTGATGCAGTGATTTTGTTCAAATCGTTACCATCACTATCAAGTCTGACTATTTTCTCTTGTTCAGGAATATCGAGTGACTGTAATTCTAGATTCTTTTCGGAGGTTGTTGTAAAACCAATGTTAGACACTTGCTCCGATAGCACGTCTCTGAAAAAAACAAAAACAGTACTTGCAATAGCCAACAAAATCATAATGGTTATCAACCAAACAATGTTTGATTGATAACGTTTGGCGTGTACATAAGGCGTTCTTTTGCTGGTATCCAAACTTTGAGAACGTAGCGTATTGTCTATGGGTGTATCAAACTTTTCATCAGACACCGCATGCATTTCATTAAATAATTTAACGAGGTCATCCGCTGATAAACCTAATAGATTGGCATAGCTACGAATATATCCTCGGAAAAAAGCTCTCGGCAACCCAGAGGCAAATTCATCACTTTCCAAATCATTGAGTGTATCAAGCGTCAGCTTTAATTTTTCGCAAATATGCTGTTTTGATATCCCTTGAACTTGACGAGCTTGTGCTAATCGATAACCGGGCCCTACCTCTTTTTTCGGCTTTGCTTGAAGTTCTTCAACTATCTCTGCCATTTTTGTTTTATTTCCTGGTATTGTGCCGTTTCTTCTGAATCGGGAAACATTTGTTCTAGTTTTACAGCGTAACTGCCTAAGGCATTGTTATCGCCCCGTTCTTTTTCTATACGCATAGCTAACCATAGTGAACGAGGAGAATGTTTAGCCACCTTCATATAACGAGAGATATAACTATGTGCAACCTGCAAATTGGCTTTCTTAAAATAAATGTCAGCCATCTCAAGCAAGGATTTTTTTGAGTCTCTATCATAACTTAAAGCTTTACGAAAGAACGATTCAGCTTGTGTAACGTTACCACTTTCGACGGAGCAAATACCTGCATTTTCAAAACTGGAAGACACTTGCGTGTAAGAAGGAATACTAATCGCTTTTAAAAAATGTTTAATTGCTTTGTCATACTGCTGATTTTTGCATAAAAAGACACCGTATTGATTTAACGAATCTGGATCATTAGGCGATAACTTTAATGCATACTTGTAAGCGGCTTCTGCTTGTTCAGTTTCTCCAACAAACTCGAAATAATAGCCATAGACACGATGAACAATAGGCTTTTCAGGTGCATATTTAAGTGCACAATCTAAATTTTTCTTTCCCATTTCCACTTGACCATGAGAAATTTTGTGAGTAGCAATTTGTAAGCGTTTTTCAGCGGCTAAATTTCGATCAAAGTTCATTATGTTTTTCGCGCAAACGACATTCTTAACACGTTGTGTTTGATCAATGTAAGAAGGTTTGCCCGAACAACCGACGAGTAAACTCATACCCACTACGCAAATGACTTTGATAATTTGTTTCATTATTCACTCACTGTGTTTATTGGAATCGATCGCGTTCTTTTGGTTTTGTCTTTAACTTTTCCAACTAACTGTCCACAAGCGGCGTCTATATCGTCACCTCGAGTTTTTCGTGTAGTAACGATAAAACCATTTTTGACCAAGAATTCAGCAAATCGCTGGATTTGTTGGTTTTTTGAGCGAACATACTGGCTGTTTGGAAAAGGGTTAAAAGGAATCAAGTTTATTTTACAAGGTACATCATGGAGTATTTTTTTCAATTGTTTAGCGTGCTCAATTTTATCATTGACGCCGTCGAGCATCACATACTCAATGGTGACGCGCTTGGCAGCCGCTGAAGCATCAAGATAGCTTTTGACAGCAGGTAATAGAACCTCAATAGGGTATTTCTTGTTGAGCGGTACTAGTTCATTACGTAATTCATTATTTGGTGCATGTAGAGAGAGCGCTAAAGCGACGTCTGAATGTGCTTGAAGTCTCCCCAACGCAGGAACAACACCAGAAGTACTGATCGTCACTCTGCGCTTCGATAGCCCGAAAGCATTGTCGTCCATCATGATGTTCATAGCTTTGGTAACGGCATCAAAGTTTAAAAGCGGTTCTCCCATTCCCATCATAACGACATTAGAAACAGGTCTATTATCTTTGTCAAAACCACCGAGCCTCTGATTAGCTAACCACAGTTGACCAATGATCTCACCAATGGATAAATTGCGATTAAACCCCTGTTGGGCCGTTGAACAAAAACTGCAGTCCAAAGCGCAGCCTACTTGTGAAGAAATGCACAATGTCCCTCTGTCTGCTTCAGGTATAAATACGGTTTCAATAAGCTGTCCACCAGGGATTCTGAGGACCCACTTGACCGTACCATCGTTGGATTTTTCTTCGTGCTCAATTTCTAATGCTTCAAGTTGAACATGTTTTTTTAATTTTTCTCTCAATGATTTACTGAGGTTGGTCATTTCATCAAAGTCAGTGACGCCATGTTGATACAACCATTTTACTAATTGTGTCGAGCGAAAAGGTTTTTCGTCAATTTCGACAAAAAACTGCTTTATTTCTTCTAGGCCCAAATCGAATAGATTGGTTTTTTCCTCTGACTTTTGTATATCAACCACCTAAACACACCTCTAAAAACAAAATAACCCAGCTAATGATAACTCAAGGCTGGGTTTAAAAGTAACTAGTCAAGAGCCAGCATTATCGGGTTCTTTTGCAAATTTCGTTACTTTCGAAGAAATAGGCAATTTCACGTGCAGCAGATTCTGGGGCATCTGAGCCGTGAACAGCATTTTCATCAATACTGTCAGCATAATCAGCTCGCAAAGTTCCTGCAGCAGCTTCTTGCGGGTTGGTTGCTCCCATAATTTCACGGTTTCTTTTAATCGCTTCTTCACCTTCTAAAACTTGAACCATAACAGGACCAGAGGTCATGAAAGACACCAGGGCATTAAAGAAAGGACGTTCTTTATGTTCAGCATAAAAACCTTCTGCTTGCTCCTTGGACAAATGCAACATTTTTGAGGCAACAATCTTTAGGCCTGCTTTCTCAAAGCGCCCATAAATTTCACCAATTAAGTTTTTTGCTACAGCATCTGGCTTTACAATGGAAAAGGTTTGCTCAATAGCCATTATTTCACTCCACAATTTAATAAATAACAGTAAGCTCACAAAACGCATGAGCCGCTTGGATTTTTTTCGCGGCCAATTATAGCGAGCTTTACTCGCATATCTCAATCATTTTGCCGGGATTATAAAATAGGAAGGTTTTCTTTAATATGATGAAAGACTTAGCGAAAAGTGAAAGAAGGCGTCTATTAACCTTTGTTGTTGAAGCCACTAGAAGCTCAAGTTATTATCCGACTTCATTCGCCAAAAGCACCATTATTGGTTAAGTTTTTCTCACACCAACGTATGAACTGATTAGTATGCTCATGACTTAACCAACGTGTTATCGATTTACGATAGGCAGGATCACGAATAGTGCGACGCAGAACAACATTGATTTTACGAATTACTTCAGCACCCCAAGCATTATTGGTACAGGCTATATGACCAGTAAGTATCTCATCAACTTCAGCGATCGGCCTCATGGCATAGCCCTGAGGTTTCAATAGTCCACCAAATGCATAAATTGCTTCGAAAGGAAAAGCAATCACACTGTCTATACGCCCTCTTTGAAGCATTCGAAAAAGACCACTATTTTCTGAAGACTTTTGCAAAATAATTTTTTTTGGGTTGTTTTTGTAACTGGATATTATTTGATCTACACGTTGATCATAAGACCGCCCTCCAGTTATACCAATACTCATTCCCGTTTCTTCTAAAAATTGATAAAGAGACAATGCGCGAGTCGATGTAAGCTTGGTGTGAACTGCAGGAAAAACCAAAACTGCGCCGGGGAGTGCTACGGTAGGCTCGGAGAAAAGAGCCGAAGTTCTCCGCTCATCATTCTTCAACATGGCAGGATGACAAAGATTTTTACCGCTTGCCATAACATCAATGACCCGGTTCATAGGCATGATAACGCTGCTATGCTCATAACCATTTAGCCCTCCGGTTATCGACTGCAGCAAGTAATCCGTCATACCTTCACCTTTGTGATTGCCATCAAGAATCATCAAAGGCGGAACATGGAATTTTGCCCAGGTTATTTCTTTCAACTCAGCATGCAGCTTAGCCATGAAGAAGCTGCTACAAAAACAGCTGAATACGATTAATGGTTTTTTCAAAGCTATTCGATATGTTAGTTGCTTTCTGAGTAACCCAATATAAAACACAAATCCTTCCTCAAAAACGATAAAGTTTTTGACAAAACTTGAGATCACATAATGACAAATTAACCAACTGAGCCTTATCATTAGAGCTATTGCGTGTTTCTTTGTTTAATTTTTCTTAAGCTTTCTTTCGCTAATTGCTGTGTACTGCCACCATACTCTTTGATCACCTCTTCAAATAAAACCGATGCCGCTTCCCATTGATTATTTCTCATTAAAATACGACCTTTTTTAATTTTCGAGTCGCCCACTCGCGGTGACTTTGGAAATTGATTGATAACTATGTCAAACGCTCTTTCTGCTTCAGAAAACTGACCCTGCACATAGTGGACTTGACCCATCCAATAATACGCATTTGGCGCAAGTTGACCATTAGGAAAAGTGGTTAGAAATTCTTGGTATCTTTGCAAAGCTTCTAAGTATTTTTTCTCTCTCACCAGTGGAAAAATCGTTTCGTAGGCTTTTCTTTCATCCATTGCATTCGCTTCTACAGAATTATCGTCAAGGGCTTGCACAGACTGTTTGGTAGACGCTTGTTCCAAATTAAGTTGATTCGCAGAAACTCCGGAGTTTGCGGGTATTGAGGTGTTAATTCCAACTTGGCTGACTTGACTCATTCTTTCATCAAGATCACGATAAATTTCTCTTTGACGTTCTGTTAATTGCTTAAGTTGATAGTTCAATTCTTCAAGTGTACCCCGTAATTCTTGATTTTCGGTTTGCAAGGTTTTAATAGTTCTCTGTTGTTCGACTTGAAACTGGGTTTGATTTTTAAGCAATCGTTCTATTTTTTGTAGTCGTTGCTCCATGGTTAGGTTGCCATTTTCGGCGTGAAGATTAGCCGAAAGCAATAAACAAGCTGCAACCCACGACACTATTTTTTTTATCAGATTAAAATTGGACATAATCATTTAAAACCGTTGAGTAGTGTTAAATTTTAGAAGATTGAATTGAGAAATACAGAAAAGACATTATCATCGAAATAATGTGTGCCAAGCTGGAGCCACCCTGAAACGGCGAGAGATGCTCGAATAGATTAAAAAGCTTGGTATTTTATCGTTTGCTCTTAGAAAGACGCAAAAAGCAAACGATAAATGAATTACTGAGCAATATACCAATTATTGGTTATAAACGATCTCAGCACGTCGATTTTGTGCCCAAGAATCTTCATCACGCGAGAAAGCAATAGGTTTTTCTTCGCCGTAGCTAACTACTTGGATTTGTGTTTCATTAGCACCATAACTTTTGAAGATTTCCAAAACAGCTTTAGCTCGTCTTTCGCCTAGTGCGATGTTGTACTCAGGGGTGCCACGTTCGTCCGCATGACCTTCAATAGTCACGGTAAGATTTGGGTTGTTAGCAATGAACCGGCCATGTGCTGCGAGTACTTCGTCGAATTCACCGCGAAGATCAGATTTATCAAAGTCAAAATAAATAGTACGAGTTTGACGGATTTGCGCATCTCTTTCAGCAGCAAGCTCTTCTGCAGTTGGTACACTCTCGGTAGGTGTTTCAACAACAGTCTCTTCAACTGGTGGTGGCGTTGTTTCTTCTACTTGCGTTTCCTGAGCACCATCACTTGCACAGCCGGCCATGAGAACAAAAGTCAAACTCACTACTGCGCCTTTGGCGAAACCATTAAAATTCATTTTTTGAGCTCCTACAATTAATTTCAATTATTGTCAATTATAAATAGACTGTCATCTTATAACAAAACTCGCATAAATTTGAGCACTATTTAATTTTTCCAATATTCGACTTATACAAAATTAGGTTTTGTTAAATAGACTCAGTTGAAAAATGGGGACCAAGCTGGAGCTCGAACCTCACCTTTCCTAGCTGGTAATGTAAAATTAAAACGCCCATCAGTTGAAACGGCCGCTAAAATCTGTCGCCTACCGGATACTGTGGCATAGAGTATCATGCTTCCATTAGGCGCTAAACTGGGTGATTCGTCTAAATGTGTTTTAGTTAACACTTGTGTTGCCCCGCTGTCTAAATCGAGTGTGGCAATGTGAAACACTTGGTCTGCACGATGTACTAAAACTAGCCGTTTCCCGTCAGGAAAATACGAAGCTCCAGCGTTATAATTGCCAGTGAAGGTCAATCGTTCTACATTAGTCCCATCTTTATTAATACGATAAATTTGTGGTCGTCCACCTCGATCTGATGTAAAAATCAGCGATTCCCCATCAGGAGCCCAGGAAGGCTCAGTATCTATTGCTCGATTTCTTGTCAATCGAGTGGTCTGTCTCGTAATCAAATCTAGAACATAAATCTCAGGATTACCATCTTTGGATAACACCATTGCTAAATTTTGACCATTTGGCGACCAGGAAGGAGCCCCATTGATACCGGGGTACGAAGTGACAAATTCTCTCTCTTGAGTTTGCAGGTTATGTAAAACAATTGATGGTCGCCCTCTCTCAAAAGAGACATAAGCCACAATATCGCCTTGTGGTGACCAAGAAGGAGACATCAAAGGCTCTTTAGATTTAAACATTAAGCGTGAGTTAAAGCCATCAACATCAGCGACATAGAGTTGAAAAGGATATTCTCGTTGATAGTCAATAGTGACGTAAGTGATCTTGGTTGTGAAAGCCCCGGGAATACCCGTCACAGCCTCAAAAATAGAATCACTCATACGGTGAGTCACATAACGAGTATCTTTAGCAGGGAAACGAAATGATTTTCTTAAAGCCATGGACTCATCAAAAACAGCAACTCTCTGCATAAGTCCTACATTGTAAACCTCATAACTTAATACAATTTTTCCATCAGCTAATTCTTGCAAACGGCTTCGCACTAACCAATCAACATTCAGAGATCGCCATGGATACTCGAAAAAAGCCTTATCATTAAAAAAATCCATTTTTGGAAATTTAGCTCGGGATAAAGGTGAGAATTTTCCTGAGCGTCTTAAGTCACTGGATACGATGGTATCAACTGGCTGCGGAGCGAATCGTGACTGACCTTCCCAGACTACCGGTAAGATGGCTATTGGTATAGCATTATCGACACCTTCTGTAATTCGAATCTCTAAGAGAGACTGTGAGTACACACTTGCAGAAAATATAACCACAAGGAGATAAGCCAAGCATCTCCAAACCCCACATCTAATCATAATAAAGTTTCAACTATGTTATGTTTTTAAAATTAATGTTTATTGTGAGCTGTACATTATAAGCTGGTTGAAGCAAAGTCAAAACGGTAACGAATTTCACGCAACCGATTAAACACATCCGAATCTGTTGGTACTGGTAAAGGTTGCGACTTAAAAACCGCTGACTCAGCACGTTCGCAAGTAATAGGGTCACCTTGAATATCTTTGACACTGACAACCATTCCACCAGGACCAATGCGAACGGTGAGAACACACTCACTGATCACACCCGAGGTGTTAAAGTTTTGAGTAATCTTATCTTTAATCAACAAACGATATCTTTCAACTTCACTCAGTACAGCTTGCTCTCTTGCCGCTGCGGCTTGCTCTTGCTCTAACGCTAATTCTTCAGCCAATAAACGCTCTGCTTCAGCCTTTCTGCGAGCTTCTTCTTCACGTTGTCTTCTTTCTTTTTCTTCTTTTTCGCGTTTTGCTTTTGCATCAGCGATGCGTTTTTCTTCCGCTTTACGTTTTTTCTCAGCTTCGGCAGCAGCTTCTAATTCTTTTTGACGAAGAGCTTCTGCTTCTTGACGCTTTTGTTCTGCAAGTTTTTGCTCCGCCTCTGCTTTACGTTTTTTTTCCTCAACTATTTTTCGCTCTTTTTCTTCCTTCAATCGTTTCTCTTGAGCTTGTTTAGCTTTTGCCTCTTCAAGTTTACGTTTGCGCTCCATTTCTTGTAATTTTTTTTGTGCATCGGCTTGCTTTTTCTGTCGCAAATCTTCTTGGGCTTGTTGACGCTGCCGTATTTTCTCGCGTGTTTCGTCAATTTTTACTTGATCAATGGCTTTAGCTTGAATAATAGGGGCGCTTGGTTTTTCTTCTGGTTTCAAACTTTCAAAATCGATACTACCGACTAGCAATAGCACCAATAATAAATGCATGATAAAAGAATACAAGAAGGGTAACAGCCTGGTTTGCATTAAAGTAAGCTTCATTAGTTATTGCTCGCTTGAATCTACCATAAGGCCCACACTCTCGACACCTTCGCCTTTCAATAAAACCATTAAGGTCATCACTTGATCATAGCTAACCGAACGATCACCATTAACCATAACCGGTGTTTTCGGGTTTTCTTGCAAATACGCTTGCACAAATCGACGTAAATCTTCCTCAGCTAATGCCTTGTCTTGTTGCTCGCCATAAGTTAAATAGTAAAGACCATCTTTATCGATACTTGCTATTAGTGGTGTTTCTTCATCTTGCGGTAGGGGCTCAGCTTCACCAACGGGCAGCTCGACTTGTACACCAGCGGTAATCAAAGGTGCTGTCACCATAAAGATCACTAAAAGTACTAACATAACATCGATATAAGGGACGACATTAATTTCAGCGACTTGACGATGACGTTTTCGTGGAATTACGGCTGCCATTTTGACTCCTAAGAAGCACTATGCGCTTTTCTGTGTAAAATACCTGAAAACTCTTCAACAAAGTTTTGGAGTTGGTTTTCTAGGTGATTCACGCTGTTAGCAAAACGGTTATAAAAAATAACCGCAGGTATTGCTGCAAATAACCCCATAGCTGTGGCTATCAGAGCTTCTGCTATACCAGGAGCCACCATAGAAAGCGTAGCTTGTTTAACCTGACCTAGCGCGATGAAAGAATTCATAATTCCCCAAACAGTACCAAACAACCCAATATAAGGTGTTGTTGAGCCTACAGTGGCAAGGAAAGACAAATGTTGTTCTAGAATTTCAACTTCGCGAGACATAGCCACTCGCATCGCTCTATGGGTTCCATCCATGATAGCTTCAGGAGAAGCCCCACCTTGATTACGTAATCGACTGAACTCCTTATATCCCGCGTGGAATATGACTTCCAAGCCTTCTGCTGATTTTTGTTTTGAAGAGATGTCTGCATATAATTTGTTAAGATCGGCTCCCGACCAAAAGCGGTCTTCAAAACGGCTAATGGATTTTTTTGCGTGGTTTAAAATTTTAAGTCGTTGAAAAATCATTGCCCAAGAGACAAATGAAATCAATAAGAGCGTTATCATGATGAATTTGACAACCAAACTGGCTTGCATGAACAAGCCCCAAATCGACATATCTGCGTGCACTTATCACCCTCCGATAAAACTACGATTAGTCGTTTTCATTGATTTTTTCATGTGATGCATTATCCAAAAATTGTATCAGTTGATCACGTATATCCTGAGGTACCGGCCGAGGTTTCATCAATTGTGGAGAAATACACCCAATTTTCACCTCTGCTTCTGCAGCCACGCGTTCATTGTCTTTAAACACGACTTTTTGAAAAAAAAGTAAACTAGCTCTTCTCAATTGCTTTAAAGTAACACTGACAACAAGCTGATCATCGAGCTTAGCAGCTTTTTTAAACCGTATATTAGCTGAGACAACAGCAAAACCAACCTGTGATTTTAGCAAATCACTTTGCTCAATACCTATATGCCGTAACCAATCTGTTCTAGCTCTTTCAAAAAACTTAAGATAATTAGCGTTGTAAACAATTCCCAACGCATCAGTATCTTCATAATAAACTGTTATTGGAAGAGTAAAGCTCATAATGACCTATCTTGAAATCGAGGGTTAATCACCATCCATACTTATACCAAAATGCAAATAAGCCTTGTCCGTTGCAACTCTTCCACGAGGGGTCCGATGAATAAAGCCTTGTTGGATTAAAAAGGGTTCTAAAACATCATCAATGGTGTCTTTTTCTTCACCAATCGCCGCAGCTAAGCTCTCAAGCCCAACCGGACCACCTGAAAAATTTTCAATGATGGATAGTAAAAGTTTTCTATCTAATGTATCAAATCCTTGGTCGTCAACATCTAACAAGTCTAAAGCCTTGGCTGCGGTAATAGCATCGATAATGCCGTTACTTTTCACTTCAGCATAATCCCGTACTCTACGCAGTAAACGATTGGCTATACGCGGAGTCCCTCGTGAACGACGAGCGATTTCTCTTGCGCCTTCTTCCTTAATTTCTAGCTTTAACAACCTGGCAGAACGAGACACTATGTCCGTCAAATCTTTAACATTATAAAACTCCAAGCGTTGAACAATACCAAATCTATCTCTAAGTGGTGAAGTCAACAGGCCTGCTCGTGTAGTCGCCCCAATTAAGGTAAACGGAGGTAAATCAATTTTAATGGAACGCGCAGCCGGCCCTTCACCAATCATAATATCTAATTGATAATCTTCCATAGCTGGGTATAGCACTTCTTCTACCACCGGACTCAATCGATGTATCTCATCAATAAAAAGGACATCATTAGGTTCTAAGTTAGTCAGCAAAGCCGCTAAGTCACCGGCTTTGTCGAGAACAGGTCCTGAGGTATGCTTGATACTTGCGCGCATCTCGTAAGCGATAATATTAGCCAGAGTGGTTTTACCCAAACCAGGGGGACCAAAAATTAACACATGGTCTAAAGCTTCTTGGCGTTTTTGAGCAGCTTCAATGAAAATTTCCATTTGTGACCTGACAGCTGGCTGGCCTTGATAATCTGATAAAGCTTTTGGTCGAATAGCACGGTCTATAACTTCTTCGTCATGCAAGGCGTTTGAAGCCAGCAAATTTTCTGGATCTATCATAAGTTCGAGTGGGCTCTGTAAATTCTATGGAGCATTAATTACATCATACCTTTTAGCGCGCGTTTTATTAATTCTTCACTACTTAAACCTGCTTCGTCTACAGCGGAAATAGCTTTACTCGCCGCTTGTGGTTTATAACCTAAATTGACTAATGCACTCACAGCATCCTGTATCGTTGTATTTACTTGAGACACCCGCTTTGCTGTCAAGGTTTTCGCATCCTGTTCAGGAGCGGCAACTAAAGCAAAATCACTTTCTGGTTCAGAAAACAGCCAATCTTTGAGCCGATCTTGCATTTCAATCACAAGCCTTTCTGCCGTTTTTTTCCCCACACCAGGCAATTTAACGAGTTTTGAAGACTCGCCTTGTTTGACACAAGCAACAAACTCTTCAACGTTCATACCTGAAAGGATAGCAAGTGCCAACTTAGGGCCTACACCACTGACTTTGATAAGCTCTCTGAAAAGCTGGCGTTGGCTTTTGTCGCTAAAACCAAACAAGTTGTGCGCATCTTCACGTACACTGAGATGCGTAAATAAACTGACTGGTTCTCCGCACAAAGGTAATGCAAAAAACGTTGACATAGGTGCTTGCAATTCATAACCAACACCTTGAACTTCGATTAATAAATGTGGGGCTTGGCGCTCAACCAAAATGCCTTTGAGTCGTCCAATCATAACGTTACCTTTTTATTTGATTCTTGCCACTTTTGCTGTTTGCTTTAACGAAGTAAAATTCCCATGACATATTGCGACCGCCAAAGCATCAGCGGCATCAACAGGAGGCTGGCGGTTAAGATTAAGAAGCAACTTTACCATGTGTTGAATTTGATGTTTTTCTGCTGCCCCGGTTCCAACAACAGCTTGTTTTATTTGTCGAGCGGAATATTCACCCACAGTAAGCCCATGTGCAGCAACGGCAGTGATTGCAGCTCCTCTTGCTTGACCTAGTTTTAAAGCTGAATCAGCATTTTTTGCCATAAAAACTTTTTCTATAGCGGCTTCATCAGGTTTATATTGTTTGAGAATACCGGATAATCCTGAAAATATTTCATGGAGCTTGTGAGAAAGGTCACCTTTCTCAACACGAATACAACCACAAGACAAAAATTGATAGCGGTTATTGATACGTTTCACCACACCATAACCAGTTATTCTCGATCCAGGGTCGATACCTAGTATGATTGACACCCTTTTATTTGAACCTCGATAGATAAAACTCAAACAGGTAAATACCTAATCCTATGTATTGAGCGCTGAAATTTCAAACGCTCTTTTAATACGTCTTTCTATGCATGCCTCTAAAGCTGTGACATGATATCTTCAGAAATTTCAGCATTGGTATAGACATTTTGCACGTCGTCAAGTTCTTCTAGCATATCAACTAACCGCAACAGCTTTTGCGCGCCATCAAGATCAAGTTCCGCAGATGTTGATGCAACCATAGTGACTTCAGCATTCTCCGCTTTTAACCCTGCTGAGTCTAAGGCGTCTTTGACATGGCCAAAACTTTCAGGGGTGGTAATAACATCTAAGCTACCATCATCATTGGCGACCACGTCTTCAGCACCGCCATCTAAAGCAACCTCCATCACTTTGTCTTCATCAGTATCGAGAAAACTAATTTGTCCTTGTTTCGTGAACAAGTAAGCAACTGAACCTTCGGTACCCAAGTTACCTCCTGCCTTGCTAAAAGCGTGCCTGACTTCTGCTACCGTACGGTTGCGATTGTCAGTCATTGCTTCAACCATAACCGCAGTACCACCCGGCCCGTAACCCTCGTAGACCAACTCATCAACATTGGCTTCGTCGTCACCACCAGCACCACGTTTTACTGCACGATCGATGGTATCGCGGGTCATATTTGCGCTTAAGCCTTTATCAATAGCGGCACGTAACCTTGGGTTGGCATCTGCATCACCACCACCCATTTTGGCAGCTACAACAATTTCTCGGATTAATTTTGTAAATAGCTTACCGCGCTTTGCGTCTTGTGCTTTTTTCCGATGTTGTATATTGGCCCACTTACTATGACCTGCCATTTTACGCCTCCAAAATCTTTAAACTTATTTTTAGTGTTAGAACAGGGTTAAATGGAATCCTTGTACATACCAAGTCCCTCCCCATTTTTTTATCTAGCCATCGCTTTCTTTTTTTACTGAAGCCACCCGAATGCCAAGCTCTGTCAACTGCTCAGGACTCACTATAGAAGGCGCTTCGGTCAAAGGACAGCTAGCCGATTGCGTTTTAGGGAAGGCAATCACGTCACGAATTGATGTTGATTCAGTCATTAACATCACAATACGATCGAGCCCGAACGCAATGCCACCATGTGGTGGACAACCATATTTTAGAGCATCTAACAAGAAACCGAATTTGTCTTTTGCTTCTTCAGAGCCAATACCCAATAATTCAAAAACTGCCTGTTGCATCTCCGGCGTATGAATACGAATCGAACCACCACCTATCTCTGAGCCGTTTAATACCATATCGTAAGCTCGTGAAATAATATCCCTTGGTTGATTTCTCAAATCATCAATCGATTCAATAGCAGGTGCGGTGAATGGATGATGCAGTGAATGTAAACGTCCATCAACTTCTTCAAACATCGGAAAATCAACAACCCATAAAGGTTTCCACTCATCTTTTATTAAACCTAGATCTTCAGCCAATTTGATACGTAACGCACCTAAAGCTTCGCAAACAACTTTATAATTATCAGCCCCGAAGAAAATTAAATCACCTGTCTCAGCTTGAGTTCTCTCTAAAACGGTTTCACAAATTTCTGGTGATAAGTGTTTAACAATAGGCGATTGCAAACCCTCTATTCCCGCCTCACGGTCATTAACTTTGATATAAGCCAAGCCTTTCGCGCCATAGATGCCAACAAATTTTGCATAATCGTCAAGCTGTTTGCGTGTAAGATTTTTGGCGCCTTGTGGTACTTTTAATGCCGCTACTCGCCCTTTAGGATCACTAGCTGGACCAGAAAACACTTTAAACTCAACGTTAGACACCACATCGGCAATATCAACCATCGATAAATCGAAACGTAGGTCAGGCTTATCACTTCCATAACGCTGCATCGCGTCTTTATAGGTTAATCGTGGAAATGGATTAGGTAATTCTACACCTAATTGTTGTTTGAAGAGCTGCCGAATCATATTCTCCATAAAAGTCATGATAGCCTCTTCATCCATAAAGGAGGTTTCGATATCTAATTGAGTAAATTCAGGCTGACGATCGGCTCGAAGATCTTCATCACGGAAACAACGCACAATCTGATAATAACGATCAAAGCCCGCCATCATGAGTAACTGTTTAAATAGCTGAGGCGATTGCGGTAAAGCAAAAAAACTACCTTTATGCGTTCGGCTAGGCACTAAATAATCGCGAGCGCCTTCTGGCGTTGCTTTTGTTAAAATTGGGGTTTCAACATCCAGAAAACCATTATTATCGAGATATCGACGTAAAATCGAACTGGTTTGAGCACGAAATCGTAATCGATATTGCATATCTTCACGCCGTAGATCCAAGTACCGATGTTTTAAGCGTTGCTCTTCGCTAACGTCTCCTTGATTATCCACAATCGGAATGGCTGGCGTTTCAGCGCGATTCAGTAGTATAAGTTGTTCACCTACCACTTCGATGGCGCCAGTTTTAACATTAGGGTTGACCATGGAGTCCGGACGATTTCTCACTCGCCCCTTAACTTTAAGAACAAATTCACTTCTTAAGGTTTCGGCAGTCTGAAATATCTCCGGTAAATCTGGCTCAAAGACGACTTGCACGAAACCTTCACGATCACGTAACTCTATGAAAATAACACCACCGTGATCTCGGCGACGATGTACCCAACCACAAAGTTCAACTTCTTGACCGACTTGCTCTTTGGTCAGCGCCCCGCTGTAATGACTACGCATTATGTTAACCCTTGAATGTATCGTATATGTGCTGAAAAGCTACTAATATTACGTGACGTTTCGCAGTGAAGCAACACTAACACTTTGAAGTCAGGGGAAAGTCATAGGCTAAGTGTTACTCACTTGGCGTTCGAGTTCTTTGAGACAGTTTTTTAGAGTCAAACCCACGTTGACACAACGAATAGGATAGAGTCAAACTCTCAAACAGCCCAACAAGTCGCGAAAAGCCACGAAATGTTAGTCACTTTCATATTCCATTGAACAAATACAATCAAGGATTCACTTTAAAAATGAAAACACAAAAACGTGAGTTTTGTGCTAATAGATCGATTGCAAATCATCATTTTTTCTCAATTGATTCAAAGACTCATCTGAGTGCAAAATAGACAATGTTAAAAAACATCTGTGAGCTACCTCTTTTATGTCTATCATATCTTCTAATGACATGGTTAGTAGTCAGTTTCTTAGCATTGCCATTGGTTTGGCAAAATGAGGTAGAAGGATAGCTAGTTCAATCATGGCATACGTTATCATCGTTGAAAGTGATAGGCTAATTGCCAGCTCTTTAGCCACAAATTTAAGCCAAAAACAAGGAATTTCGGTCAGAGTTGTTACCTCTTACCGGGAAGCTTTTGTTGTGCTCAATGAAAACCCCGGTTTATATTCATGTATTGTGCTCAATCTTGATGAAAAAGATTTTAATCACGATGTCGTTGTTGATTTCCTCGCCACTACCGGTTTACCGGCTATAGCTATTACCGCGCATTTTGATCAAACGTTAAGAGATACCATTTTATCACTGCAAATTGTTGACTATTTTATTAAACAAAACCTCAATGAAATTGAGCAAATTACTGCTTTGGTTGGACGTATTCACAGAAACCGCGACATTCGTGTTTTAATTGCCGAGAGTTCAAGTGCTTTTCAGAAGTACTTAACCGAGCTAATGCAGCGTTATCAATTTCAAGTTTTCACTGCTAATAACGCCCAAGAAGCTATTCAATGGATTGATAGCCGACAAAATAAACCCATGGATATCATTTTGGTTGAATACGAGCTTGACAAGGGAAACGGCTGTCGACTGGTCAGCCAAATTCGCACACGGTTGCACAGAGAAGACGTTATCATTATTGGTATCGCCGATAGAGAAAATCCAACGCAGTCAGTTTCTATGTTCAAAGCAGGTGTGAATGATTTTATTGGTAAACCTTTTTTACAAGAAGAGTTCGCCTGTCGAATTAGTCAAAATGTCGAAATGCTAGAAAATTTACGCTCTATCAAGTCCCATTCCACTAAAGATTTTTTAACAGGTTTAAATAATCGTCGCTATCTTTACGATGTTGGCAGTAAGTTTTACCATGCAGCACTCGCTCAACATTTAAAATTAACCTGCGCTCTGATTGACATTGATAGCCTTCGTACAATCAATGAAAAGTATGGACATCATATTGGAGACTTAACTCTTCAACAAATCGCTAAACTGCTACTGGATGAGTTTGATCCTTTTCATATAGTGACGCGCTATGGCGGAGAAGAATTTTGCGTTCTTTTGATAGGCCAAAGCTTGGAAGCAGCAACGGCCATTATGAAAAATTTTGAAACAATTGTTCTGGAAAAGTTTTTTGGTACCGATTACGATAAGTTTCAAATTTCATTAACGATCGGACTGAGTCAAACCTTAGGTAGCCACTTCGAACAGTTATTAAACAATGCCTATGCAGAATTATGCCATCTAAAAAATGAAAAACACCAATCATTGCTACGATAATAACGAGATAAGTACTATTTACCAAAAGGATCTTGCGCCGACTCTTTCGATACAATTTCCAATAACCATTCTTTAAAAGCCCTAATCTTGGGCTGTTCTATCGAGGTTTCTGGACAAACCAAGTCATACCCACATTCACTGGGCAGCACAGTATCAAAAGGTCGCACGAGCCTTCCTGCAGAGATATCAGCTTGGGAGAGTACATTATGCCCCATAGCGACCCCTTGTCCATGAATAGCAGCCTGAATCACCATCGATGAGTGACTAAAAACTGGACCATGCGAAAGGTCAATAGAGTTAACTTTTGCTATCTTCAACCAACGTTTCCAGTCTTCTGTCGAGGCATCATGCAACAAGGTATGTTTTGCCAAATCTTTGGGTTCATTTAGAGGTTTAACGCCACCTAATAGCGATGGCGAGCATACAGGAGTCAAATACTCATCAAGTAATCTCACAGAATATTGCCCCCCATAATAACCATCACCGTAATAAATAGCCAAGTCAATGTCATCACGTAGAAAATCAACTTCAAAATCCTCTGCTTTCAGCCGCACATCAATTTCTGGGTATCGTTCGTTAAACTCACTAAGACGAGGAACCAACCACACAATCGCGAAAGTAGGCACAACACTGACTGTAAGTGCACCTGAGGCACCTCCTGCTTTGATTTGCTCAGTCGCATTAGCTAATTTTTCGAATATGTCGCGTATCAATGGGTAGTATTTTTGTCCTTCTTCGGTCAATAGAAGTGCTCGATTTCTACGTACAAAAAGCTTAACGCCTAAAAATTCTTCAAGTGCCTTTATCTGGTGGCTAACTGCCGCTTGCGTAACAAAAAGTTCACTTGCAGCGCGTGTAAAACTCAAGTGTCTAGCAGCGACTTCGAAGGCTCTCAGACTGTTCAAAGGGGGAAGGCGTTTTGGCATTTTTTCTCACTCAATTTGCGAAATAAATCGCATTGTTCAGATTAGTTTTATTTATGCAAAACATTATAAATGATCGTTTGAAGAGAGGCCAGTGCTCGGATAAAGTACGCATCGAAACTAAGAGATGATATGAAAGTTTATGCGGTTGATGCCTGCAGTGTTATTAACGATACCTTTAACACCAAGCTCGTTGATTATCGTGTCTCTACCAATGTTGTTGCTTGATCGTCACTAAAAGCTCGTAAATTTACATTTTTTCATTATGTGGGTTACGATTTATTTTAAGGAGTGTCAAAAAATGAAATATGCGATATATCCATTTTTCGTATTGTCAGTTTTGAGCCTACTTAATACTCCAGCCAGTGCGAAAGACTATCAAATTTCTGAGCCTCAAAATGTTTCAGAAATGGTTATTGAGTCAGCACTTAGTGCGATGCGTATGGACATACAACGTAATTTAATCGATAAACGCTCAATTGTTTCTTACAATCAGCAAATCTTAGTAGTGCTCCCTCAGGAACAGGGACAAAAGTCTGAGTCAGCTCCTGCTGAAACCAGCCTTGCTGCGAGAAGGAAATCTATTGCTGATTAGTTGGGGTTTCGAATCTGTCTTCTATTTTTTTGTTTTTTGGGTTTTAACCCATTTCTAGCAGACTGACGACTCTTTTATGACCACATACCCCCTTCTTGGGTCTCGTCTGTCAGTATTTTTGCTAATGCGGAGGATTTCCTCCGCATTCTTTTTTCTCCTCATTAATTTATTCTATAAACTTATTATCTCTGACAACTCATGCAACCATGTTCAACGTTTTAAGGCTTATAAGCCCTAGCAATCTGTAGTTTCAAACGATTTCGATCAATTTTTAACTCACTCGGATCGACATGTTTTTGAATTCTCGGGATACTCCCCTTGAGTTGTGATTTTTTTAGATTAAGGTCAAGTATTTGAGGCTTTTTATAAACACGATGCTCTTCGTCCGTGACTTTTACCAATTTTGGATGAAGGCGATATTTGTCTTTTTGCTCAAGTACTGCAGCTATTCCCCCATCAGTTAGATATACAATAGAGCCAGTGGGATAACTTCCCATGCATTGAATAAACTCTAAAATGAGTTCTCCATGAAAATTTTTATCTTGTAGCCCATACAAATGGGAAGAAGCTTCTGTGGATGTTAATGCAGGCGCAGCGACAGTCCAAGGATCGAGAAGAAGCGCGTAATAATGCGCCAAGCTAGCAATCCGAGCATAATAAGGGACGTGTCCAGACTTTAAATTTCTGGGATATCCGGAACCATCATGCCGTTCGTGTAATGCCCCTAATATTGTCTTAACCCCTCTGTCATCCTTCATACGTCGGGTCACTAATTTTAGGGTTTGTTCCCACAGATACTTTTGCTGTTGCTCTTGAGTGTTCTTAAAAAAGGCAACTTTGTCTTTTATTAAAAAAATACCAAGCGTGGAATAACACAGAGCACGACAGAGAGTTTCTGTTTTGTGAAACTCTAAGTTTAAAGAACGGGCAAACATCACCGCGAAAACAGCACTTCGCCAAGCATGCGTCAAAAAAGGATTTTGTAAACTCTCAAAGTGACAAAACCACAGAGCAGCATTCGGATTACTCAAAATAACTTCATGAAATTGCGCTGTTACTTGAATCAAGCCATCGGTGTCAACTTCCAATTGCGTTTTGGTTCGTCGAAAGAAATCACTAAGCGCTGATTGTGTTGATGACCACAATCGACGCATCTTAGCTGCTTCTTCATGATAATCATCCAAAGGGCCATAGTTAGCCTCACCTCGCTTTAATACAGCGAGTTTAACGGTAGTCATGTCATTTTGATTTTTTTTCAAAATGTTCTTAGAGTTAACGGCCCCATTAGTTACTCCCAATAACGATTCCATCGAAGAGGATATATCAGAACGGTTTAAGTCAACCATAACCCAACGACAATAATTCGCTAGCTGACTTTTAATACCTTCACTTTTAACAACAAAGCCTTGAGAAGGAAAAGGAGTTTCAGACCAATCTACATCCAGTCGCGAAATAAACATACCAGGACGAATCGAATCAGCAGGTATTCTTAATGTGGTCTTAACGGGTTGACTTTTCATAAAGCTATTACCTAAAAAAGCCCACAAATGGTGTAGAGCCTGTCGTGGAAAATACACCAAAGCTTATTGGTGGCGCCTAGTTAAAATGTGATTTTGTTCTAAAAACTTTGTGAACTATAACGCATTACTATGCTATGTTTTGTGAACTTGTTCAAATTAGCGCGCTTAACTTAAGACGTATAGCTTTTTTATGATGAAGTCAGAAAAATACCGGCTGAAAGGATAAGACTTTTTGCATTATAAGAACAACTTAATCTTTTCGATAAGCTTTTTTTCTTATTTGTTGCTCGTAGGCTTTTTTGAGTAGCGCATTTTGATCGAAAAATAAATCTGATTCAAAACCTCCTGACTCTAGTAGCCGATATTTTAGCTCAGATTCAGATTCAAGTGCACCTTCATGGGTAATATGCTGTACAGTAATGTTATATCGTTTTTCAAGAGAATCTGCTATTAACAAACTACGATGGCAATGGGATGGGTCTTTTTCTGCACACATTAAAGCAATAGTAAAACCTTTTTCTAAACCTTTTAGTAGACGATTGACACCTTCATTAAATAAGCTTGAGTTCATCAGCCTGTCAAACTGTACTTGACCTTTCTTATCATAGTGCTCAGGGTTCTTTGAACGCGGACCCAATTCTTTACCTAAATCAATATAATAAATATTATTTTGTTTAAGACTGGATGCAACCCGATTTTGATCGAATTCATAGTAATATGCGCTAAAAGGGACAGAGCGGACATCGACTACAGCATCAATACTATAGTGATGTAACTGTGCTAAAAAAGTCTTCATTGGCTTTGCTGCGTAACCAATTGTGAAAATAGTAATGCTCTTCAATGGTCTTGTTTTTTCATTCATTATCATTTACGTCACTGAGATAAAGGCGTTGCTTTTGATGATCAATACGGAATCGAAAATTAGCTAAAAAATCCATACCTAGCAATCCATCAAAACGGCCATTTTCTGAAAGATTAACTTCTATAACAGCAGTATCCACCAATTCAAAGCTACCCATCCGCACATTGGCTATTTCGAAAACCGTAGAACGTACTTGTCCATTTGCTGTACTCACTAAAGTTTCGCCAAGAGCTCTAAGGCCCGACGTCTCTGATGCGATAAGTTCAATGGCTTGTGGTGATAGCGCAGTACTCGTCGCCCCTGTATCCAACAACAATAAAAGCTCAACACTTTCGTTAAAAATGACTTTCGCTAAAAAGCTATTCCCTTCTACAATTAATGGAATACCTTGTATATTATTATCATTGTCAATGATTTTGCTTAGTCGAGAAATTTGTTGTTGAACTTCATTATCAAACACCGTTCCTTGTGGTAATAAATATAAAACATCTAAGGCTTGCAGCAAGTCTCCTTCAGCTTCAAACCAATAGGATAGCGCCAAACTAACTGGAGGAAAGTCTGGCTGTTTTTCACGAGCGAACTCCAAAAAGAAATAAAAATCATTATTATCCCAAGACCGAGATTGCTTACTATAGCTGCTTATAGCTGATTGAATAAACTGATTCGTTTCCTTGGTATAAACTTGTGTCAACTCAAAATTTTCAGCTAACTTAATGGCTTGATAGTAAAGTGCGAGAGCTTCAATATAATTCTCTTTGTAATAAACTAATGCTTGTGCTTTTAACCAGGCTTTTTGACTTTCTGACAAATGAATTTGCACTAGAGCCGACAACCATTCCTGATAAGTTAGCCAATGAGAAAAATTTTGTAATTTTTTCCAATCTGGCAATACCAATGCGTCATGAGTTGCTGAATGTTTTGTGATTTCACGAGATATTTTTTCGCCGGAGGGTGTCTTAAAGCTCTTTGAAATAGAAGCCATTGACTCTACGCTTTGATGCCCAAGTTCACTTTTCTCTATAGGGTCAACTTCAACGTTTAACCCTTTATGTAAATGATAAAAGTTAGGATACAACCACCACCCTAACAAACCACCCACTAATAACATGACAAGATCGCGTATTTTTATCATCATTCAAACTCGTTTGGATAATTCTTAAATTGAGACAATAAACACTACATTGAATTCCAAAATTGCTTGCTTGTAAAAAACACTATTTAACTGTGAGCCTTTTACGCCCCAAAATCACTACACTAATGCCCAACAGGATAATGAAAGATGCAATAAACAATCTCAATGTCACGCTATCACCCACCACAACCATGCCTCCAATAGCAGCAATGACGGGTACTAACAACTGAAAAGAAGCTGCTTGACTGGCAGAGAGATAAGCTAGTGCATGATACCAAATACTATAACCCACACCGGATGCTAAACCCCCGGACAATACAGCAAAAGTTATCGCTTCACTTGAACCTAACCGCCACTCCCCATCTACTATTAACACGACCAATATCCAAGGTAATGCATAAAGAAAATTTTGATGGGTATCACTCAAAGGAGCCTGGGATGACTTCCCTAAAAAGGTATATACACCCCATGCAAAACCTGCCAAACCCATGGTAATTGCACTCAACAAAGGCGGTCTAGCGATACCAGGTAACATTAAATAAACCAAACCACCGAAAGCCACAATAATTCCTAGCCATTCTAGTCGATGGAGAGGCTGACGTTGCACTAGCGCGATACCTACCAATGTGAGTTGTACTACACCAAATAAAAGTAGAGCACCTGTGGCTGTATCTAAGCGTACATAAGCGACAGAAAACGTAATTGCGTACAAGAATAACCAAAATGCTGAAAAACTATAAGACTTAAAACTTTTTTTCGGTTCTCTCTTCAAAGATTGTGCTCGCCATGCCACGAGGAGCCACAACACCAACGCCCCAGACAGTAAACGTACACCCGTAAAAGATGCCGCACTCATAGATTTATCTTGTAACGCTAGGCGACAGAAAACCGAGTTCGCAGCAAATGCCATAATAGCGAGACTAGTCAAGAGTAAGGCTTTGAGTGACATAGGTACTTATCCGCCCGTTGCAATCACACGCATGATTTCTCCGCAGATCCAAGCACCAACACTTCCTACGGCATAACCTAAAATAGCTAGAAGAGCACCTACAGGCGCTAACGAAGGATGAAAGGCAGAAGCAACGACCGGCGCTGAAGCTGCGCCACCAACATTCGCCTGACTGCAAACTGCCATAAAAAACAATGGTGCGCGTATTAATCGAGCAACAATTAACATCAAGCTAGCATGAATAGCCATCCAAATTATTCCTATAACAAATAATTGTGGGGTATTTACTACCGCTGTAATATCCATCTTCAAACCGATAACAACGACCAAAATAAAAATAAAGACGGAGGCAATATTTGAGGAACCCGCCCCCACTAAATTTTTAAGTGGCGTGAAAGATAGGCTAATACCAATAACTGTAACGGTTAGAATTAACCACAAAAATGGACTATCTAAACCACTACTGGCTAGGTCTTCATGAATTAATGGTAATGTCGACGCCATAAAAGGCCCCATGAAGTTGGCCACTATATGACCTATAGCGGTCGCTCCAAAACCAACTGCTAAAATGCCCATAAAATCTTTTGTTTGTGGAATTCGAGCATGTTTTTTTTCAAATGCTTCAACAGTTTGCTTGATTTCTTCTATGGATCTGACATCAGCCCCTACTTTGGCATCAATTTCTTTTGCCCTTGAAGCCATGTACAAAATCACCGCCATCCAAATTTGGGCAACGAGCACATCAACAGCAATCATGCTGGAGAATATTGCGTCCCCAACGTCAAATGTCTCTTTCATTGCTAACTGATTCGCTCCGCCACCAATCCACGAGCCGGCGACGGTCGTCATACCTTTCCAAACTGCATCATTGCCTTCTCCACCAACCCACTCTGGTTGGATGGCTCCCACGATTAATAGCGCTATTGGGCCACCGATGATGATACCAATTGTTGCAGTAAAAAATAAAATTAACGGTTTTATACCAAGCGCTGCAATTCGTTTTAAATCGATGCTCATAGTGAGTAGTACTAAAGCAGCCGGTAAAAGATATCGACTAGCTACGGTGTAGAGTTGGCTGATGGCTTCCGAACCTTCTTCAGTCAACATGCCACTGGAAGTAATTACAGAAGGAATAAAGTAACAAAGAAGAATGATGGGAAAAATGCGATAAAAAATTTGACTATAGCGATTACCATTGTAATACGTGTAAAAGATAACACCCAAAATACAGGCTAAAACCCCAAATAAAACCGGTGCACTACTGATCATCTGATTTCTCTTAGTTTAAAATTGTTGAGAAGTGGCGAGTATGTAGGATAAGTTAAGATTGCTGAGTGTTTAAATATTGAGCAAATTTAACTCATATGAGTTGATAAAAACTCGCGATTCAACAAAAAATGCCATTATCAGCGAGTTTTGACAAGTCTAGATGGGGTGAAGCTTTAAGATTTTTTGTTTTTTAGTGCTACAATCACCCAAATTGGGCCGATTAATAGAAACTGTACATCTTTAAAAAAAGCAGGCTTTTTACCTTCATAATGATGCCCAATAAACTGTCCTATCCAAGCCACCACGAAAATACTGATTGCAGAAACAATTAATGCTTGGTTTCCCCAACTTTGCTGGATCATCACGAATGTTGCACAGCACAGAGATGAAATGGCTAGCATGATTAGTCCCAATGGGATCGATAATAGCGTGTAAAATGCCAATGCAGGGACCATGAAAAGCGTACACCAATTGACATAAGGGTAAAATTGTAAAGCTGATGGAAAAGGTAGCCACCACAATATGGCAAGAACACTCCAAAAAATAGCCGGTACACAGACATAATGGAATATTTTATTAGTTTTGTTTTGGTGACAAACGGCGTACTCATCACACCACTGCTGTAAGTTTTTCATTCTTCGCTCTCTTCAAATCGCTGTAACGCTCTAAAGTCTAACGCAGGCTTTGTTAACTTCATTGTCAACTTCTAGACAATCTGTTTAAGTTTTGTCATTCTCTTGCTTCATTTTTCGTGGATTAAGAGGTTTAACATGTATCTGGCCATCAAATACTTGCATATTTATAGTGTATTTATTTCAGGGATCTTTTTTGTTGTAAGAGGTTATTGGATGATTCGCTCGCCAGAGCGCTTGGAGCGAAAATGGGTCAAGGTTGTACCGCACATTGTTGACAGCGTACTCTTAGCATCAGCAATAACACTGATGATTTTAATACAAGCTTACCCTCTACAAAGTCCGTGGATAATGGCAAAAATCGTTGCACTAATTCTGTATATTGTGACGGGCACGATAGCATTAAAACGCGGAAAAACGCTTGAACAAAGAAAAACTTTCTTCTTTATTTCGATAGGGTTATTTATTTATATCTTGGGAGTCGCTAAAACTCATCACCCATTATGGGGAATCGGCGTGTAAACCTTGTAAAAAGGTTTTTACACAGAAACCAACTTTACAGGGGCTTTTTCGAAGGCAGTGTTATTGACGATGGCATCTAAACCTCCAGGTTTCATCAACTCAAGCATCAAATCCAGCATGATATCACGCGTCGACTGAGCACCGTGCGATGGCTCCAAATAGGTTTTAATATCTAGCATCCACTTTGGATATGAAAACTTGATTCGACCCTCTTGCTCGACAAAATCGAGGGGTGCTGAGAATAATTCGTTTGGATTGTCAGAGCCGGACATAGCTTCTTTGACCATTAGACCGATATGCCAACGTTCAACCTGACTAAGTTTTGATAAATCCATGCGATACCCTTTTTATTATAGAGAAATCTTCTCTTTTTTCTTAATCTGGATTCTAGTTCAACACTTCAACAAGTCAAACCCAGAAAGATAATAACCCAGTATTTCAGGTGTTTTTTCCATAAATTGTGACAAAGCAATCAAAAAAACAAGCTGAATCTTAAGCAATGAAAAATTAGGAACTCATAATATAAGAAATAAGTATTATCAAACAATAACGCTCGTCATATTTTTTTCTACTATTGCTGTTTTGACAGCTCAAAAGGATATAATAGGCATTTAATTGTATATAAACGGTCAATCTACAGATACTAGCCAAATGGCTTAAGGTGTATCAATGAACAATGTTGTCGTCATCGCACTCTATAAATTTACAAAATTAGCTCAATATGAAGAACTGCGTGAGCCCTTGATTGAGTTTTGTCATCAAAATGCTATCAAAGGAACTTTACTTCTGGCTGCAGAAGGCATTAATGGTACTGTTGCTGGTTCTCGCGCTAACATCGACAAACTTCTTGACTATCTCATGCACATTCCTGGCTTAGAAGATCTAACTTACAAAACATCTTGGAGTGATGAACAACCTTTTTATCGTATGAAAGTTAAGCTCAAGAAGGAAATTGTGACGATGGGCGTAGAAAATATCGATCCAAATCTTGTGGTTGGAACTTATGTCAAATCCAAAGATTGGAATCAACTGATCGCCGATCCCGAAGTTGTTGTTATTGATACACGGAATGATTATGAGTGCCAAATCGGAAGTTTTAGAAATGCGATTAATCCAGAGACAGATACATTCAGAGAATTTCCCGATTACGTAGAATCTCAGCTCGATCGCCGTAAGCACAAAAAAGTCGCGATGTTTTGTACTGGTGGTATTCGCTGTGAAAAAGCTTCTGCTTACATGTTGCAACAGGGGTTCGACGAAGTCTACCACCTCGAAGGCGGCATTCTAAAATATTTGGAGGAAGTTCCTGAAAAAGACAGTCTTTGGGAAGGACAATGCTTTGTTTTTGATAACCGTGTTGCAGTTACTCATGGCCTAGAACAGGGTGATTACGACCTTTGCCATGGATGCAGGATGCCCATCAACGAACAAGATAAAAAATCACCCAAATTTCAAGCCGGCGTCACTTGCCCACATTGCTTCGATACTCTCACTGAAGAGCAAAAAGAGCGATTTGCCGAACGCCAAAAGCAAGTGGAACTCGCAAAGCACAGAAACGAACAGCATATAGGCAGCAAATGTCGTTAGTTTTTCACCTGCAAAGTGGTTTTAGTGAAGCTTTGATTTCTCTAAAACCGCTTTTTTGCATTTCACACCCCACCAATTCATCAATAAATTCATATACTTGGGCATAAATTACACAGTGAATAGACTTTTTAGCACTTTCTTGAGAAACCCATCACACAACAATGCTAATCAGTTTCAAATTTTTTCTAAAGCTCAGTAACATCGATCGAGCATTATTTTTTCTTAGAGGTTAAAAAAATGATAAGACTATTGATCTCCCTATTACTCGCTGTTAATTTGGCGACTGCTTTCGCAGGCAACTATTCAAAATTGGTTATATTTGGGGACTCGCTCTCTGACACCAATAACTTGGCAACCGTAACTCAACCTTTCCCCAACCCGCCTTATCATGGGAACCGAATCACAAACGGACTCGTTTCTGTTGAAGTTCTTGCAAAATACTTACGTCTTCCTTTGGAGCCATCCAATCACTTAATTGGTGTTCCAACCGGTAGTAACTATGCTGTAGCTGGTGCCAAAGCCAACGGTAATGAACCCATCGACCTAGAAACTCAAGTGAATGCCTATTTACAACGTTTCGGTGGTAAAGTCGATCCTAAAGCTCTTTACGTTTTCTTTATCGGCGGTAATGATATTCGTTCCGCGCGCAGCATTGAAGACTACAAAACAGCGATAAATTTTGTTGAAGACGCGGCTGATATTGTAGGCGAGAAAGCTAAACTATTCGTTCAATTGGGCGCTAGAAATGTAGCTTTCGTTAATTCACCCAACATTGGTGATATTCCAGAAACACGTCTTCTTAGCGCAGGTTCAACTGAACTCCAGCAACTCGCAAACAATCTTACCTACTATTACAACAAACAATTAGAAAGGAATGCCTTAAGTATTTACGGAAGTGATCGTGGACTAAACATTCGATTTGTTGATATTAATAGTGTTTTTCGTTCAATCCTTGCTTATGCGATTTACTTTGGGTTTGAAAACTCAACGGATGCTTGTTTCAGCAGCGCAACACATCAGCTTGCTCCAAATTGCAACTTCGATAGATTCATCTTTTTTGATGAAATTCACCCAACAGCAAGAGTCCATGAGTTAAGCGGTATTACTTTATACAGCCGTTTACGATAAGCTGTTCTGCGAAGAGCCATTTTTCATGGCTCTCTTCTGATGGATAATCCTCTTATCTTAATTTAAAGTTCACCGACAAAAACTCTCGACTATTACCGACTCTGTCAACTTGTCGCATTAATTAACTCAAGCCTTTTAGCAATGCGGTATCACACTTTCCAATACTGTGGTTGTGGTTAAAGCCAAACCAGATTAACATAAGTCTTTTGCTTGATAACTACTATTTGGATTAACAATGCAAGTTCTTAAATTTGGTGGTACATCACTTGCCGATGCTGAGCGCATAGCCAATGTAGCTCGCCTTATTCATAATCGTCGTCAACAATCTCGTTTGGGTATTGTGGTTTCAGCCATATCTGGCGTCACTAACTTTCTTGATCAAAGCATGACCCATGTACTTAAAGGGGCAGAAATTTCAGAACTTGTACAAACGCTTGAAAAGAAACACTATGCCATCATCGACAATTTAAGCATTCGTTTTTCGAGTATTGATGTGCATGCACTAAAATCGGAAGTCGCCAATTATTCCAAAATTTTTCAGGACTACTTGACTGGAATACAACTTTTGAAAGAGTGTCCTCCGAGTATTCATACCGCTGTCATTGTTTTAGGTGAAAGGTTATCCGTCAAAATAATGGAAGCAATACTCAATGCTTTAGGCCTCAGTATTTTGATGCTCAAAAGCGAGGACTGCATTAAAACGACTGAAGATGCAATTAATGCGCGCCCTATTTTTGATGTGACTTATTCTAGATTTGAACAGCATATCCAAAGCACCCATGACATTTTACTCATGCCTGGTTTCATTGCATCAAGCCTTGAAGGACATCTCACAACTCTGGGTCGAAACGGCTCCGATTACTCAGCAGCACTGATGGCCGTCGGCCTCCGTGCCGATTTATTCGAAATCTGGACCGATGTTGATGGTATCTATAGTGCTGATCCCAACATTGTTAAAGATGCCGTGCTTCTTCCCGAAATGAGCTACGAAGAAGCCATGGAGCTTTCATTCTTTGGAGCCAAGGTGCTTCATCCCAAAACCATCGCACCCATAGCAGCTCATCATATACCGACTAAAATTAAAAACTCGTTAAATCTTGACGCACCAGGTACCTTCATCCATTTCAAAGCCGATTACGTGAGTCAGTTTTTAGTACGAGGAATTTCTCACTTAGAAAAAGTGGCTATGCTCAGCGTTTCCGGAGCAGGGATGAAAGGCATACCAGGTATTGCTACACGCATTTTCGGCGCTATTTCTCGCAAAGAAATTTCATTAATTCTTATTACACAATCTTCATCGGAATATACCATTGGTTTCTGTGTAGCCAGTGCTGATGCAGCTTCTGCTAAAGAAGCACTGGAAACTGAATTACATTTAGAGCTGGAAGCACATCTGATTGATTCTATTGAATGCCAAGAGGATTTAGCGGTAGTCTCTGTTGTGGGTGATGGCATGAAAACCAAACGCGGCGTGGCAGGTAAGTTTTTTTCTTCGCTCGCTTCTGTTGATGTTAATGTTATTGCTATTTCTCAGGGAGCTGCCGAACGCTCCATTTCTACTGTTGTGGAAAAATCGGATGCCTTACGTTCCGTATTAATCGCTCATCAATTTTTCTTTAATACTCGACAAGAAATCAATATCTTTTTGGTGGGAGTCGGTACCGTGGGTTCACAGCTACTTAGGCAAATCCATAGCCAACAAAAAGATCTTGCCCGTCAAAATATCGAAGTTAAGGTTTGTGGTATCGCCAACTCCAAAAAAATGATCCTGAATAAAGAAGGAATTTCTCTTAACAATTGGACGGAGTCGCTTTCTCGCGTTGAAACACCCAGCTCAATTCCCGCAATCATTAACTACCAATTTAAAGAACGCCTTTTAAATGCTATTTTTGTTGATTGTACAAGTAGCGAGGAGGTTTCTTTGAGTTACGACCGAGTATTTGAAGCGGGTATGCATGTCGCTACTCCCAACAAAAAAGCGAATACGGACTCTGAAGATTATTACCAAACTCTTCGCCAAAAAGCCAACGATAGAGGTCGAAAATTTCTTTATGAAACCAATGTAGGCGCAGGGCTTCCTGTTATTGACACCTTACAAAATCTGATCAAAAGTGGCGACCAACTTATCGAGTTTGAAGGTATCTTGTCAGGCTCTCTCTCATACGTTTTTGGATTACTGGATGAAGATGTTAGCTTTTCTCAAGCGGTTATCCAAGCGCGTGAGCAAGGATTTACAGAACCTGATCCGCGAGATGATCTGAGTGGTATGGACGTTGCTAGAAAGTTGCTTATTCTATACCGAGAATCTGGTTATCATGCTGAAATCAATGACGTTATTATTGAACCCATACTACCCGATCATTTAAATGATCCTTCAATGAGTATTGATGATTTTCTACAAGCACTACCTGCTTATGATCAAGAAATAGAGACAAAAGTGCTTGCTGCGAAAGCCGAAGATCAACTATTACGTTTAGTTGGAGAAATAAGAAATGGTGTTTGTAAAGTGGGAGTTATTGCAGTTGATAAAAGCCATCCACTGTACCCCATCAAAGGTGGTGAAAATGCACTATCTTTTACTACACAGCGATACGCACCGATTCCTCTAGTTATTCGTGGCTATGGTGCTGGCGCAGATGTCACGGCGGCTGGTGTGTTTGCCGATATTTTACGTGTGGCCTCTTGGAATCCAACTTATCAATAAGGAAAAAACCATCTGTACAAAAGTTGAGTCAATGAACCTATGAAGATAGACACCTTCGCCCCTGCTAGTATTGGAAATTTTATTGTTGGATTTGATATCTTAGGTTTAGCAGTTTCTGACACTACCGAGCCTCCACTTGGTGATCGTGTTATTATTGACGACCATACAGAACATAATCATTTCTCAACAACTGGGCCATATAGTTCTCAATTACCTCAAGATACAGATAATTTAGTGATGAAAGCGCGAGACTTGTATCACGAATATCTCATTCAACACAAGACAGTTAAACCCAAACCCTTATCGATCATATTAGAAAAAAATTTACCGATTGGATCAGGATTAGGTTCTAGTGCTTGTTCCATTGTGGCCGCAGTCGGAGCAATGAATGCTATTTATCAAAACCCGCTAGATACACTCACTTGTTTACAAATGTGCGGACAACTTGAGGCGGGAATTTCAGGGGGTGTTCATCTAGACAATGTTGCACCCTCTCTATTAGGGGGCCTTACTCTCATAGAAAAGGAAAACAGCCTGCCAAAAATCCTGGAAATTCCTGATCACTGGCGTTTCGTGCTTTGTCATCCTGGAACACAGTTAGCCACCAAACATGCCAGGCTTGTTTTACCTTCTACCTTATCTCTAAAAAAAAGTACAGCATGGAGTCAGCAAATGGCTCTTTTGATCCAAGCTTTAGCGACTGGAGCTGACGATGAAACTTTCAAACCTCTTTTGTCGGATAAAGTTATTGAACCACACCGTTTTAAGTTAATTCCTGATTTTGAAAAAGCCAAACAGATAGCTTTTGACAATGATGCACTAGCATTTGGTATTTCTGGTGCAGGTCCAACTATGGCCGTGATTTGCACAAGTGATGAAATAGCAAATACTGTAGCTACTCAATTAAGTGAGCTGTATCACTACAACCGTTCGGCTTTCGTACGCGTTTGCTCAGCCGACTTAGAAGGCATTAAAACTCGAAATCTGTGATTGATCATTTATCACGCTTATTCTTACATTCTTCTCCTTTCCACAAACCGCTTATCTATTGACTGATTGAACAGTTATCTTGCTCTGAATCAATCTATTGACTTACGCTTCACTAATTTTTATACTTTCTGTAATTTCAGTAATTACTGAAATTACAGAAAGTATAAAAAAGATAATAAATCTCTCTGTATAATTTAATTTAACTCATTGAAAATCAATAAAATTAAGTAAAGAGAGCTATGCAATTAACACCATTAATGAATGACTTTATTGCCCACTTTGGTGAAATGGGAAGCCATTGGGGTATAAACAGAACTATCGGTCAAATTTATGCTCTGCTCTATGTATCTCCTAAGCCTTTATCAGCAGATGTCATTGCTAAAACACTGAGTTTTTCACGTTCTAACGTCAGTATGGGGATAAAGGAGCTCGATAGTTGGCGATTACTAAAAACCAAACATTATCCTGGCGACAGAAAAGATTATTTCACAGTCCCCGATGATATATGGTTGATTATCAGAACTTTATTTGAAGAACGAAAAAAGAGAGAAGTTGATCCAACACTGACTATGTTGCGCAGTGCCTTGCTTGATGCCGAAGCTGGCAATCAAGAAGAAGCACAAACCCTTGAGCGCCTGAAAGAGATGCATGATGTCATTGAGCTTTTCGATAGTTGGTATGCCGATATGGAAAAGTTAGATACAAAGAAACTCTTACGCTATTTAACGCTAGGCTCAAAACTGATTAAGTTTTTAGATGCTGCGGAAAAACTCACTTTCAAAAAAAGCAATGAATAACCCACGATGAATTCATAAGTTCGAAACATTACATTGAGGAGTCAATTATGTTCGATGCACTCGTTTTGGCTAGAATGCAATTTGCCGCAAATATTTCTTTCCATATTTTATTCCCTACGATTACCATCGCCCTTGCATGGATGCTGTTTTATTTTCGCTGGATGCATATTCGTACCAATAAGACTTCTTGGCTAACCGCTTATAAATTTTGGATTAAAATCTTTGCTCTCTCATTCGCATTAGGCGTAGTCAGTGGTATTACTATGTCATTTCAGTTTGGAACCAACTGGCCTGGATTTATGAATACGGTGGGTAACGTTGCAGGACCATTACTAGCTTACGAAGTTCTTTCTGCATTTTTCATGGAAGCGACTTTTCTTGGTATTATGTTCTTTGGAATGAACCGCGTGAAGCCACATTGGCATTTACTTTCTTGTTTCATGGTTGCTTTCGGCACTACACTGTCAGCATTTTGGATCATGACACTTAGTGCATGGATGCATACACCAGCAGGACACATATTAATCGATGGTGTTGTGCATGTAAGGAATTGGTGGGAAGTTATTTTTAATCCATCTATGCCTTATCGTTTAATTCACATGCTTATGGCATCTGCATTGACAATGGCATTTCTATTACTTGGAATTGCTGCTTATCAATGGCGTCTTGGTTATCGCGGTGAAGATGTGAAAATCACCTTGTCCTCTGCATTAACTGTTGCCTGTATTTTTGCTATGGCGCAAGTCGTCTCAGGAGATTTACTAGGTTTAAACACTTTAAAGCACCAACCACAAAAAATAGCAGCTATGGAAGGCGTTTGGGAAACGCAAGAAGGAGCCCCTCTACTCTTGTTCGCTTTACCTGATGAAGATTCAAGAACTAATCATTTTGAAATTGGTATTCCTAACATGGCCAGTTTAATTTTAACTCACGATCTTAATGGAGAAATAAAAGGGCTTAATGATTTTGAAAAGCATCCTCCTGTTGCTCCAGTTTTTTGGTCTTTTCGTATTATGGTAGGAATCGGCATGCTTATGCTCTTTATGAGTTTTGTAACTGCTTACTACTGGTTTCGGTACAATAAATTACCTACAAAATTTTCTAAGATATTAGTTCTCATGACTTTTAGTGGTTGGATAGCCACATTAGCAGGCTGGTATGTCACTGAAATAGGTCGACAACCTTATTTAGTTGAAGGCATATTATTGACAGCAGATGCTGCTTCAGCCATTGCATCTCCTGCCATTGCAACGACCTTTGTCACTTATCTTTCTTTGTACGCTGTTTTGATTATTGCTTATATTGCTACAGTTTTTTATCTCGCGAGAAAACATGTTGTGCAAGCTCGGCAATTGAAATGTTCAGAACAGAGCTCGTTATCCGGCTCTCAGAAAGAGAAGGCAATATTTTCGTAATCCAATGACTATATTACCGTATTGTAAAATTACAGAGGTAAATTAACCATGATTGATATGACAGTGAATGGTCACTGGCTACCCATTTTCATGATGATGATAATGGGGTTAGCTTTATTGTTGTATGTGATCCTTGATGGCTTTGATCTTGGTATCGGGATACTGATGCACTTTAGCCAAGAAAACCACCGAGAACGTATGCTTTCGACAATTGCTCCGTTTTGGGATGCCAATGAAACCTGGTTAGTTTTAGGCATTGGCGTAATGTTGGTGGCTTTTCCCAAAGCGAATGGGATTATATTTGGGCACCTTTATTTCCCGATAACGTTGATGCTAATTGGTTTGATACTACGTGGGGTTTCTTTTGATTTTCGTGCAAAAGTAGCAACTCGAAATAAAAAACGTTGGGAGTCTTTTTTTATTTTAGGTTCTTTATTAACAACTCTAGCACAAGGCTATATGCTGAGTAGTTACATCTTAGGATTTCACATGGATGGACTAGGCTTTCTGTTTACTCTTTTCGTTACGTTTGGGCTTCTGGCCACTTATACACTTCTCGGTGCCTGCTGGTTACTGATTAAAACCAGTAATGACCTACAAACCAGAGCTCTCGAGTGGGCTAAAAAAAGCTTAGTTGGATTTGGCGTTGGCTTGTTGACCATTTCGCTTGTTACACCCTTGGTTAGCAACACTATTTTTGAAAAATGGTTCGCTTTTCCGAATATACTCGTGCTACTACCCATCCCATTACTTTCAATTATTTGTATAGCATTTCTTTATTATTTGCTTAATAAACAACCCGATGTTATCAATCGATATACTTGGCTTCCTCTTGTATTGACAACTTTACTCGTCACATTTTGTTTTAATGGTTTAGCTTATAGTTTTTATCCCTACATCATTCTGGATGAATTAACGGTTTGGGATGCTTCCATATCTCTGTCATCGTTACAAATGATTTTTTATGGCATAGTATTGGTCTTACCTTTTATTTTTGCTTGGACAGTTTATGCACATTGGACATTCCGTGGAAAACTAGAAAAAGTCAGTTATTACTGAGACTTTATTATCAAGCCATAAAGATAAGCAATAATCTAAGTTACCGTTATACTTTACGTATTCATATGTGTTTTTCATGATAACTTAAATGATGCGAACCCATTTATTTTTTTGTATGCACTCAACATTTCAATATCTTTTTTACGTCATAATTGGCATTGTCTATCATCCAGTTATGGCGTCAGTACTCACTGTTGAAGTGTTAAGTATTAAAAATAAGCCTTTAGAAGAAATGGTGGTTTATGCAAGCCCCAAAAACTTTCAAGCACAATTAACTTCCGAAAAACCTCCTCTAACGATCAAACAAAAAGAAGGAGCATTTACTCCTTATATCAATATTATACAGCGCTATCAGAGTGTAAATTTTGTTAATATCGATGATATTACACATCATATTTATTCAGTATCAGGAAAAACACGATTTTCTTTTAAGTTGCGAGCCTCTCAAGAAAAAAAACTAAAAAATTTTACCGTTCCTGAAGATGTTGCCATGGGATGTAATATTCATGATTGGATGAGTGGTTTTATTTTGGTCGTGGACACTCCATACTTTGGTAAAACGAATGCTAAGGGCAAGTTAAAGCTGAACCTTCCTCCAGAAGAATATACTATCGTTGTTTGGCACCCTCAGATGCAATCTACCAATAATAGAATTTCAAAACGATTAATTCTGAACAATAATCAAGAGATTACTTTCCAACTATCTAAAGCGATGCAAGCTATACCTGCCCAAGATGGCTTGCAATATTTAGAATTTGATGACTATTAAAAGTTTTATCGTTTAAATGTAGAGAAACCTTTCATTGTTCAACTCAATACAGAGCAAGATTTTTTATTTTTTTGTTATTCTATTGGTAATCATCCAAGCTATTGCATTGATTGTATTAAGCCGAGCTATTCAAAACCAAACCACACAAGAAGTCCAAGCACAGATTAATGCATCCAAGGCAATTTTAAACAATGATTTTTCTCAACGTGTCTATTTCCTCAATGCGTTTGCTGAAACCGTAGCAAAGGATTTTGGTTTAAAACAATTTTTCCAAGAAGACAACCGCACTTTTCTTGTGGCTTTGAACAATCATCGACAGCGTATCGATGCAGATATGGCAATTTCACTTTCTGAAGATAAAGTGATTACCAACCAGGTCGTTCGTCAGATCGATCCCAACGGACAGCAAAGGCTTGTACGGGGTGAGCAAATCGGTAAATCTCTCGCCAGTTCTTCATTATTTTCAGATGAATCTAAGTTGATGCTCGTTAATAATGTTGTATATAAAATGACACTTTCACCACTCAAAAGTGGTACAAAAACATTTGGATGGATTGGCTTTGGATTTGCTATTGATACAAGGCTAGCACGTTACTATGCAGAAACTATTGGCTTTTCAATTAATTTTTTGATCCAACAAAATGATAACCTCAAAATACTCGCTTATGATAACGAAACTACTTATCAAGAATCACTATCAAAAAATATTGTGGATAATAAGATTCCCAATGAATTCATTGGTGACTCTATTTTACTGGAGGAATCGGAAAACTTCGATCTGGCTGTTGTATTTTATAAATCCAAAGAAGATCTTTTAGTTGCTATAAAACGACGCTGGTTACAATTAGTTTTACTCGGCCTCTTCACTTTATTTTTATCTCTTGGTGGCGCTTATCTTATTGCAAAAAGTATTACTAAGCCCGTGAAATTATTAGTAGAACAAGCACAAATCATCGCTCGAGGTAATTATCAACAGGTTGTACAAATCAATGAGCAAGGCGAACTAGCGCAATTAGCTTCCGAGTTTGGTGTTATGCAAAAAGCGATTTTGCAAAGAGAGCAAGCTATCCGCTATCAAGCATATTATGATGCTTTAACTGAATTGCCCAATCGTAATGCCTTGAATCAAGAGTTACAAAATTTTACCTTTGATAAGTCTAAACCGATAGGGCTCTATCTAATCAACCTCAGAAACATGCGGGATGTCAATGACACCATGGGACATGAGTTCGGCGATCAAGTCATAAAAGGTTTTTCTGAAAAGCTTTCTACTTTCAAGACCAATTTCTTTATTGCTTATATGGGTGCTGATGAATTTGTTCTTTTGGATAAACATTTTCAGCCTGACTCTATCGAACTCACCATACAGCAATTAGAACATACACTAACACAACCTATTGATATTAAAAAAATCAATCTTCATTTAAACATTAGAGTAGGCATTGCTTTCTACCCCACGCATGGCGATTTATCATCACTCTTGCAAAAAGCGGATACAGCACTACATATTGCAAGAAAAACGCATCAAGTGAGTGTTTTATATGACCCTGCTCTTGATCAAAACACACCTAAACGATTTCAATTGATGAGTGAATTGAAACAAGCTATTCAAAAAGAACAACTCACTCTTTTTTATCAACCCAAAGTTAATCTCAAAAAAAATAGAGTTACACACGTAGAAGCCCTAGTACGATGGCAACACCCCAACTTGGGTATGATACCACCAGATAGTTTTATTCCTTTTGCTGAGCAAAGTGGCCAAATTAAACCTTTATCTAACTGGGTTTTAAAAACAGCAGCCAAGCAATATCAAGAGTGGCAAGCTCAGAATATAAATTTATCCATTGCAGTGAATATATCAGCACAAGACATCAACGATGATGATTTTTTTAATCATTTTTACCAGGTCGTTAAAAAACATAATCTTCCTCACCACGCGATAACACTAGAAGTTACTGAAAGTGCCGTCGTTCAAGATGTAGAAAAAGCCATTCAAGTACTCAAAACCTTTAAAAATCAAGGCACTCACCTTTCCATTGATGATTATGGTACGGGCTATTCTTCGCTTGCTCAACTCAAACATTTGCCATTACACGAACTTAAAATTGATAAATCTTTTGTTCAACAATTACCTAATAATGCCGATGATGCCATTATAGTGCAGTCAACTATTGAGCTCTCACATAATATGGGGTTATCCGTTGTTGCTGAAGGTGTTGAAACGCAAGAAGCTATGGATTGGTTACGCAAAAATGCCTGCGAATTTGCTCAAGGTTATTTTATCAGCCGTCCTTTACCCGCTGATAAATTTAATCGCTGGCTATTAGAGTCAGAATACTTTCTTGATGCCAAAGCGACCATTTAAAAAAGAATACCTCCCATCTGTTCATTTTCTATTTCCTGTGAATAGCACTTTTTATAAAACCTCTATAATTAACTTAATTAACCGCTGTTTTAAATAAAATAAGTCATAGAAATAATGAATTCATCCTTTAAGTAAACGTCTATTTAGATGTTTGAACATAAATCATTTTTTCTTAAATAAAATAACTCTGGTTAATGAATGGAAAGCACTATTTTAACTATATGATCTAAGACTGAGGTTTCAAAGAACAAGATGTTCTTGCAGAGACGAAAAATATCATTTTCTATAGCTACTTTGTTGGTTTTTATTGTTCCTTGTAATAAACAAAGTTTTGCTGCTCATACAGATATCGCAGGTATTTTAGATTTTCGTTTACATACAACGCAAGGTATAGAGAGCTATTTATCCGGTTCATGGGGTAAATTTCGTTATGATAATGGCACTGGCATATCATTAGCTCAAGCGACGCTGGATATTAATACAGATTGGACGGAACACTGGTCAACACACTGGGTTCTTAACGGTTATTATCAAGAGAATACACAAGGCTTAGGGTTAAATGAGGGATATATTAGATATATTAGCCTGCCAACTGAAAACGGATTACGCACAACTTTTAATGCAGGCATACACTATCCCAATATTTCTATGAATAATCAGGGCATAGGCTGGCAATCTCCACAGACATTGAGTTTTTCTGCAATTAACAGTTGGATAGGCTCTGAAGTCAGACACATCGGTTTTTCCATAGATTTAGAATGGCTCGGGAAATTTAGAAACCAACCTTATGACTGGGGCTTAGGACTGGAGATATTTAACCATAATGATACTACAGGCGCTGTTTTAGCATGGCATGGATGGAATATCAGCAGCTATCAAACACCATGGCAAGATTCTATCCCTCTACCGCCGATGCAAACACGTGCCCCAGGTGAAATTCTAGAAAATCAAGCGCCCGCCACCGATCCCTTTAAAGAGATTGATTATCGTGTCGGTTATCATTTTATCGGGCAGTGGAAATACAAAAAAAATTATCACGTCAAATTAGGACATTATGATAATCGTGCCCTTCCCTACATTGTTAAATATGGACACTACGCTTGGCATACTCGATTTACACATGTAGGTTTCCAGTCAAGACCTTCGCGGCATTGGCAATGGGTACTTCAAGCTCTATGGGGAGACACCCTTATGCAAAGCCCTCAACGCTTTGATGTTGTCAATAATACTTTTTCAAGTGCGTTTTTGTTAGGTAGCTATCGATGGTTGAAGCATCTTTTTTCAGCTCGTCTAGATATTTTTGACGTTGATGATAGAGACAATACGTTTGGTGATAACAACAATGAACAAGGCTATGCTGTTACTATTAATAGTCAATATCGGTTTTCAAAACAATGGCGCTTCCATATTGAATACAATCATATCAGCAGCAAAAAACCCGTTAGAGAAATTTATACAGGCAAAATAAAAGAGCGCGAAAATCAATGGCAAATTGCTTTTCAATATTTTTTTGAACACTCTTTCAACAATGACAAATACCGTTAAATACTAAAATTCTATGATATTTACGACAAAAAACATAACAACCTTACTAGAAAAAATGTTTTTGTTTTTTGTAAGTGTTTTTTCACTGACCGTATTCAGTCATGAAGAAATTATCTTGGATAATCAGACACAACAATTCAACATGGGTAAAAATATTAATTTTTTAGAAGATAATGAAAAAAGATACACAATTGATAGCATTCAAGAAATCCCCGAAAAACATTGGAATATAAATTCAGATACCAATCCTAGTTTTGGATTTTCTGACAGTATTTATTGGTTAAAACGCGATATTAAAACTCGAGGGATTTTCGATAATCAATGGTTAATTGAGGTTAATCACCCCATTTTAAGTTCTATTGAGTTTTTTTTAATGAAAGACGGTATGTTGATGGATTATTATCATACAGGTTCTAAGTTACCTTTTGATTCTAGACCATTAGAACATCGTAGTTTTCTGTTTCCTTTAAAAGTTAAAGATGATCAGAACTACACTTTATATTTACGCATCTCTTCTGACGATTCTATTTTTATACCGATAACTTTATATAACAAGAATAGTTTTATCGCTGCCAAACAACTTGTTACTTTGTTAATTGGCTCTTGTATCGGGTGTTTGCTGGCAATGGGTTTTTATAATTTATTTTTACACACTCAACTCAAACATCGTATATTTACCATCTATTTTATTTTTATTATTTCCGCTATATTTTTTGATTCTATTCAAAGAGGTTACGCATTCCAATACTTATGGCCAGAAAATCCTGAGTGGAATCGATTATCGGTTCCATTATCAGTATTATGGGTTTCTTTGATGTCTATATTATTCGTGACACACTTTTTACGCGTAAAAAAGAATTTAGTTTTCGCTTATTACTTTTATAGCTATTTATCTATATTGATCTTAGCGCTTGGCGTTTTATTATTTTTTATTTCCGCAAGAAACTCTACAATTATAGCCAGTATCTTTGCGATGGTAACTTACATAAGCTTATTTGCTTGTGCCATTATGGTTTGGTTAAAAGGTATAAATTATGCCAAATACATTACCATTGGTTGGGGGTGCTTGATGACGGGAGCCATTCTTCTGGGTGCTTCGCGCTTAAATTTAATTCCAAGTAATATCATAACAGAAAATTCTGCTTTAGTTGGCGCAGTCATTGAAGCAATTTTAGCTTCTTTTGCTATTGGCAATCGCATTAGCTATGAAAGAACATTAAGAATGCAAGCGCAAGAACTTTCATACAAACACGAAAGAGATGCACAAAAAGCACAAGAAGCTTTACTACAAAAAGAGAAAGAATCTAACAAATATTTAGAGTCATTGGTAACACAAAGAACCCAAGAGCTATCTAATACTTTAGATGAATTGAACAAAGCTAATCGTTCGTTAAAAGAGTCAACCTATCGTGATCCCTTAACTGGACTCTATAATCGTCGATATCTCCATAACAACTTCACTTATATCACTGAATTGGCGATACAAAGAAACAAAAAAATTGTGACGTTATTCGTTGATATTGATTTCTTTAAAAAAGTAAATGATACTCACGGACACTTAACCGGTGATATTTGCATTAATATTGTGGCATCAGTTTTGAGCGACAATTCGTCAGATGAAAGTTTTGCTTTTCGTTATGGTGGTGAAGAATTTCTCATGGTTAAATTCGTTGAACAATTAGAAGAAAGTTACGCTTTCGCTGAAAATATTCGAACAAGTATCTTTACTAAGAAAATACCTAATAGTGAACAGTTTTTATCAGTGAGTATTGGGGTAAGCCAAGCTTATGCGCCTGATATTGTCAGTATTGAGAAATTAATTCAAGAATCTGACGTTGCGCTCTATGATGCTAAAGCTAATGGAAGAAATCGAGTCAGATTTTTTGAAAAGCCAATAAAATCTGAAAAAAAACCCACGAGCCAAACTTAATGCGGTAAATCTGTTGATTCAAAATGCTGTATAAAAGAATTGATTAGGTCATCAGTTTTTACATTGTAACCTGATTTTTCAGATTCAAACCAACGGTGCTCCAATAATTGGTGATAAGTCTCTGCTTCTCCAAGTTTTATTTTTATTTTTTCTGGAACTTTCATCAACAAAGCTTGATAGCATTCTGTTAACCACCGATAAGCAATCAACGTTTCCGGTAACGGTACTGACATTTCACATCGTGTTTTAACCCGAAACTCTCGTAAATCATTGAGTAATCTTCGGGCCTGATTTTCTTCAACCTCTAAACCAGTTAATGTTTGTAATCGACGCTTATGGAACCAGGGCTCAACTACACGAGGCTGAATACGTAATTGATGCCCTTCATCTATGGTCTCAATTTGCATTTCTTCAACATCAAAACCTAAATCATGTAACCGAGAAACTCTTTCTTGAATACGATATGATTCTTCAACACTAAAAATATCGACATGATTAATTTCATTCCATAGTTGCTCATATTTACTCAACAAATAATCAACTAACTCACCAGCAGAAGTATTGGGCGGCAATCCAAAACCTGCTTCAACATCCATAAATTCACCTGCTACATTTTGTTCCGCCATGAGTAAATCTTGTTGACGCTGTCCATCCGAGAGCTGTGAATGGTGTTCTCCTGTTTCTGCATCGACAAGATACGCCGCAAATCTTCCTGCATCCTGACGAAAAAGTGTATTTGACAGAGAACAATCTCCCCAATAAAATCCTGCTAAATGTAAACGTACAAAAAGTTCTGAGAGAGCATCCAGCATTTTGTACAACTTTGATTGAGTAACACCCTGAACAACCACATTTCGATAAGGTATTGATTGTTCAAGATAACGGGTAACTAACAGCGCTTTAGCATCATCTGACTGGATACTAGAATCTCTTTCTGTAACTAGACCAATAGGCTGCACTACAGGCAATTGCAAGTCATAGAGTACTCTTAACCATTTAAATTCCTTTTTTGCTATGTTTTCATTTATCTCTTTAATGGCATAAACATTAGCATCATGAACAACAAATTTTACAAGATGACGAGAAATGCCTCTGGATACATCAACAACCAGTCTATCATCCCATTTGTCGAGAGGATTAGCCCATGGGAGTGTTAACTCTTTTGGGTAATCTCGATGAAAAGCAAATTGAAATTTCATATTGAATAGTGATGAGAGCTCAACGTTATTAAGCTCTGTAATGTTTTACTTTTTCTATTAATTCAGTCATTAAAGGTGTGTCAAATATCTCGTTGACTGTCAAATGTAATTTACGTTGCCAATTTTGATATTCTTGAAAAGTCCCTGGTATATTTACCGATTTTTCTTCACCGATCACATCTTCAGGATTTATAGCCATTATCAATGATTGTGTTGATGCTAAATATTCATGCAATAATAAGGTCAGTTTTTGAAATTCATGCTCATTATGCAGATTGATATTTAATGTTTTACATAACATTTGAATCGCAACATGACGTTCATTAAAACTTTGTATTTCATCCGACTCACTTAAAAATAGTTGATTCTCTTTTTTGTAGTTTAAATCCCAAGCATTAAAAAACCCTTTTAGTGTTGGTAAATCATGTGTTGTTAAAATAGCTAATGCTTTTGAAATCCAATCATCAGGTGATGTTAATTGTCCATTATCATCAGTTTCAAATAGACCAACACGATAAGAAAAAATATTGGCAGTTTCCATCGTAGCGCGAAACTCTTGAGGAACCACACCCAAATCTTCACCGATAATCAAACACTCATTACGTTGACTTTCTAACGCTAAAACAGCAATAAGCTCGTCAACGGGGTAGGAAACAAAAACACCATCTTTTGCTGAAGCATTCTCAGGAACCCACCACAACCTTTGTAAAGCCATGACATGGTCTATACGCAAAGCACCGCAGTACTGCATATTCTGACGTAATATATTAATAAAAGCTTGGTAATTTTGTGCCTTAAGTGCTTCAGGATCAAAGGGAGGAAATCCCCAATTCTGTCCATTTAACACATTCGCATCGGCAGGTGCGCCTACCGTTACCGTATTCGCAAATGCATCTTGATATAACCAAGTTTCTGCGCCACCTACATTAGCACCGACAGCTAAATCACCATACAAACCTAAAAGCATATTAAATTCTTTAGTCGTTTCAACAACGGCTGATAACTGCTCATGAGCTATCCATTGTGCGAATTGATAAAACTCGATCCTTGCTTTTAATTCTGCCAGTACATTTGCATCTAAATATTTAGGATTACGATAGTTTTCTGGCCAAGCAGGCCATCCCCAATTATTATTTAATTCTTTAGCGAATTTTTCATGCAAAGCGTTAAAGGTGGCAGCAGTACTCAGTAATTTTTCATTTTTGTTAATAAAATTATTAAATTGCTGAACATCTACTGCTGATTTATTTTTTGATTTAAATTCGACATAGAGCTTTTCCAAAAAAGTAAGTTTAAGCGCGAAGACCTCAGAATAATCTACCCAATTTCTCTCTCTTAAATTTTTTATTTTCGTTAATAAGTCGTTATCTTCGTCTTGTCCTATTTGTTTTAAAGCTTCTTCGTATCCTTGAATACGAGTTACATCAATATATAATATGTTGAGAAACCAACGATTAGAAGGACTATAAGGGCTAAAACTTTCTGGAGCATTAGGAAACAATTCATGCGTAGGATTAATGCCAACAAAATCCGCACCTTGCTTGGCAGCATGAGTGACAAACTCTTTAAGTAGTGAAAAATCTCCAACACCCCAATCATTTTCACCACGCAGTGTATAAAGCTGAATCGAAAATCCCCAACCTTTTCTATGAGTTAAATTTTTCGGTTGATAACATATTCCAGGACTAACAATTAACATTCCAGATTGTAGTATCTGCTTTGTATCATCCAGCAACCTGTAATGATGGTAGCCATCTGGAAGTTTATGGCAATCAAATTGACACTCAATGCTTCCTTGACTCTGTAAAACTGTCTGCTGACCATTTTCTAAATCCACCTGTAAACTCGTTAATGATGGATTGAGGTCTTTTTCTAAACTGATTTTTAGAAAATCATGCTGCTTTTTATTAAAAATGTATAAACTAGATGATGAATTTTTAGCCTTTTCCCTAGACAATTCGAGATGTTTTTTTACACAACTGTAACTTTGTTCATTCGTTTTTGTTAAGTGATTTTTATAATCATAATATCGAACATAAACGCCTAAATCATCAATATCTGCTATAGGTTTATTCATCATCTATTTCCACCAAGATTTGTCTTTATGATAAATTTTCGTTTTATAATTCGTTTAAAATCTTCGAACGTAATTGCTGAAACTCTGCTTCGGAAATAAGACCTTTCGTATAGAGATCTTTTAATTGTATTAAACGCTGCTCAATAGATATCTTTTCTTTCTTAACCGGTATCAATGTAGGTTTTTCTTTAACCTTGGAGGAGGTTAATGCTTTTTTTGATTCGTTGATTGTTGATTTTTCTCTATTATATTGTTTGTTACGATTATCATAATCAATAAAAGAAAAACCTTCTTGTCTTATAATAAATTGAGATAATATAGATGTTTGTTTTTGAGGTGTTCCTACATAATCAAATACTGGAGGTTGCAAAGGATCGCTACGAGCATCGAAGCCAACAAAATCGATAGGATAACCTATTTTACCCGGTAACACATAACTGCCTTGTTCCCTATCCGACCAAACTTGAGAAGCTCGCAATCGTAAATTATTGGCCATCACCATAATATGCAAATTTTCAGCTTTCAATTGTTCTTCTGTGGCGAAAGTTTGTGGGATGAAAAATTTTACAGTTTTTTGAAAAACTTGAATCTTATTGGGGTAATAAACTAAAGCATCAACTTTTTCTATAGCTTGCTGTTTGAGACTTTCAAGCACTTTGTCATCTATACTTTTATTATTATCTCTTTCAATATTTTCTAAATCGACCACAGCTTTTTCTATAAAAAGCTGTCTTTCTCCTTTAGGTTTTGGACTTAATACAATAGCTTTACTCCATCCTTCCGCTTCTGGTAATAACACACGCCTACCAGGCAAAGTTGTTTGAAAACCTTTATCCGATTTAA
>JBCCZV010000002.1:0-80501 GCA_039187085.1 Pseudomonadota bacterium
CAGAGCTTATCAAGCAACTTTTTTAGCGGCTAAGCTTTCTGTTATAACAATTAATACTGTATATGACGACGTTAACCCAGTATGATCAAAAAATATAAAGATATCCAATGCTTTGAAAATTTAGCAATGTACCAGCACTAGTTTAATAGCTGCTTGGTTACGATAGCCATGTTTAAAGGAAGCCTTTCATTGACCTCAATCTCCTCATCCTACAAAGAATCTTTCATTGAATTTGCTTTGCAAAAATCGGCACTAAAGTTTGGAAGTTTTGTTCTTAAATCAGGCAGAACAAGCCCTTACTTTTTTAATGCAGGAGTTTTCACATCCGGCGATGATATGTTAAAACTTGGGCAGTTTTATGCGAAATCCATCGTTGATAGCAATTTGAAATTTGATATGCTCTTTGGACCAGCATACAAAGGAATCCCTCTCGTTACCACATCAGCTGTAGCATTAGCTAGGGAACACCAAAAGAATTATGGTTTCTGTTTTAACCGCAAAGAAATAAAAGCTCATGGAGAGGGAGGAAACTTAGTTGGAGAAAACTTAGAAGGACGCGTGCTTATTATTGATGATGTCATTACAGCTGGCACAGCAATTCGTGAAGCGATTGATATCATTGAGCGAAATAACGCAACAGTCGAGGGTGTGGCTGTATTGTTAGATAGAAAGGAAAGAGGGCAAACTGAGTTATCCGCCATACAAGAACTTGAGAAAAGCTATAATATTCCGGTAATCAACATTATTGATTTAGATGATCTGATAGATTTTTTAGAAAAAAATCAAAAGTTTAACACTCATCTTAAACAACTTCACTCCTATCGAGAACAATTTGGTGTTTAATGTTATTTTCAATTGACTTAATCTTTCATGAGCAATGTGTAGTATTTAAGGCATAGCATGAATTGTAAAATTTTTGGCATATATAAAGCATTTTTTATGCTCACTTTATTTTTTTCAAACACAGTTTGCACTGATCCAGTGCAAGCTAAGCAATTGTATCGATTTAAAGATAAAGATGGTCGTGCTGTCATCAGAGATTTTTTACCTCCGCACCAAGCTCAGGCTGGTTACGAAGTATTGAATGAAAGCTTCCAAGTCATCAAAACGGTCCCTCCAGCAAAAACGCCAGAAGAGCTCGCTGAAGAAGCCCGAAAGATTGATGAAGCACGCCTAAAGAAAGAACAAGAAGTGCAACGACAAGAGGAACAAAAACAGCAACAAATTAATGATCAAATGATGATGTTGCACTATTCCAGTTATCAAGATATTTTGCGTAATCGTCAGTCAGATTTAGGCGCTGTTGATGTACTTATTAACGTGAATATTAATACCATCAAAAAGTACGAAAAAGAGTTAGCTAATTATCAATCACAAGCTGCGCGTCTTGAGCGACAGGGAAAGGAAGTTTCAAACTCACTCAACGACAAAATAAAGAAAACGCAAACAAAGATAATTGATTTAGAAAAAGATAATCAAGGTAAAGCGTTAAAAAAACAAGTTATTGTCAAAGATTATGTGAAACGTTTAATTCGTTTTAAACGTCTAAGAGCTTATCAATTAATTAAATTGGCTGAAGACGATAAACTGACTTTAAAGTATCCGAATGCTAGAATACGTTCGTGTCGAGTTAATGATAGCTGCGAAGCTTTCTGGAGTAAGGCTACTGACTTTGTAAAAGCAGAGAACAAGCTTGACTATGAAGTGGAAAACCAAAACCTCCTTTTGACACAGTACCCAAAAGCCGACGACTTTACCATATCTCTAACCCAAGTGGCAGATAACTCAGAGCCAGGTACTTCTTGGGTCATTTTTGAATTATTCTGCGCTTCTTCTGTTACTGGCACACGTATGTGTCAATCAAAACCCGTCAAAGAGCTCGTTAAAAGATACGAAAATATCCAATAACCAACCCCTCTCTTAGAGGGGGGATGTTGGCTGAGGCTTAAAGAAAGAAGGCTCGATTACACTCCATTGTTGTTCCCAGTTGTCTGTAGGAGCTAGTGCAAAACCACTTCGTACAAATTGCTGTATACGACCATCAATAAATGCCAACATGAGATTGGCCAAAACAGCTGGCGGCGCAGCTGGTTGTAAGTTCTCACGCAACTCCGCTTCTCGAATCACCTGTTTTAGCTGAGTTTCGATTCTCACAAATAACTGCGCGACTCTTTCTCTTAATCGACCTTGCTCGCCAGCAAGAGCATCTCCTGTCAAAATTCGGGAAATACCTGGGTTTTTCGTAGAGAAAGTCAACACAAGCAACACAACTTGCGAACACCGCGCTAAGCTACTTTGTTCCTCATTCATGATTTTGTTGATACGTGAAAATAAACTTTCTTCAATGAACTCGATCAATGCCTCAAACATACGTGCTTTAGAAGGAAAATGCCGATAGAGTGCTGCCTCAGAAACACCAACTTCCGCAGCCAGACGCGCGGTAGTTATTCTTTCACCCAAGCCATTTTCTAACATTGACGCCAGACATTCTAATATTTGTTGTTTTCTTGAAGTGGTAGTATTTTTAACTGACATCCTATGGGCCCCTTAAAATGGCAATGATAGATTTGGATTAATGACTTTTAACTTCTTACTGAAATCAGCTTGAATTTTTTCTAAGGCTATTTGCGAATCAGCTTCGAAGCGAATCACAAGATTTGGTGTGGTATTCGAAGCTCTAATAAGCCCCCATCCATCACCAAAATCCACACGTAAACCGTCAATAGTATTGATTTCAGCATCGCCAAAATCTGCATCTGCAATGACTTTGTCGATAAATGCAAATTTTTCTGTATCGGAAATAGCCACGTTAATTTCAGGTGTAGCCACCGCATCAGGTAAGGACTCAAAAACTTGTGAGGATGAACGGAAATCATTCCCCAAAACTTCGAGTAAGCGCGCACAACTATAGAGAGCATCATCGAAGCCATACCAACGTTCTTTAAAAAATATATGGCCACTGCACTCCCCACCTAATAATGCCCCTGTTTCTTTCATTTTGGCTTTCATGAAAGAATGACCTGTCTTCCACATCAAGGGACGACCACCATGCCCACTAATAACTTGCGGTAAATTGCGTGTACATTTAACATCAAAGATGATGTCTGCGCCCGGATTCCTAGAAAGTACATCAATCGCAAATAACATGAGTTGTCTATCAGGATAAATAATTTCACCCTCAGAAGTTACCACACCCAAACGATCACCATCACCGTCAAACGCTACACCTATGTCAGCTTTCTCTTCGTTAACAGCTTTAATAAGATCTTGAAGGTTTTCCGGCTTACTTGGATCTGGATGATGGTTCGGGAAATTACCATCAACATCACAATACAAAGGAATCACATCGCAACCTAGAGCTTCTAAAAGCTTGGGAGCAATCATGCCAGCCACACCGTTACCACAATCCACTGCCACCCGCAGTGGTTGGGCTAAAGCGATATCTCCTGTAACTTCTTCGAGATAATCTTGAACGATATCCTTTGTTCGCTCACTGCCAGAACCGCTCATCAAATCACCAGAATCAATGCGTTGGTAAAGTTTTTTAATTTCATCGCCAGCCATGGCATCTCCAGCCATGACGATTTTTAGTCCATTGTAATTGGGAGGATTGTGACTACCGGTTAGCATTACACCAGTTTTTGACTCTAATTTATTTGTCGCAAAATAAAGTAGTGGTGTAGGCACAACACCCAGGTCAATAACATCACGCCCACTGGATTTTAAACCTGTCTTGAGAGCTTCTATTAAACTTGGCCCAGATAAGCGACCATCACGAGCAACAATTACCGTTTGCTCCCCTTTGTCGAAAGCTTCACTTCCGATAGCTTTGCCAATTTCTTCTACAACTTCTTCAGTTAGGCTTTCTCCTACTACTCCACGAATATCGTAGGCTCGAAAAATAGTCGGATCGATAGAAGATGCATGACTCACGGTAAACTCCAGTGCTTGATCTAGATCGGGTGATTGAACATCTTGTGTCATTGGCTGAGATTGAGCTTCTGATGATGTATTTCCTGCAGTAGCGATAACATTTTCGTTTTGATTAGCCTGTGCATGATTTTCAACCGCTGCTTTTCTATTTTGAGAGTGCGCTTGTGATTCACGAGATTTTTTGGAGCGCATTGCTTGAGAATTTGTTTGACTGCTTACTCTCAATTCTTTGCTTGCTCGAGATAAAGGACTCGCAATATCATTAAATAAAGAAAGAGTAAAAGTATTTTGTGGTACTTCAAATCGCCTGCCAATCACCTCTATAAGCATTTGTGTGAGTTTTGCCGCATCAGCATTTAATCGACGATAAAGGAGGAAGTAACCAGCCAATATCGCTAACGCATTAATCAATATTAAAATAATCGACAGAGAAATAAATTGTCCTTGGCCCTCCGTAAAATCGAGTATTTCTTCATTGGAAGGCCAATAAACAATATGCCAATTCGTCTTAGCTAAAGCTTGTTTTCCAAGCGGACTACCAGTTTTAAGTGCCTTATCACCGACAGAGACTAATACTTCCTTGCGTCGCCCAAACTCTTGTACGAGTTCTAAATACCCTTTCACAGAAAATTTTTCTGAAAACTCATCTCTAATTTCACCAATATCTAATCCCAAAAGTAAGTTTCCTATATGTTTCCTATGTAGAAAAACGGGTTGGACTATTGCCAAATATCTCTGCCCATCAGTTTTTTTGATGATTTCTGGGCTAACTTGTTTGTTTTGCACAGAAGTTCGAATTAAGTCGAGAATGACGTTAGAAATAGGTGGATTACTTGAGGCATCAACAGAGTTAACGTTAGGTAATAACACTCTCACACCATGTTTTAGATTCAAACTTTCTGAAAGTGCAGTTTCTAATTGCATGGCTTTATCTTCGTTATAGTTACGTAATAAATCAGTAACTTCTGGCAGTTTAGCTAAGAGTTCGGCTTGCGTTGCGATTGCATTTAGTTGAGCTTGCGTACTGCTCGCATAACTACTTAATAAAGATTTTTCGGAAAAAGTACTGCGCTGCTCTGCCGGTGCAACGAGAACTTCCTGATATATCCAAAAAAGCAAAGTGCTCGAACCTAACACAATGACGCCTAACCATGGCACAAAAGCCATGAGAAGATTTTGTCCTTGTGCTTTTTTATTCGCCTGTTGTTTCTTCGGTTGATTTTTTTTCGTTTTTCTTCTCACTGGATTATGTTCCTAGCCTTAAAATATGTTGTTGTTTCATTTTTTACGGCTTTTTGTTGGGCAAGATGCATATTGAAGTTGCTCAGCAACAATTTTCATTATTTCAAAACTTATTTGCAACTTCGTTTGTTTTCGTAATTCGATGGCTTCGCCATTTTTGAAAAAAACACTCAAACGATTTTCATCCACATCGAAACCAATGGTTCGATCTGAGACATCATTGGCTAGGATGAAATCGAGCCTTTTTTTGTTCAATTTGAGGTGAGCATTATGTTCTAGGTTTTCTGTTTCTGCCGCAAAACCCACACAAAGCTGTGGACGGTTATTCTTTCGATGACTAATTTCCTGCAAAATATCAGGGTTTTTTATCAAAGATAAGTGCAATTCATCATCACTTTTCTTGATTTTTTGCTCGGCGATTTCTTTGCATCGATAATCAGCAACAGCAGCACAGCCAACAAACACATCAATTTTTCGAGAATCGACGAGAGATTCCACAGCACTTAACATTTCTAGAGCACTCGTCACTTTTATCAAAGTAACATTCAATGGTGCTTGAATATTCACTGGACCAGATATCAGTGTTACTGTAGCACCACACTGACTTGCCACTTCTGCTAGCGCATATCCCATTTTGCCAGAACTCATATTGGTAATGAATCTCACAGGATCAATAGGTTCTTGTGTAGGTCCAGCTGTAATCACTAAATGTTTGCCAAATAAGGAGTCATTATTGAAACTCGCATTATTGTCATTGGCGACGCCATGACTAACAATAGCCTGTAAGTTTGCCAAATAGTCGCGAATTGCTAAAGGTTCGAGCATACGCCCAGCACCAACATCACCACAAGCTTGGGCTCCTGACCCAGGGCCAATAATTTCAACATTTGACTCAGTTAACTTTTGAATATTACGTTGAACCGCAGGATTCGACCACATTTGCTGATTCATAGCCGGTGCAATTATTAATCGAGAAGGTGATGCTAGTACTAGTGTCGATAGTAGATCATCAGCATGCCCATGAGCTATTTTAGCTAATGTATTTGCAGTTGCTGGAGCAATCAAAAAAATATCCCCCCAACGCGCTAATTCTATGTGACCCATAGCCGCCTCAGCAGCTTCATCGAAAAGTTCGTGATAAACAGGATAGCCACTCACGGCTTGGAAGGTTAGACGCGACACAAATTCTTGGGCATTAGCCGTCATCACGACTTTGATTTCGGCGCCCCAATCACGTAATCGTCGAATAAGCTCAACACTTTTATATGCCGCTATACCGCCGGTTATACCAATGAGTATTTTTTGCCCTTGCAGTTTTTTCAATGAGATATGCCTTAGAGTTATTCTTGATAATGCCGTTATTAAGGTCAGTTCATTCTATTTTCGAACTCATGATAACCAACTAATGCCTTGAGATTAAGCCATTTGCCATGTCATACTGATATTTTCTTTCTGCTAGACAGTCAACACACCAATCTTGGCACTTAACACATTAAAATATATAGTGTTTTTAATTTTACAGATTATGCTGTTTTCACGAACTTGAGCAAGCTTTAATAACTATCATTCGGTTATTTATTAATAGCTTGTAACTATTATAAAGACTTTAATCTATCATTTTAAATAAAATTCAGTGGCTTATGCCAATTTACTAAACAGCTCTATCTAGTTTACTATTGATTTATTTACAGTATAGAGCAACTTGATTTAAGGAATTTAATGGAAATCGCCAACATGGAAACGGACGATAAAGTTTCCCTACCCACACCTCTTCCTCGCGAAAAAATGCGCTTACTTGGCGCTAAATCATTATCAGATGCGGAATTATTGGCCATTCTTCTAAGAACAGGCTCCAAGGGCTTGCCTGTTGTTAAGCTTGCCCAACAACTGATTGATACATTCGGCTCTTTACCCCAAGTACTGCTCGCTAAAGAGCGGGAAATCTGCAAAGTCTCGGGAATGGGGCCGGTCAAATTTATCCAAATTAATGCCATTCAGGAAATGTGTCGCCGATATTTATCCTCCGAAATACGTCGCAGCAACTTTATGAATCACTCGACACAAATTAAAGATTATTTACTCTCTGAGATGCGGGGATTTGAAGAGGAAGCATTTGGCGCTTTATTTTTAGATAATCAATTTGGTGTCATAGCTTTCGAAATTTTATTTAAGGGAACCATTGACAGAACTAGTGTACACCCAAGAACTATCGCCAAACGGGGGTTAGAATTAAATGCAGCTAAAATTGTTCTCACACATAATCATCCATCAGGTGACAGTTCACCCAGTGAGGCTGATATTGAAATTACACAACTTATCAAGCAATTAATGCATGATCTTGATATGGAAGTGATTGATCATATTATAGTGGGCCATCAACCTACTTCCATGGCAGAACTTGGATATTTTTACTGATTTTTTTAAAAAACCGAAACTTTTTACTGAAAAAAAGCCAATATCCTATTTGTTGATATATTGAAGGTGACTTTGTATGAAAAGGCTTGAACATTAGCTTAGGATTTGTTATAAAATGCGCCCTTTCGATGAATTTAATACAGTGCGCTCTAAACTGGTCGCAATGTCAGCTAATGACAAGATCAGCCACTATCATCTGTCGTTTTCGATATAACCTTTGTTATGACAGATTCTGCTGGGCGTGCTTCAGCACTATAGATTTTGGAGGCCGATTATGTCGAGAGTTTGTCAAGTTACAGGCAAGCGACCAGTAACAGGGAATAATGTTTCCCACGCTAATAACAAAACAAAACGACGATTTTTACCTAACTTGCACACCCATCGTTTTTGGGTTGAAAGCGAAAAGCGCTTTGTTAAATTACGCTTAACTTCTAAAGGCATGCGCATTGTTGATAAAAAAGGCATTGACGCGGTACTAAAAGACATCCGCGCTCGCGGCGAGAAAATTTAAGAGGGTTTAGTCGATGAGAGAGAAAATCAAGTTAGTTTCTAGTGCCAAGACTGGTCACTTTTACACCACAACTAAAAACAAGCGTACTCAACCTGGCAAAATGGAAATCAAAAAATACGATCCAGTTGTCAGAAAGCACGTTATGTATAAAGAAGCTAAAATTAAGTAGTTTCTTTTGCCTCTGAAAATGCTGATTATGGACTACAAATTTTTATTAATTTTGTAGTCCTTGCTCAAAAAATATCTATATTAACTTCTGTTACATAGCTTGCACTTTACTATCGTTATCTGCGAAATCAACAATTCTTTCAATTTATATCTCTGTTTTCCTATCTTCGCTTGTTGTTTGCCATTTTTTTGCGCTATGCTAACTCTTTGATGAATCATCAATAAATCATAGGTTCGTAGGTATTCAGACTCACCTACATCCCGTATTTCACTGTTTTGCAATTCGCGTTTGCCTGTTTGATAAGGGGAGTTTTCGTGCTTCAGCTTTGTCATGTTCATCATAAATTTGACAAAAACCCTGTGTTGAAAGACGTCAGTTTGCATGTTGGCCTTCATGAAATTGTTGGTCTCCTCGGAATTAATGGTGCAGGCAAAAGTTCTTTATTAAAAATTGCGGCAGGGTTGCTTTTTCCAACAGCAGGCCAAGTTATCATTGATGGAAAAACACTATCTAACGAATGGAAGCAGGTAAAAGCCTGCATTGGTTTTGTACCAGATACACCCGCTTTTTTTAATCATTTGACTGTTCTAGAAAACATCAGTGCTATGGCTCAATTGCGCCAAATTCCCAAACCAGCCCAAGCTTCTCGCATTGAATCCTGTCTAGAAAAATTCAACCTTCAGAACGTCAAACATAGACTTGCTGATAATCTATCCAAAGGCTTTAAACAACGCCTCAGTTTTGGGTTGGCTGTACTGAATGAGCCAAAAATTATTTTGTTAGATGAACCAATGGATGGTTTAGACTCAGAACAAATCGAGTGGTTTGCTGACACAATCCATGAGCTCTCTAAGAATTGTGCGATCGTACTTTCCAGTCATCGATTGACTACTTTGGAATCTTTTGTCAACCGAACAGTGATATTACACGAAGGGAAATTGGTTGAGCCGCAAACCAATGACACTCACACCTTTAAAGCCGTCTATAGTCAGTCTATCGTTAACGTATTGGAAAGTATGATAAGCTCAGAAAACAAAGCGGGATGGTCTATGAAAACGCTTTCGGAAAACTCGCTACTATTCACATGGTTAAATAAAAGTGAGCCTACATTAAAAGACATCAATCAATTGCTAAACAATTTAGCGAGTAATCATTACGGCTTGATCGAATTTCGTAGACAAAGAAACTCCATAAAAGAACAGTTTTTTTCAACCATAAATCGATAGATAATCTATGGCATATTTTCGTTTACTATTAATCCAATGGTTTATGAAACCACAATCATGGTTAGCACTCGGCGTGCTTACAATGGTTTCAGCACTTTTTTTTAATGGTTTTTACTTTAGTTATCTGAATCAGCAAACCAGCACACTTCAAGCTTCCGCTACAGCACAAATTACATTATCGCAGCTTGGCGTTATGGTTCTTATCAACCTATTGTATATACCTATTGTAACCATGTCGATTTTTTGTGGAGACATAACTAACAGGCGAATATCATTAATCGCCGGGCTACCGATGAGTTCCTTCAAACTTTTCTTATCAAAAGCATCTGTTGCCATTGTGTTATGCATGATTCCAAATGTGTTGTGTGCATTATTTTTTATTCCTTTGAATTGGGCTACCTCGCTAGATCATGGTTTGATCATCAGCAACTTTATTGGATTATTTTTAATCTCTATTCAGTGCTGCGCAATAGGTTTGTGGGCATCAAGTACAAGTCGCCAACCAACTGCAGCAGCTATGCTAACCTATGTTGTGATCTTAGTTTTTTGGTTACTAGAAGCGAGTGTATCCTCCGAACCAGCATGGTTAGGAGTCGTCGCAGAAAAAATTAGCATGATTGGTCAGCTACGCGATTTTCGTGAAGGTATTATCCGTTTTTCAGCGCTAATGTATTATCTTCTATTGACTACATTTTTTCTGACTTTAGCTTATTTCCAGTTTATTAAAAAATTGTTCCTTCGCTCACCCCAAAGAGTAACAATTTTTTTTAACACCATGGCATTACTATTCATGCTTTGGATAAGCGGAATAACGAACATCGAAATTGATATCAGCCGAACAAAATCTGCGAGCTTATCAGCTTCTTACGTTTCATGGGCTCAGCAAATTGACCAACCGATTACTATAACAGCCTATACTACTCACCTAGATACTAAAGATGAAATAAAAGCGATTTTTCGACCTTTTATTAAAGCTTCAAAACATATCAGGCTTGCGTTTTCTGCGCCAGCAATGAATCGGGCGGAAACCTCTAATATATCTATGTCTACAGTGATACAATTCGCTTCTCGAGATAACAAACACTATTTACAATACCCCTTTACCACCTCCGCACATATTGCTATTAAACAAGGAATCAGTAAGTTATTTTCCGAAAACATCTGGATTGCTTTTAGTGAAGACTATGGTGAAAAAAAACTACAGGGAAAAGCTACAACAGATATTTCTACAATCAATAAGACACTACTCAATAATCATTATCATGCAAAGTCGATTTCTTTAGATACTGTCGTGAGAATACCAGACAATGTAACATTATTGGCTTTGGTCAGCCCAAAAGAAAACTTAACCTTTGATGCCTGGAAAAAGGTAAAAGAATTCCTTGAAAAAGGTGGGAGCCTATTGTGGATGCAAGACCCTGAGTTTAGCGACCTCAACCCTATGTTAAGTCAGTATTTGGGTATCGATTTTATTGCTGGTACCGTTATGGATGAAAACGGCACACAAAGAGGAACACCATCACCTGCCATTGTTTTGGTTGATGATTACCCAACTCATCCTATTACTCACCCATTGAAACAACTTGCCGCGATACCTTGGAGTGGTGCGATTTCAATCAAACCCAGTGAGTGGGATGCTACTACTCTATTGGCATCCAAAAGTTCTACTTGGCTTGAACTTTCAGAGGATGAAAAACCACATTTCGATGAAAATGAGGGAGATTTACGAGGCAGTTTTTCATTAGCTGTAGCCTTAGAAAGGCAAGTCATTGAACAGTCACAACGTATTGTTGTGATCGCAAGTAGCCATTTTATATCAGACGGCGTGATTCATAATTACGGGAATAAACAACTCATCGAAGCGATTTTTCAATGGCTAGCCCCACAAAAGGAATGGACACTAGCCACTCCCTCTGCATATTTAGACGCACAAATTACCCCAATTAAGTTTGTGAATCAGATGTTCATTTATTTTTACCCATGGGTATTACCAGGCTTATTATTTTTGATGGGCAGTTGGGTATTTATATCGAGACGCAAACTCAGATGAACCAACGCCAAGTGATTAATGGTGTCATTTTCTTACTCGCCATTACATTAGGTTTATTCACTTTTGTGCACTACAGACTCGTATCATCGATAGAAACACAAGATTATCAATCTCTAATTCCTTATGGTACGAAGATACAAACATGGCTGTCTTCGACGCAGCATTTTATTGATGAAGAGAACTTAATAGCTTGGCATCAGTACTCATTGTTACGCTTAACTCCATGCCAACATTTTACTTCCAAAGAGCAACCTACTTTAGAATTTGAACTGCTCATGATAGACTTTTCACGGTTTTCATTTAAAGTTTATTCAGAAGAAGATAGATGGTTGGTCAAACGACAAGATTTAACCTTTTGTTTTGAGTTGCAACCCTATCAAATTAAACAACTTCTCAATTTTGACGTATAGCCCTTAAAGCTCAAAAGTTAAACGTTCTACGATTTAATCTCTATGAATTTTGTGGGGTTTTCAATTAGATTAAATTGACCACCAAAGAAAAACTCTATTTATTATGCCAGAACTTCCGGAAGTCGAAACTACCCTCCAAGGTATTCAACCCTTTACTCTTAATAGTTCGATAAAAAAATTTATCATCCGTAACCCAAACCTACGCTGGCCTATCGATACGAAGGCTTTAGCAAGGATTAGACAGGAAAAAATTATTGAAACGTCTCGTCGTGGAAAATATCTCATTATTACCACCGCAAAAGGACATTTTATCATCCACTTAGGCATGTCAGGTAGTTTACGCATTATTGATAATAAACAGCTTCCACAAAAACATGATCATTTCGACATTTGCTTAGACTCTGGGATCATCATACGTTACAACGATCCTAGACGCTTCGGATGTTTGTTGTTTACTACCGATTCACCTATGTTACATGACAGACTAAAACACTTAGGGCCCGAGCCATTAACGCGAAATTTCAATGCTAAACAATTATACAAAGATTTAAATCAACGAAAAGTCGCCATAAAATCTGCGATCATGGACTCAAAAATTGTCGTTGGTGTAGGAAATATTTACGCTACAGAAGCATTATTTCTTGCTCGCATTAACCCCCAAAAGCCAGCCAATTCTGTCTCATTGGCTCACTTAGAAGCTTTGGTTAAAGCCATCAAACACATACTCAAAAAAGCTATTAAAAGCGGCGGAACAACATTAAGAGATTTTGTAAATTCGGATGGAAAACCGGGTTATTTTGTTCAGGAGTTAAAAGTTTATGGAAGGGCTGGAGAAGCTTGCAAAGTTTGCACGACACGTCTTGAACTTATCAAGCAGAATCAAAGAACCACGGTTTTCTGCCCAAAGTGCCAATCATAAACATGAAACTCGAAATTAAGGTATTTTATTCAGGCTCTGGGTAAGGTGGCAGCTCCACTTTCCGCACTTCATTTCCGTACAATTTAATACTGCCTTCTAACCGGTTAACCCCATCGGAAGAAAACTCAAACGCATAAATACGGCAGAACTGTAATTGACCTGATAAATTTTTACTTAACCAAATTTTTTGCAACGATACAGAATCATCTAAAAACTGCAAACCGAGCTGCTTGCAGCGAGCAAAAGCGAGCTTACGGGCAAATTCAGAGGCGGCTTGAGAACGCCACCAAAACCAGGCGATGCCAACAACAACACCCAGCAGTAAAAATTTGCCAAGCATTTAATTGGCTGGATTAGCAACAGATATATTTTCGATACCCGCAGCTTTCGCAGCATTTACCACTTCAATCAGTGTATTAGCAACACTTTCATTATGAGCAGAAATGGTAACGGTAGTTTTAGGAAATTCAGCTTTTTTAGTTTCAAGGTTAGCGCCGACTGCTCGAATATCAACACTACGACCGTCCATCATGATTTCGTCCAAATCATCAATTTTAATGATAATATTGGGAGTTTTTTCCTTTGACTTCGTCGGAGGAGCAGCAGATGGACGATTAACATCAAGGCCTGATTCTTTAACAAAAGATGTCGTCACGATAAAGAAGATAAGCATAATAAAAACGATATCCAGCATAGGAGTCATATCCACTTCTGCTTCTTCTTCAATTGAACTATGTTTTCTACGCATACTCGTTTACCTTGTCTGTTCTATGGGGCACAATATGTTTTGTACAGTTAAAGTCAATCATTATTTGCATAATTTTCGTTCAACTATGGTTTTAAATGACTTCACTTTAGGATACTGATAATCGTATCAACAACCAAACATAAGCTGTTTATTCAATGCCCACTTGGGATCGTAAAAGAAAGTTATCATACTATGATAATGCTTTCCTGGGAAGGGAGCTTACAAAGTCCGATACCAAAGACCGAATGGGGATGTATAGCCTTTATCGCGAGAGATGATCTGTCCTTTATCATTAACCACATAATAAGTCGGAAAACCGGATATAGCCCACGTATGTTGTGTTTGCTTGTTACCTAAGAGCACCGTAAATTTGTGAATCTCGTCACCAAAAAAGTCTTCAATGGCTTCAATATCTTCCCAACTGAGCGCTACTAAAAGGATTTGTGTGTCATGCCATGCACCACTTTTTAGCCACTGCAAACTTGGTAAGCTCAAATGACAGACGTTACACCAGGGAGCAAAAAAATAAATTAAATGGCGTTTGTGTGTCTTGTAGTCGGATGTGAATGAAGGGTAAGAATTATTTAGCTTGCCATTTGTATACTGAGTTAATGTAATCTTCGGTGCCACCTGCTCAATGCTTAAATGGTCTCGAAGCTGATAGTAACGTATGGCAAAAAACAAAACAGCAAAAATAAGCAGGTGAAAACCTGCTTTTAAAAATGAACGTTTAGAAAAACAAGCTAGTTTATTCGGCAAAGTGGCGCCCTGTTAAAGATTCAAACTTGGTAATTAATTCTTGGCGAGACTCCGAGCGCTCAGGATCAAGCGGTATACAATCTACCGGACAAACTTGTTGGCATTGCGGTTCATCATAATGACCTACACATTCTGTACACTTATCAGGGTCAATCTCATAGATTTCTTCTCCTTGATAGATAGCGTCATTGGGACATTCGGGCTCGCAAACATCACAGTTGATACATTCATCAGTGATCATCAATGCCATTAGTTTCACCTATTTACTGAATTAATTACAATAACTATAAATAACAATTAGCGGGTGGCTAAGAATTTTACCTCGCTTTGAACGATTGCGCTTAAAATTTTTGTGATAAAGCTGAGTGCAAACCAATATAATAAAAGTAAATACTTCTTATTCAATATGTTGCTGCGGCTCTACACTTGTTACATTTTAATTCTATCGCTCACTCATCGTGCAAAACTTATTCACCAAACTTTTCTTTTAAAGCCTCTGCCACAATGGGGTGGATAAAAGAACTCACATCTCCCTTGAGTGCCGCGATTTCACGTACTAACGTTGAAGAAATAAAAGAGTTTTGTTCAGAAGGAGTTAAAAATATACTTTCAAGATCCGGATAAAGACGGCGGTTCATATTGGCTAACTGGAACTCATACTCAAAATCTGAGACCGCGCGTAAACCTCGAATCAAAGCGGTGATACCATGTTGTTTAGCAAAATCAACTAGCAATCCGCTAAAGCCCACAACTTTAACGTTTTCAAGATGCGACACAATCGATCGTGCAAGACCAACACGCTCCTCAAGCGTAAATGTGGGTTGTTTGCCTGTGTTAACAGCAACTCCCACTAGCACTTCATCGAATAAACGAGAAGCCCTTTCCACGAGGTCCATATGACCATTTGTAAAGGGATCAAATGTCCCAGGATAAAGCACCTTTTTTGTCATGGTTGTATCAACATTTCGTTTTGTGAAAAGAATCGAAAGGATATTTTACGCCATCATTTCTTCAAAGAAAATGCTTTAAGTGCTTGAAGTGCTTCCGTGCAACCTAATAGGTCAGACCTTTGACCTGTAAACTTAAGATTTTATTCATTTTTTCGTGACGCTCATAACCTTGATGCTGTGAATCAATAAACGTATTTTTCAAGTTAATCGCGTTTAATATTTTATAAAAACTATTGTGTTTTTTGTTACTTATCGTTTACTAGTATTTTTTTCTTATTGTGAAATTCATACACTTTTGTTAAAGCTGATACAAAATCGAACAATATGAGGGGGAAAGAATGGATGTTTTGTTTTTTATTTTACTAGCAGGGGTCATTGGCTCTACACTTTTCGCCATAAAAAGCGAAACGACATTGCCTAAACTCTTACCAATATTTACCAAGTGTTTGTCCTGTATTGTTGTGGCAGCTAGCCTTGCTTTAGCTGTAGCATATACACTCTACTACACACTCGAAATGGTAAATGACAGCTCGTCGTATTACACCTTGAAGCAACTCATGCTAGTTTACTGCTACTTTATGATTGCTTTAGGGTTCGCACAACTGGCTCAAATCAACGCACGACGGGGACATGCGTTTTTTTGAAGGAAATACATTTATTGCTGTTCATTAGGCATTTCCAATGGCAATGACAATCCAGCATTATCTAGCAGCACTTGCGAATCCCAATCTAGCCACTTTTGTTTGACCCATGCATTCAATTCGAATGCATGTCCATCACCAACAGGCACGCCCGAAGTACCCAGTGGCGGGGTAGCAAATTGAATGCCACCAGCAAGAATAGACTCCATAGAGTCTGTATTCATCGCAATACCAGAAAAAATCCCGGCACTAATTTTCAAACCGCTCTTAGCCCAAAAGCGGCTACCTTCCCTAACAAGAGGACGGTATTTATCATGAATGTTGATGTAAATATTCACAATATCAGCTTTCGCATCTAGCTCTGTACCAATCACACGCCCTACTTCAATATGTCTATAATAAACAGGGTTATCAGGAACGATTGAATATCTTGAAACCGATTGCAGTTTTATATTGAGACCCGAAGGAAATTGTTTGATCGCTGGGGCTTCGTATTCACCGTGATAATGAGAAATGAGTTTACCTGAACCTTTTGAAATACCAAGATATTGCCCTACCAACACCGCATCCCAGTTTTTATTGCCCACTAAACCCACTCGAGGCCCATCTAACCAAATTTTTGATCCCTCTCTGGCCAGATCTTGAGCAAACTCATACAAGAGCGCTTTCATCGAAACTCTGGTAAGATCTTCATTAAAGTTCAGCTGAATCACTTCCCCAACTTGCTGTGTCGCATATCGGATTTGCATTCCAGCACTCAAGCCTTGAGCGTGAGGAAAATCAATGGTGATAGGGTATTTGCCAAATTTAGCGGATTTGAAGGACGGATACATTGTAAAGGTATGTCCTTCTCGCAAGGATTTGGTCCCTGATTTTTTTGGTGTATAAACTCCCAAGCCACCGGTGACTATCGCACTTAATGATTCTGTACGCACTTCAACACCAGACAAATCTCCTTGAATGTCTAAACCACCAGCAATATAAAACCGAGAATTTTCAGAAAGCAATTTTCGATGAGCCTCATCGATAGTTATCATCACCTCAATGTTACGCTTGTCTTTGGTGTGGCGTATGTTTTCCACATGACCAATGGCCACTTTACGATGCAAAACCTTTGAGCCAACACCCAAACTGTCAGCTTCTTCAGTAAGAATTTTCAATTGCAAGCCAGGAGCAGAATGGTCGACAATAGGCTTCACTCGTTTAGCGATAAAGATCTTACTCGCTTTCCCTTTACCAGGCTTAACACCTATAAAAGTGCCATCAATAAAGTCATTGACAGTTGAACCAAACAACATCGGTTTTTCTAACCAAAAACGTGTTTTCTTTTTGAGTAACCAATGAAAATGTGGCTTCAAACCAACCGTTACCCAGGGCTTATTGTTTTCATCTTTTTCAATATCCTTAACTTCCCCAATAATCTCGCCTTTATACTTAACTTTTGTACTCCTTTTGCGGATTCCTGCTGTTGAATGAAACTGAATTTTCGCTTCTATTGAAAACTCAGCATCATAACGATCACTGTATAAACGAAATATTTCTCCATTGACCGCAAGCTCTGCATCTCGGTGAATATCTACATTCTCGAAAGCAATACCCCCGGTTAGAATCGACATAACAGATTCGGTTTTAATTTCTATTTCATTCAAACTGCCTCGCAAACTAAAACCACTGGCATTCCAAAACCGTGTTTGTTGATTAACTAATTTGGCATATCCTGGTTCAATAAATACATCGACAAAAAACTGTTCTTTATCAGTATCGACTCTGATATCCTGAATATCACCCACTTTTTTCTTACGATAAAAAAGTGGAGCCCCTATTTCTAAACTATCAATATGAGGTGTTTGTAAAGACAAATGTAAACCTGGAACATTGAGTCCTAAACGCGGTTTACGTTTTGATACTTTAAATGTGGTTTGATCTTCTCCATCACGTGAAAACGTGAGCGAAATGTAATTACCAGAAAACATAGTATCAAGATTATCAATACCAGAAGCAGAGATTTTAGGAGACACCACAAAAAACTTCGTTTCTGATTTTAAAATAGGCTTAATTCTAGGGTCGACTCGAGCTACGGCTATAATTCCCGAGTCATCATCAGCTAGGGTATAATCTGCTATTTCTCCCAACTCTACGCCTTCAAAAATAATCGGCATATTTTTTGTAATGCTAGAACCCCATTCAAATAATAAAGTAATTTCTAAACCCAGTTTCGCTTCATCAAAATTGGGAAAAAGCTTAAATTGCGTGTAGTTTGAGACTAATTTGGCAGAATCTGCCGTCCCATAGGTATCAAAAGCAATGCCACCAGTCATTATGCTAGCAAAGGACTCAGTTTCTACCTTCACGCCTGAAACGCCGCCTTCAATATTGATACCAGAAGCATTCCAAAAACGCGTATTTTCATTCACTAGGTGGGCAAACTCAGGTTGAATATGCACATCAATTTCGACCTGAGAGCTTTGATTGTCATAGCGATAAGAGGTAACACTACCAACAGGAATTTGCCGAAATGAAACCTGTGAACCAGGGCCTAAAGAACTCAACTTTTCAGAAAATAATTTTAGGTGCAGCCCTGGAGTTTCCTCGGGTAATGGTGGAGGTTCACTCAAAGCAACAAATTGGTATTTAGCTGGCAGTGCCGAGGATACAAAAGGTCTTAGCGCAATATAATTTCCGCTTAAAAGAGTTTCTAAACCAGAAATACCGGCAAAAGTGACTTGCGGTCTAACTAACCAAAATAGCGTTCTCTCATTAAAAATAGGAAGCTTGGTAGGTTTCATTTCAATATTCGCAATCACTTTTTGCATGGAAGAATCTAATTGAATATCTTTGACTAGCCCCATGACTAGACCACGATAACGAATTTCCGTTTTTCCTGGAATGATGCCTTCACTCGATTCCAACACCAAGCTAACCATCGTGCCTCTTTCCATAACTGCTTTATAAGCTAAATACCCCCCAAAAACTAATGCCATAATTGGAATGACCCAAACAAAAGAGATACGTCTCTTTGAATTTATAATCGCTTGGTTTTCACTATCACTTATCGTCACAATCAAGATCCCATATTAACCGCGGGTCAAAAGATTTAGCTGCAAACATGCTAAAAATAACCATGGTTGCAAATGCTGTAGCACCTGGTCCAGCAACTATTTCACTGACAAACCCTAACTGCACAACAGCAGCCATAATACCTACCACGAAAACGTCTAACATCGACCACTTACCCAATAGCTCAACAATTCTATACAAGAGCGTTCTTTGTCTCAGTTTAACTTTTGACTTTCTGTGAACCGATACCAACAATATACATAATCCGAGTATTTTTCCTAAAGGCACCAGAAAGCTTGCAATAAAAACCACGATAGCAATCGGCATCATTCCAAGCTTCACCAAAGACGCTATACCCGAAAGAATGGTATCCGGTGCTCCTGCTCCAAAATATTTTACAGTCATTATCGGGTAAACATTCGCCGGTATAAATGCTATGGCAGATGTGATTAGATAAGCCCATGTGCGCTGAAGTGCATAAAAATCTCTAAATCGAATGGTGGCTCCACAACGCTCACAAATAGACTCTTGAAGGTGGGTTTCTCGTTTATTCAACTTATGACAGTCCGAACAAACCATGTAGCCTGCTTGCATAGCGCTTTTGTGTTGTAAAAGAGTCATTTCCTCCATTCCTTGGGACTCAATTAGCTCTTGCTTTTCTGTTTTTTTCACGCTCAATCAACTCCCAAACTAAGTGCTCGTCCAAAACACGTGATACCATGATCGCAGATAGTAACAAGATAACAAAAGCTGCTAACCCTACCCCATATTCGACACTTGCTAAACCAACCAGTTTATACAAAGAAACAATGATACCTAGTAAGAATACCTCAAGCATTCCCCAGTGCTTGAAATGATAAAAAGCACGATAAAACACCACAAAATGTTGACTGTAATGCCCTCGTGTTAATCGAAACAAAAGATAAGATACGATAAGCAGCTGACAAAGAGGAATAATAACTGCAAATAGTGAAACTGATAGGGCTACAAAGAAAAGCTGGTTGTTATATAACACACGAATGGTTTCAAACAACGAAGCCGTACTGCTCAAACCCATGGCTTCTAAACCTATCATAGGATAAAAAACGGCGGGGTAAAAAGCGATAAGGCCTGTCAAAGCATAAGCAATAGTTTGGTTAATGGAATCTTCTCGACACTCCAAAAGTAAATAGCCACATCGAGGACAATAAGCCTTTTCACTTTTCTTTAAATTTGGATAAGGAATCAATAAATCACATTCATGACAAGCGAGCAGCGAATTCGCCTCACTTTCACTACCCGTGGTCGCAGATATTTCCGGTTCAATTATCGTACTTGTCGAATCACGTTGTTGACTTGGCATTCAGCTGCTTGGGCTCCTTTTGACGAAGGTTGTTGCAGTTTACTAAGAACATGTCATTATTCAAGCCAATTTCAAATTGAATAGCAAGCATGAATTCTCTTTGTTGTTTGAAGACTTTTTCGTTATAATCCGCCATCCTTGTAAATTACTATTCATAATTGATTGAGAAGCCTGAATGCCATCATTGCCCATTGAGCTTGACAATAAACTCCGAGAAATCGACTCGTTTAGGCGCGATCTTACTATAGAAACCCAACTAAAAAATCAACAAGTTACTTTTTTCACTACCTGGGGCCTATTTTCTCCACGAAATATTGATGATGGTACACGTCTTTTACTCGATCATTTGGATATTAGTCCCGATGAGAATATTATCGATTTAGGCTGTGGTTATGGTCCAATTGGTATCACTTTGGCAAAGATAGCGCATCAAGGCAATACCTTGATGCTTGATAAAGATTTCGTTGCAGTTGAGTATTCTCAACGTAATATCCAACACAACCAGCTTAGCAATTGTAAAGCAATGTTAAGTAATGGCTTATCTGCTATATCTGAACACCATCACTATTCCTTGTTAGTTTCCAACATACCAGCGAAAGTTGGTAACGAAATGCTCTACATTTATTTAGCTGATGCTTTAAAATGCGTTCGTCCAGGTGGTAAAGTTGTTGTTGTGACCATTAATGGCTTGAGAAATTTTATTAAGCGTTCCTTTAATGAGATGTTTGGTAATTACAAAAAAGTTAAACAAGGAAAAAATTATACTATCTCTTCGGCTATCCTCCCCTAGCTCCTAGTATTTCAACGTGTAATTTTAATTCGCATGTTTTTCATAAAAATGTACGAATAAAAGAGTCTAAATTTCATCCAATTTCAATTTTTATTGTTTTCAAACACAGCTCTTCCTGGCTGTTTTTCTTGAGAATTAACCTATATTTTTTAATCTCTGCTATAAACCACATAAAAATAGCATTTTTCCTTTCCTTGGATTCTCTTGCAAAACTATTCATAAACTGTATTTACAGTAACGATGGGGCTCAACAAAGTCGCACAAATGAAGTTGTGAATATTGGACTATGTCCACAGATTCTGTGGATATCTTTGGTAATAAACACTTTAAAAAGGACTTGAAGCTATAAATTATCAGCATCGCAACAAATAGACTATTTTTTGAACAGCTGAGTTTTCATGCCTGATTTATTGGGTTTTTTTATCTATAAATCCACCGTTTTTAGTACTTGTAAGATTGATATCATTAGAAACTATCGCTCATATCAATCAAATCTGTATTGTGGATTAGCATTGACAAATATATCTTCATAGTTTCTCTTCAGAATAAATTCGTGGGAGACTCAACTTATGAAAAAAGCTTCTTAAGTTGTATACCCTCGTAGATCGCCAACTATGACTAGGAAAATAGAAACCGATGAAAATAGCTTCTTAAGAGGACTTAATAGGTTAACTTTATGGAAGATAAATAATAGAAATCACCCAAAGTTTTAAAAAACCATCAAGAACACCAAAAAGTCAGCATTATTTTGATTTGATTAATTTTTAGCCTTGGCTTGGCAGAGAGATAAAAAAGATTCAACTACTGCTTACAATTTAATAAATGTACGCTCGCCCTTCCTTGGGGAGCATTGAATATTCATCATCCGTTTGCTGATAAAACTAGTTTTGCAAACTTACACTCAATGATATGGATGATAAGTCTTTAGCGTTCAATACGAACTCGTACAAACCAGGTTGAGTAACATCCAAGGTTATATTGCCTGCTGAACCTGCCAGAGTAAGTGCTGCCCCACCAGGCTCGATGATACCGCCATCCAAACCCAAATTGACTTGAGCCCAATCCGCATCAGCTACTTTAAACTCATAACTCGCCACCTCTAAGTTTGCCATTGCCGTGTAAATACCATCTGAGCCATAAATAAATTGATTATTATCAGGAGCACCCCATTCATTTAATGTACCTCTTATATACACTTTCGTTTGACCAAAGGGGGCAACAATATTATCTCCCGCAGGCAACCCTGTTCCTTGTTCAACACCTTGTAACTTAACCAAAACGGTAGTTGTTAAAGCAGGAATAGTTATATTTTCTCCATCAATAATCACAGCAGCCTGTTGTTCATCAACCGATGTTGAAAGTATCGGATGGATTTGTAAACCGTTATAATTTGCATCGCTAAAGGTCACAGCTTGATTACTGCCGTTGACAGCGATTAATACCGCATCATATTTCGTATCAATATCTTCCAGACCCAAACCATCATCAATAGTCATAATAATTACGCCAGGTGTTTGATTAGAACCTGTATTTTTAAAGTCAACTCTTGAAAGAATTTGTTCCTGCGTATTTAAACGAATCAGCTTGGTATCTTGACGTACACGCAATAATTCCAAGAAGCGATCATATGTATCTATTATGTGCTCCGATGAGGGATTTGCAAAGGGATCAGTAATAATGTCACGTATAACCGGCCAATTGAGCCCGTCTTTATCTTCTCTTGGTAGACCTACGTTCCAGTTATTCGAAGACTTAGTGAAATTGACACGATTAAACCAATCCCCCGAATCATAACTATCACGCTGCATCGATTTAGAACGCAATAACTCTGATCCCATATGTAAAAATGGAATACCTTGACTCAAAATGGGAACACTTAAACCCAATATTTGCATACGCACACGATCATCTGTCGACACAGACTTAGCAATTTTATATTGATTGTTATCCCATAGAGTTTGATTATCATGTTTTGAAATATAATTTATGGTCTCTTGAGGATCCGAGGTATAACCTGTCAATCCACCAAAATAATCAACTTCACTGCCTCGCAATTGCGTATCAAAGCGATCAGTTATCACGAAATCTCTCAAGCTTCCAGCCATAGTCACTCGCATCCTATCTGATAACTCAAGTAATAACGATTTTTGAGATGCTTCATCACCGACAAGTTCATTAGGTTGTGAATAAAGACCATTAGCGAAACCTTGATTGATACGCAACCCTTGCTCACTATCAAAAGGCCCTCCACCTCTAACAGCATCGCGCAAACGGTCATTGAAAGTGCCTATGCCGGTGCCAGCCATATTCACTTGGATAGCATTTTCACCTCTAGCACCATCAGCAACTTCACCAAAATTCCAACCTTCGCCATAAATATAAACACCACTGTCGACTTCCAGAACCGCTTCACGCGCAGCTAAAATGTGCGACTTCATATGGTGTCCCATAATATCAAAGCGATATGAATCAATTTTGTAATGACGAGTCCACAGAACTAGAGAATCAATCATAAATTTCTCCATCATTCTGTGTTCAGAAGCGGTGTTGTCACAACAACTCGAGGTTTCTACTTGCCCTTGATTATTAAGGCGATGATAGTAACCCGGTACAACTTTATCCAAAATAGATTTATCGTTAAGGCCCGAGGCATTGGTATGGTTATAGACGACATCCATCACTACATTAAGATTCGCATCATGTAAACTTTTTACCATTTCGCGAAACTCTTTAATGCGCGTTACTCCTTCTGCTGAAGTCGCGTAACTGCCTTCAGGTGTATTAAAATGGAAAGGGTCGTATCCCCAGTTAAAACCATCTAACCAACGAATATCATCCATTAATGCTTGAGCATTTTCTGAAGCAGGCTCATAAGTAGCCAGTAACGAAGCAATAATAACCGTATCGCTGACGTCAGGGTCACCACACACTGATGCATTGGGATTAGCAGCACACAAGTCACCAACCGTATCCGTAATTTCCACACGGTTTTCTTCATCTATCGTCGCAATGTCGAAAACAGGTAACAAGTGAAAATGAGATACTCCTGCTTCTTGCAGTTCTTTAAGATGTTGCATACCTGTCGATTCTGATTGAGTAAAAGCTAAATATTTACCTCTCATCTCTGCAGGTACACTAGAATCATTGATACTGAAATCTCTGACATGACTTTCGTAGATAACAATATCTTCTGGATTTTCAACTTTATTGACCGTGTGCGTATCCCAATCTTCAGGCTTGAGATCTGCATCATCAAGGTTGACAACTTGTGAGTACAAACTATTGGTAGACAAGCTCACAGAGTAAGGATCTGTCACCATCAAAGTTTCAATTTGTTGTGATGACGGATGATAAACTGTGATTTCATATTGGTAAAAGGCTCTATCTACTGTTTCGTCAGCACTTAATTCCCATACACCATTCGCATCATCGTCATTCAAAGCTTTTGGATAACCAGTCATTAAATTTTTATTGGCATCAAAAACATGTAAATTGACTTCTAGCGCTGTTGGTGCCCAAAGCTTAAAGGTAATTTCTTCACCAAAGACCAAACCAAGTTCGCCGTCGTAATAATAAAGATCATCAATCACGCCTGGTTTTTGAATTCTTGCAATAGATGTCACTTCTCCCTGAGCATTTTTTGCAGCAACAACAACTTGGCCTTTTAAGATTGCTTTTATTTGTTGAGTTGAGGCATTCAATGAGAAGGCTGTCAAATTTTGTAAGTGTGGAAATTGAGCGGCATCAGCAGCACTAATAGCACCTTCTCCTAGTGCAAGCATATCTCCGCCTACGACAGCCTTATTCGCATCGTCTACTTCTAGTGAGGCGTCTACTGAATAGTACAATTCAACTTGACTTGCAGCACTTGCTTGTTCCCATACAATTGTATCAGGTGATAGCCAATAGGCTTCAGCCACTCCAATGATTAAAGGCTGCTCGCCTCCGACATCGTAAGAAACGACGGCATTACCATGGAAAGCGAAAAGATAGGCACCCTGCGTCAAGTCAAACACTGAGTCTGCATCACCTAAAGCTTTTTCATCACCCTTGTGAATAATAAAGTTGAAACATTGTGTATCAGCAACAGTATCCAAAATAAAGTAAGCGCCATACTGCTCACTAACTCCGTCACTTAATTTTGGAGTTGTCCATTCCACACCCTCCAGGCTGGATTCAGTTAGTCCATTACACGCGTCATCATTCCAAAGATGCAGTCCCCAATCGGTATAATTACCGTCGTCACGTTTATAATAAATAGCGACTTGGTTTTCATTGAGCGTGACTAGCTCAGCTGTGCCAGTTTGCTCTCCGCCACCACTATTGTCTTCTGAACTGCCGGCGACTACTGGCAAAGAATTGGAACCTACGGTATCAATATCGACACCACAACTGGTCAATAGAATTGACACCAATGATAAATACATGGCGAGCGGTAAATGGTTTACTTTTAACTTTCGATGAAACCCTGCTTTTTTCATTGTAATTGCCTCCTGTTAAAGCATTGGCAGAATTTAAAAGAAAAAAATTCTAAGCTTTTATTCAATATCAGCTTTCAAGCATGTAGGTTTTTTACCACAACTCATGTATTCAGATAAGACAAAAAAACAAAGCAGTGGTCTAACCGCAACCCAAAAAGAGGCAAATTTAAAATAAAAACTTCATAAATTGAACATTTTCTAGATAAGTTTAAAGACAGGGTTTGGTGTAATTTTATTACAAAATTTAAGGTATTTAAGGAAAAAAGCACTAAGGAAATGGCTCATTATAATTAACAAAAACAAAGCTTTTTTATTCATATTCAAAGGATAATTGATAGCCTGGCTCCGCGATAAAGCCTTTAGTTATCCATAAATTAGGTGCAGCGACCAAGGTATCGTTATAAAAAATCAACGGCCACACATCTCTCATCCAAGGCTCTACTTGATATTCTTGGAAGAGTTTTTTTAATGTCTGCGAACGACCGCGCGACTCAGGATGAACACGCATATTTTCTTTACGAAAACGCAGAGTCACCTTTTCGTTTTTCAAAGGCTTTCTTAACCCTTTACTACTCATATTGCAACGTAACAAGTGAGTTGTATGACCCAAAGGATGTTGCGAGGCAAAAGTAAACTCCTGCATTTTAGGTGCGTTTAACTCTCTTGGCGTTAAGTATATGCGCTCTTTGTAAACACGTATCGTCCAGTCTTTCCAAGACACTTGTACCTGTGAGCCTGACTTAGGGGATTCACTTTGTGCTAGAAACGTATCGAGCCTTTTTTTTGGGATAGTGGGAATATTGAGTGATTTGAACCAGTAGCGTAACAAGTTGCGTTTTCTTGGCACAGAGAGTTGATTAAATTTTGTTAAGGTTAATTGCTTAAGCTGCAATAAAGAGTTTGATAAATCCTGTTGCGCAATTTCTTGCAAAATCTGTAAATCGTCTGCACAAAGTTGACTCGTTCTAACGATGGCAGGATTAGCAGCAGGCCAGCGCTTTTGCAATTGAGGCAAGATATGATGTCGCAAAAAGTTTCTATCAAACTCTTTATTGTTATTCGAAGGATCATCTACCCAAGTTAACTGAAAATACTCCGCGTAAGATTGCAAATCTTTATAGGGAACATGCAATAAAGGCCTATCATGGCAAGCTTGCTTGAACACTTTGCTCAGTGGCATTGCAGCTAAACCTGATACACCGGAACCTCGCATAACATTGAGTAAAAACGTTTCCGCTTGATCATTCTGATGATGACCTGTTACTAAATGCTCTCCCGTTTTTAAATGCATTGCAAAGGCATGGTAGCGTGCTATTCGCGCCGCTTCTTCAGGGCTTTGTTTAGGTTTGGGGGTTGCATCGACTTTTAGAGAAACAAAAGGAATACGTCGTGTTTCGCAAAAATCGCGACAATGCTCACCCCACATGGATGACAAGGGTTGCAAACCATGATCAACATAAATGGCACGCAATTGACATAACGGCTCACGGAGCAGCTCATACCATAACGCATGCAGCAACACAGTGGAATCCATGCCGCCGCTAAACCCTACATTGAGCGTGGTTCCTTGAGGTAGTTGTTTTACATACTCACAAATGGCATGCGCAATTGTATTTAGTGTGCTGCCCATTCTTCACGGCGACCATAATCCATCAAACGCTGATAGCGCCTTTCGAGCAAATCGTCTGGGGAATAAAGAAGAAGATCATCTAAATCTGCTGATAAACGTCTTTTAAGATGAGATGCAGCTGCTTGCCAATCACGGTGAGCACCTCCTAAAGGCTCATCAATAATGTTATCGATCAAACCTAATTCAATGAGTCTATCAGCTGTAATCCCCATAGCCGCCGCCGCATCTTGTGCTTTATCAGCACTTTTCCATAAAATAGATGCACAGCCTTCCGGGGAAATGACCGAATAAGTGCTATACTTGAGCATATTGACTTTATCACCCACCCCAATCGCTAAAGCTCCTCCGGACCCACCTTCACCAATCACCGTACATATCACTGGTATTTTTAAGCGTGACATCACTTTCAAATTTTTGGCGATAGCTTCAGCTTGGCCGCGTTCTTCAGCTCCTACACCTGGATATGCACCTGGCGTATCAATGAAGGTAATAATGGGTAACTTAAATCGTTCCGCCATCGACATAAGTCGCAATGCTTTTCGATACCCTTCGGGTCTTGGCATGCCAAAATTACGCTGAATTTTTTCTTTAGTGTCGCGGCCTTTATGATGACCAATAACCATAACAGGTTTATCATTTAATCGTGCAGTCCCACCAACTATAGCGAAGTCATTTGCAAAATTACGGTCTCCCATAATTTCGTCAAATTCTGTAAAAATTTCATCGACGTAATCTAAAGTATAAGGTCTTCTAGGATGCCGTGCTAATTGGGCAATTTGCCATGCATCGAGTTCTGAAAAGAGTTGTTTTGTCAGCTCAGTACTTTTTGCTTTTAGTCGAGCTATTTCTTCATTGATGTTAATTTCTGAATCATGTCCGAGCTGCCTTAGGACATCAATTTGTTCTTCTAGCTCAGCAATGGGTTTTTCAAATTCTAAAAAGTTCAAACTCATGAAGCTAATCTCTATTTTCTAGTGAATCATTGTTCTTTGCTTTATCGCTGCCAGCGAGCATAATGCAAGTTTACGCGAATACCTAATAGTTTTCAGTACATCAGACCAGTCAATGCTTTATTATCAATAGCTTATTGTACTCTTAATAATCCACAGTAACAGCATCAATACCTTTCAAATGCTTTAAACGATTTAAACACTCATGATGAGGAATAATCCGCCATTCGTCACCTAATTTAATATTGGCTTCCGCTTGGTGGTTTTTATAATGAATAAAAACCGGACAGCTTCCAGAACGGTAAGGCTCAAGAATTTGCCGCAACTCGTCGCAATAGCCCGGTTTAAGGTTTTCTGAAAGTAAACGTATTGTGATATGTTTCGCGAAACGTTCACGAGCGACTTCGATGGGAAAGATTTGTTTAGCGCTGGCTCTTAACCCTTGGTTAAAATCATCAGGTGAAATATCACCTTCAATAACAAGTACGGCATCTTTTTGCATCAAGGCAAAACTTTCCTCATACAATTCTCCAAAAACCGTAGCTTCTATTCTTCCGCTGCGATCATCCAGAGTTAATACTGCCATTTTACCACCACGTCGTGTTTTGATGTGTTTAACATTAACTACCAAGCCAGCAATTCGAGTCGACTGGTCACGCCTAGTTGGCACACATTGGGCAATACGCTTTGGAATGAAACGGCTCAATTCTTCAATGTATTGATCAATGGGATGTCCCGTAAGATACAAACCCAAAGTGTCTTTCTCAGATTGTAATTTGTAATCATCAGGCCACTCTTCGGAAGGCACCCAAGTAACAGGGCTCGCCCCCATAGTATTTTCGTCAAAAACGCCAAAAAGATCCTGTTGACCATGAGCACGGTCACGCGATAACTGTTCTGCAGCTTTCATTGCTTCAGGTAATGAAGCCATCATGATAGCTCGGCTCGGACCTAAATTGTCCAAAGCACCTGCTTTAATGAGTGATTCGATAACACGCTTATTGGTTTTTCTTGAGTCGACTCGTTGACAAAAATCAAATAAATCTTTGTAAGTCCCGTTAGCTTCTCGTTCTTGGATAATACCTTGAATTGCTGCTTCACCCACTCCTTTTATAGCCCCAATTCCGTAAACAATATTCTGGTTATCATCGATAGTAAATCTATGCTGTCCGACATTAACATCTGGAGGAATAACAGTGAGTTGCATCGAATGGCATTCTTCGATAAGTGTTACTACTTTATCGGTATTGTCCATATCTGCTGATAAAACCGCAGACATAAAAGCCGCCGGGAAGTGCGTTTTAAGCCATGCTGTCTGGTATGAGACTAGCGCATAGGCAGCCGAATGCGATTTATTAAAACCGTATTTGGCAAACTCTGCCATCAAGTCAAAAATCTCTTTAGCGAGCTTGGGATCAACACCTGCAGCAGAGGCACCTTCAACAAATAATTTGCCTTGTTGTTCCATCACCTCCGCTTTTTTCTTACCCATTGCTCGTCGCAATAAATCCGCAGCACCCAGACTAAAACCGGCGAGAACCTGGGCGATTTGCATGACTTGCTCTTGATACAATATAGTGCCGTAGGTAGGCTTTAAAATGTTTTCTAAATTTGGATGTGGGTACTTAACCGCTTCTCTGCCATGTTTACGATTAATAAAATCGTCAACCATCCCCGAACCCAAAGGACCAGGACGAAACAAAGCAACCAAAGCGATGATATCTTCAAAACAACTAGGTTGAAGACGTTTAATTAGCTCTTTCATACCACGTGATTCCAACTGGAAAACAGCCGTAGTTTCAGCTTTTTTCAACAAAGTGAATGTTGCTTTGTCGTCCATGGGAATCCGTTCAATTTCGATGGGATTTTTCTGTTCGCGTAAACGTGTATCGTTAATCGTTTTTAAAGCCCAATCAATAATTGTTAACGTTCTAAGACCTAAAAAGTCAAACTTAACCAAACCTACCGCTTCTACATCATCTTTATCGAATTGGGAGACCAGACTACCACCTGACTCATCACAAAACAGGGGGGTAAAGTCTGTGAGTTTGGAAGGAGCGATAACGACACCACCCGCATGCTTTCCAGCATTACGAGCAACCCCTTCTAACACTCGGGCTAAATCCCAAACTTCTTTAACTTCTTCATCCGAGTCATACCATTCTCGTAACGCTTCCTCTTGTTCAAAGGCTTTTTCTAGTGTCATTCCAATTTCAAAAGGTATTAATTTAGCCAGTCGATCACAGAAACCATAAGGCTTACTTAACACTCTTCCTACATCACGGACTACAGCTTTCGCAGCCATTGTCCCAAATGTAATAATTTGCGATACACTATCTCGACCGTATTTTCTTGCTACATAATCAATGACGTTATCACGGCCATCCATGCAGAAATCAATATCGAAGTCTGGCATAGATACCCTTTCTGGGTTCAAAAAGCGCTCGAAAAGTAAATCAAACTCTAGAGGATCTAAATCGGTAATTTTTAAAGCGTAAGCAACCAAAGACCCGGCACCAGATCCTCTTCCTGGACCAACAGGAATCGCATTGTTTTTTGACCACTGAATAAAGTCAGCAACAATTAAAAAGTACCCAGGAAAACCCATTTGATTAATGACATCCAATTCAACTTCAAGACGATCGATATATTCTTGCTTTTTAGTCGAATAATTTCCATCTTCTGGATTCAATAAAACGCTTAACCTTTCTTCAAGGCCTTCACGCGATACCTTGCAGAAATAAGACTCTATCGTCATACCCTCAGGAATGGGGAAGTCCGGCAAGAAGTACTCATCTAAACGTAATGACACATTACAGCGTTTAGCAATCTCAACCGTATTTTCCAAGGCTGAAGGAATATCTTCAAATAATGCCAACATCTCTTCATTGGTACGCAAATATTGTTGTGGAGAGTAGTCTTTGGGACGACGTGGATCGGCTAAAACTCGACCTTGGTTAATACACACTCTTGCTTCGTGTGCATCAAAATCTGACTCAGCAATAAATCTCACGTCGTTGGTAGCCACTAGTGGAAGTTGTTGTTGATGGGCTAAATCCACGGCTAGATGTAAATACTCTTCTTCAGACTCACGCCCGGTACGTGATATTTCTAAATAAAAATTATCAGGGAAGTGAGCTTTCCAAAATGTTAATCGCTTCGCCACCAATTCTTGGTTATTAGACAAGAGTGCTTTTCCCACATCCCCCATAAAACCGCCTGATAAGACGATGATACCGCTAGCATACTTAACTAACCATTCTCTATTCACAATGGGCACACCTTGCTGTTGTCCCTGTTGATAAGCTTTAGAAATTATTGAAGTGACATTTGCGTAACCTTGATTATTTTGGCTTAATAAAGTCGCACGATAAATATTTTCATCACTACTGCTATCTTTTATGAGAATATCTGTACCAATAATGGGTTTAACACGGGCTCCTAAGCAAGCTCGGTAAAACTTGATCAAACCAAACAAATTATTCTGGTCAGTTATCGCAACCGCTGGCATATTGTTGGCAACACAATGCTTAATTAATGGTTTAATTCTTACAATACCATCAACAAGTGAATACTCAGAGTGTAATCGTAAATGAACAAAGCTCGGCGCCATGAAATAATCTACCTAGTGTTTTAAGTATAAAATGAATAAAGAATGGTTTAGTTAATTAATTTAATTCAATACAGCGAGCTACTGGCCGAAAAGAACGACGATGTATATCTAACACACCATATTTTTCAATCGCTTCTCTGTGTTTTTTAGTTGGGTAGCCTTTATGATCAGCAAAGCCATATTCAGGGTGTTTATCATGCCATACCAACATATCTCTATCGCGCGCGACTTTTGCGAGAATAGAAGCGGCACCAATACAGGGCTCACTTAAATCTCCTTTGACGATCGCTTCAGCCGTAATAGAAATATTGGGTGTATGCTTACCATCTACTAACACTTTATCAAGCGTTACATTTAATGATTCAACAGCTCTTTTCATAGCTAACATAGTCGCTTGAAAAATATTAAGCCGATCAATTTCTTCCACTTCCGCCTGAGAGATCGACCATGCTAAGGCTTCTTCTTGAATAATACTGAATAAGTTTTCTCGTTTTTTTGCCGATAGTTTTTTAGAATCCGTAATGCCGACTATAGGCTTGTTCTCATTGAGAACAACCGCCGCCGCAAAAACAGGGCCCGCAAGAGGTCCTCTACCGGCTTCATCAACACCTGCAATTTTCATTACTTTTTTCCTCAAGCAAGCAACTTATGGCTTCCGCCGCCTTCTGGTCAGCATTTCGTTTTAATAATGTATGTACATTATGGAAAGCGTGAATAGTATCTTTCGTGGTGTCTTGCCTAAATGTATCCAATACAGAATCGGCTATCACTAATGGGTTAGCTTCATCTTGTATAAATTCTGGAACCAAAGGTTTTTTTGTCAATAAATTAGGAATAGCAAACTTATCGATTTTTACTAAATGTTTTGCCAACATATACGTCAGTTGAGAAACCTTGTAAGCCACAACCATCGGTTTTTTTAGCAATGTTGCTTCAAGGGTAGCTGTTCCTGAAGCCAGTAACACACTGTCAGAAGCAATCATCACTTTTCTATTTTGATGGCTATCAAAATACTTAACCGTCAATCCAGGAATTTGTGCTTCGTATTGTTGTAATTCACGACGAATTTTTTCATTAACACAAGGGACAATAATTTTTAACTCAGGCAGTTTATCGCGACATAACTGTGCTACTTCAAAAAAAAGTTTACCCAACATTTTCACTTCACTCATACGACTTCCAGGCAGCACTGCTAACACTTGATCTTTTTCTGAAATATTAAGTTTTGAACGAGCAAGTAACTTATCATTTTCGAGAGGTATTTGATCCGCTAACGGATGCCCTACACAACTCACTCTTAAATGATGGTCTAAATAAAATTTTTCCTCAAAAGGAAATAAAACCAGCATTAAATCAACAGCTTGTTTAATTTTATGTATGCGATTGGAACGCCATGCCCAAACAGAAGGACTGACGTAATGACAAGTAAGAATACCATGTTTTTTTAGCTGCAATTCTAGACCAGTATTAAACTCTGGCGCATCGATGCCTATAAATAAATCAGGAGGTTTTTTTTTCCAACGTTTTATAAGCTGGAGTCTCAAAAGATATAAATCTGGGACACGCAACAAAACATTAAAGATACCCATGACGGCAAGTTTTTCCATAGAAAAAAAACTTTTGCAGCCTTCAGCTTGCATTAAAGGACCTGCAATCCCCTCAAAGCTTGCTTCCGGGTATTTTTGTTTTAATGACCGAATGAGGCCAGCGCCGAGAATGTCTCCCGATGCCTCACCTGCAACAATGGCTACATGCATTGCTTACCTCACAAGTTAAAAACTTTATGAATATCTCACACCGGTAAGAGACCTAAAAACCCATGATACGGTCGTTATATACCTAGCGGATAATACCTCGAGAAGAATTGCTGATAAATTCTCTTAATATTTCTAACTCTGGGAATTGTTTGCTCTTGAGTTTAAGTAACTCAAGGGCTTGAGTGACTGTGTTTCCTTGACGATAAACAACTTTGTAAGCTCTTTTTATTTCAAGAATAGTATCCGCGGAAAAACCTCGGCGACTTAAGCCTTCCGTGTTTAATCCTTTTGGTAAGGCTGGTTGCCCCATCGCCATAACATAGGGGGGAACATCTTTTACTACACCTGATTGCATACCAATAAAGGCATGTGCACCAATGTGGCAAAATTGGTGGGCTCCTGAAAAGCCAGCCATAATCGCCCAGTCGCTAACGTGGACGTGCCCAGCTAAAGTCACGGCATTCGCCAATATTACGTTATCTCCAACGACACAATCATGAGCAACGTGGACGTAAGCCATCAACAAATTGTGGCTACCTACTTGGGTTTTCCCCAAATCTTGTGCTGTACCTCGATTGATACTGCAATATTCTCGAATAATATTATTATCACCAATTTCCAGATGGGTGTTTTCACCAGCATATTTTTTATCTTGGGGATCGTCACCAATGGAACAAAACTGGAAGATTCGATTATTTTTGCCTATTTTGGTTGGACCTTTAATGACGGTGTTAGGGCCAATCCAACAGCCTTCACCAATCACAACATCAGGTCCTATAATAGCGAAGGGCTCCACAACAACTGACTCATGCAGTTGTGCGTTAGAATCAATAATAGCCTGACTGCTAATCACTCATCCATCCCCTTTGCCACACACATTAAATCAGCACAGCAAACGAGTTTATCATTGACTAAAGCTTGTGCCTTATATTTTGCTGCTCTTCGCTTTAGTTTTTCAAGCTCAACTTGCAAAACTAGCTGATCGCCAGGGACAACAGGCTGCTTAAAACGCGTGTTATCAACACTTGCAAGATAATATAGAAACTCCTCTTCCCTACCGCTATCTAAAGATAAAAAGGATAAAATCCCTGTGGCTTGAGCCAGAGACTCAATAATTAATACCCCAGGAAAAACCGGGCGCTGAGGAAAATGACCGGTGAAACAAGGTTCATTTATCGTCACATTTTTTACACCATGCAAATATTCACCAACTTTGTAATCCGTAACTTTATCTATCAGCAAAAAAGGGTATCTATGCGGCAATAATTTCATTATTGCGTTGACGTCAAGTGTTTTCACCGCACATTCTTCACGTATTTCATTCATTGCCATTATCGAAATCTTCTTTGACTATTTTTTCTAACTTTGCTAATCGGCGCTCCATCTCATAGAGATGCTTGAATCGGCTCGCGTTTTTCTTCCAAGATCGATTGTCATCCATAATAGTACCTGACGACACCACAGCGCCTTTTTGTTTGACCGATTTATTAACAAACGTTCGACCTGTCACTTGCACACTATCACTCACTCGAATGTGACCGTTAATACCTACACCGCCGGCAATCATACAATGTTTTCCGATTTTTGTACTCCCTGCAATAGCGCTACAGCCAGCCATAATACTGTGCTCTCCAATTTCTACGTTGTGAGCAACGTGACACATGTTGTCAATTTTAACACCATTACCAATTACCGTGTTAGTAATAGCACCACGATCAATCGTCGTGTTAGCACCTATTTCTACATAGTTACCTAGAATCACACTACCTAATTGCGGGATTTTTTCCCACTGCCCTTGATTATTGGCAAAACCAAAACCATCGGCGCCTATAACAGCTCCGCTATGAATAATCGAACCATCGCCAATTTCAACGCCATGATAAATCGTAACATTGGCATGTATCCTAACATCCTTACCAATTTTACACTGCGGACCAATAACACAACCCGCTCCGATAAGCGTTTTTTCGCCAATTTGGGTATCTGCACCAATAACAGAAAGGGCACCAATTGAACAAGTACTTGATACAGCGACACTTTGGTCAATAACAGCACTATCATCCACTCCAGATGATGACTTCGGCGTTGTATCCATCAATTTTGCTGCACGCGCATAGGCCAAATAGGGATCATCTACGACTATCCAAGTGCATTGCTTGTGATCGAGAACCATTGCTTCAGTCACAATTATGATGCCTGCTAAACAGGATTCTAATTGGTGAGTGCGTTTGGGATCAGATAAAAACGTTAAATCGCTGGAAGCAGCGGAACCGATATCGGCGATACGGGAAACACAGACCTCGTTATTTCCAATGCAACGGCCGCCAACTTGAGATGCTATGGTGGCTGCCGTCCATTCATGATTAACAGTTCCCATTACTTCTTTTTAAGAAACTTTATAACTTCGTCCGTTAAGTTAACGGTTTTACCAGATGAAAACTCCAATGCTTCCTGCTTGAATACGAGATCATATTTGCCTTGTTTTGAAACAGCATTAATAGCCTGTTTGATAGAAATCATGAGTTTTTGAGATTCTTCGTTTTCTCGGCGACGTTTGTCTTCTTGAAGCTGCTTACCTTTGAGGCGATAATCTAAGGTTAATTCTTCAATTTTTCGTGAAACTTCTTGAGATTCTTTCATCGACATAGTCATTTTGTCTCGCTCAAGCTTTTGCTGAAGTTCAACAATTGATTTTTCCTTTGACTTCATTTGGTCGATGCGATCTTTGAACTCTGTATTTAATTTTTGTACGATACCTTCACGCTGCGGTGACTGCTGAATAATTTTACCAATTTCAACAACACCAACTTTCAAGTTGGCAGCATGTACAGGTAAAGCTGTACAAACAAAAAACAGCGCCAACCAATTAACAAGTTTCATAACCTCACTCCTATTCTTAATACTTCATAATCAAAGTTAATAAATTTGTTCGATAAAAACACTTAGAAAGTGCGACCCACATTAAACCCTATCGTTTCCTGTCTGTCATTAGCTTCTTTTTCAATAGGTTTGGCAAAACTGAACTTAAGAGGCCCTAGTGGTGATATCCATTGTACTGATATCCCGACAGAAACACGATAAGAGTCCTTATCACCGTAATCTGCAATCTCATCCGCAAAACTGGGATCGATTTCCGCTAAGGCGCTTATATTATCATCGGTATCCCACACATTACCAATATCTACAAAAGCACTTGTTCGAATTGAGCGGTTATCCTCATCGGCGAAGGGCGTTGGGAAAATCAGTTCTACCCCACCGAGTACACGCGCGTTACCACCGACGGAACGGTTGTTAATGAGTATGGTATCTGAACTTTCTGATAAGGGATTAGTTGGCGTAGAAGTACTACCATCAGGGCCTGGAATTGAACCTGCAGTATCTGCTATTAAAAACAGTTCTCTTGGGCCTACCGTGTTACTTTCAAAACCCCGTAAACTCTCAGAACCACCAGCAAAGAAGTTCTCGAAATAAGGCAGCCCAACACCTTCATCAGAACCATAACCATCGCCAAATGACAGTTGCGTTCTAAACAAAACGGTCCAACCGCGGGTAATGGGAACATAATGGACAAAATCATAATCGAGTTTGTAATATTCGAATTCACTCCCTGGAATAGTCACATTGCCAGAAAATGTTTGGCGAGTACCACGGTCGGGGAATATACCACGATTTAATGAATCTCTTGACCATATAGCTCGCAACGTGAAAAGTTCAAAATCTAATTCAGGATCAAGATTAATGTTTTGTCCTGCATCGTTGAAAAAGTCGATGACTTGGAAAGAATTAGTGTCTTCGGCTTTTAATACGCTGTTTTGATACGAAAGTCCGAAAGTTAAACGCATTAATTCGCTCAACGGTATACCAACAAGGTATGAACCACCATAGGAATCTAAAGCATTTCCAGCAATGTTCAGTTCACCAAAGTCCGTTTTTCTAAAAAAGACGCTGTAAGAGTTACTCACTCCATCAGGGGTAAAATAAGGATCCGTGTAAGATAAGTTTATATTTTGTACAGCCTTATCACTGCTGACGCCGGCAGAAACGGTTTTGCCCGAGCCCATGAAGTTACTCTGGCTAATATTGGCAGTTAGAATAGCACCTCTCAATTCGTTATAACCTATACCACCATTGATACTGCCAGCTGCTCGCTCCTTAATATTGAAATTGATATCGACCATATCGTCGGTACCCTGCACAGCCGGCGTTTCAACAGAAACTTGCTCAACAAAAGGTAAGCGCTCAAGACGCATTTTGGAGCGCTCCACCGCACTTGTTGAAAGTTTACCGCCTTCCATTAAACGCATTTCACGTCTTAGAACTTGATCTTGGGTTTTCTCATTGCCTGAAAAGTTAATCCTATTAACATAAGTTCGCTTACCAGGATCGATAAAAAAGACAATGGAAACCTGCTTTGTTTCTTCGTCAATCTCAGGAATAGGACTAATGTTAGCAAAAGCATACCCCTCGAAACCAAGAGCTTTACCTATAGTTTCTTCAGCATAAGATATTGCCGCACCTGAATAAGTATCGCCAACATTTAAAGGCACCATTCTCTTTAAAAAGGGTTCACTGAGTATTAAATCTCCAGAAAACTTTATGTCAGAGACTTTGTAAATATCGCCTTCGTTAATGTTGATGGTGATATAAATACCTTCTTTGTCGGGTGTAATTGACACCTGTGTCGAGACTATCTGGAACTTAACATATCCACGATCGTGATAATATGAACGTAGGGTTTCTAAATCACCACTAAGTTTTTCTTTCGCATATTGATTGTCATCAGTAAAAAAAGATAGCCAATTACCCGTTGTTAATTCGAATTGAGAAAGAAGGTCTTCCTCACTGTAAACTTTGTTACCAACGATATTAATTTTCTTGATAACAGCTGCATCACCTTCGAATACTTTAATATTAATTCTGACGCGATTTCGTGCCAAACGTACCGTTTTATAAGAAACTTTAACCCCGTACTTACCATACGAATAATATTGTCTTTCAAGTTCTTGTTGAATTTGTTCCAAAATGGCTGGGTTGAGCACTTCTCCATCAGAAATTCCAGAGCTTTCCATAGCAGCAAGAAGATCATCAGTTTTAATATCGTTGTTGCCTTCAATGTCTATTGATGCAATCGTCGGGCGTTCAGAAACATTAATAATGAGTTTGCTACCCTCTCGATTGACTTCGACGATTTCGAATGCTCCTGTCTTGAAAAGTGATCGAATGATCTTAGGTATTCGTGTTTCTGTAACACGCTCGCCCACTTTTATAGGTAGCTCAGTGTGTACAACCCCTACATCGACACGCTGTAAACCTACGATGTCAATTTCCTTCACAACGAAAGGTTCAAATGCTGCCGCAGTAAATGGCAAAGACCCTAACAGAAGTGCTCTTGCTACTTTTTTTAATCGCATATTGTATCTTTACTTTTCTAAAATAGAATTTAATTTATGAAAGGAGTCTCAAAAAATCATTGTATACAGCAATGAACATCACAGACAAGATAACCGCAAAACCTATTCGCAACCCAAACTCTTGTACTTGCTCCGATACAGGAGAGCCTTTTACCATCTCAACCAGAAAGTACAAAAGATGACCTCCATCCAGGGCAGGAACTGGAAGCAAATTAACCAAGCCCAAGTTAACGCTCAGAAGTGCTAAAAAGCTTAAAAATGCTACAACACCGTATCTAGCTGTTGTTCCTGCACCTTCAGCGATACCAATAGGGCCGCTCAAAGCATGTACAGAAACGTCACCTGATACGATTTTACCGATAGTCGTAAAAATAAATTGCGTCATTTCCCCAGTTTTGCTTATTGCTAAGCCCAATGACTCAAGTGGTGCATATTGCTTGGTTATTAGGTATTCAGCCGGGTATTGCGGTTGCGAGATAGCCCCTATCTTAGGGATCTTTTCACCCGTAGCATTATCAGTAACCATTTCAGGACTAACTGTCAAGGAGATGATATCTTGATTACGTAAAACTTTAACGCTTAAGTCTTCCCCTTTGGTTGCACGAATCGTCTCTAATAATGCACGCCAGCCATCAATAGACTGGCCGTTAATTTCTACGATTTCATCTCCCGCTTGCATACCCGCTTTTTCAGCGGCTGAATTTTTAGCAAATCCAGTAATGCGCGCTGGGATTTTAGGCACGAATGGCTTAATACCTACAGACTCGAAAATATTCGGACGTGTGTCGTCAATGGCTAAATTAGATAAATCGATAGTCCTTGACAGTTGTGAACCTGTCTCATCGACAAAAGATATTTTTACTTCTTCAGTCCCTAAAGCATCAAAAAATCGCATTTGAACATCTTGCCAAGTTTCTGTTGCTTGGCCGTTGATTGTGCGAAACTCGAGTTGAGGACGGAAATCAGCCTCGTAAGCGGCAGATTCATACGTGACATCACCAACAATCGGACGAGGCTCCTCTGATCCAATAATAAAGGTTAACCAAAAAGCCGCTATAGCAAACAGAAAGTTGGCTATTGGTCCAGCAGCAACGACAGCAATTCGGTGCAAAACCGGACGATTCATAAAGTCTTGTTCTTTATCAGCGATCGATAACTTATCTTCTCTTGAATCTAACATTTTAACATAACCACCAAGCGGTATGGCAGCCAAGATATATTCAACACCATCTTTTCCCTGCTTTTTTACAATCGCAGGACCAAAGCCCACGGAGAACTTCAGTACTTTAAACCCTAATTTACGAGCAACCCAAAAATGCCCATATTCATGTATGGTGACGAGTAAGCCGATTGCTACAACAAACGACAAGAAATTCCAAAAAAAATCTAACATCATTCAGTGTATTCTTTCATTATCAGTTGACTGGCCACTGCTCTTGCTTTGAAATCAACGGCCTTGATTGCTTCTAGAGACTCAACAGAGTCATTATTATAGCTCGATAGTGTGTCTTCAATCACCTGCTCTATGTGAGTAAATCCAATTTGATTGGACAAAAATGCATCAACAGCAATTTCATTAGCAGCATTGAGTATTGCAGGAGCAGCACCACCTTCGACAAGGACTTCTTTGGCAAGTTCAACACAAGGAAACCGCCGAGCATCAAGCTCGAGAAAATCGAGTCGATTGTTCATCATTAAATCAAGAGGAGATGAACCTGACATCATGCGATTAGGCCACGATAATGCGTGGGCAATTGGTATACGCATATCTGGGCTACCCATCTGTGCCAATATTGAGCCGTCAATATATTCCACCATTGAATGAATAACGCTTTGGGGATGTATAACAATATTGATGCGATCAGGCTCCATAGCAAACAACCAATGAGCCTCGATAAACTCTAACCCTTTATTCATCATAGTGGCAGAATCGACGGATATCTTGCGCCCCATCTCCCAGTTAGGGTGCTTGCATGCTTCTTGTGGTGTGACTTTAGATAAATCATCTAATGGTTTATGAAGAAATGGACCACCAGATGCGGTTAAAATCAAACGACGAATGAGTTGATTGTCCACTTTCTCTTGAGCGGATTGACCATGCAAACACTGAAATATTGCATTATGCTCACTATCAACAGGTAACAAAGTTGCGTTGTGTTTTTCGACTTCACGCATAAATATTTCGCCGGACATAACAAGCGCTTCCTTATTAGCCAGCAGTACACGACAACCTTGTTTCACAGCCGAGAGGGTTGGCTCTAAACCCGCAGCACCAACAATTGCAGCCATGACGAGCTCAGCATTCGCCGATTCCGCGACTGAGCTCAGCGCTTCAACACCCCCTAAAACTTGAATATTTTTATGCTTTTCTAAACCCCTTTTTAATTCAGGCAATTTGGATGCATCAGCGATCAGCGCAATTTCAGGCTGATGTACTATTGATAGCCTAATGAGCTCTTCAACGCGTGTATTAGCCGTTAAAGCGACAACGTTAAAGTACTCTTCATGTAATTTTATAACATCAAGCGTACTTTTACCTACGGAGCCAGTTGCTCCTAAAATGGCAATTCGTTTCAACCTATAACCCCCTAACGACAATAATAAAAGGTTTTTATCTCATCAAACCCACAATAATCATAGCCAATGCGAAAATAGGCGATGTCGATAAAAGGCTATCAATTCTATCCAAAAGGCCGCCATGACCCGGCAAAATTCTTCCGCTGTCTTTTAAGTTACGTTCACGCTTAAGCACACTTTCAGTTAGGTCACCAATTACAGAAAAGAAAACCAGTACCGAGGATACCAAAGCGATTTGTAGAACCGACTGATAAACTTCAGGCAGCAACAGCCAGCCTAGTCCAGCGACGCAAGCTGCTGTAATCATTCCACCAAAAACACCTTCCCAGGTTTTATTCGGGCTCACTTTCGGTGCAAGTTTTATACGCCCGAAACGCTTGCCAGCAAAATAAGCACCTACATCAGCAGCCCAAATTATACTCATCCAATGCAAAATCAAGGTGGCACCAAATTGAGTATCAGACAGCATATTCAATCCCCGTATAGCGATTAAAGCTACCCAAAAAGCCAAAAGATTAACAAGGCCAATCAGACCAATCGTCCAAGGTGAATAACACCAACGGAATGTTTTACTCGGATAAGTTAATACTAAGGGAACCGCAAGAAACCACCAAACTGACGAAAAAAGTAATATAAAAAAAGAAGCTTGAACCTGCCAATTTGCACTAGTTACAAAGCCTAGCCAATGTGGATACGGCGGCGCATACCACCAAAATACACAGATGCTAATGGCTACACACCAAACATAACACATGCGATAGAAATACTGCTTAATACCGATAAGTTTCGACCATTCCCAACCTGCAACCAGAGTAACAAGCGAAACTAGAAAAACAAAAAATTGAAAGCTTGCATTAAATAAACTTTGCAATACCAAAATTAATAAAATGACGCCAGTTACCACTCTCTGCATTAACATGGAAACTGTCCACCTTGTGCGGTTCCTGAAATCTGTTGGCCTGTTTTACCAAACCTTCTTTGGCGTGTTGCAAAATCTTCAAGTGCACGCTTTAATCCGCCATCCTTATCAAAATCAGGCCAAAGCGTATTTGTAAAGTACAATTCACAATAAGCCAGGTGCCAAAGCAAGAAATTACTAACTCGACACTCGCCACCAGTGCGTATGAATAAATCTGGAGGGTGAGAATCGTGAAAATAAAAATGTCTGCTTAAGGTTTGCTCGTCGATTTCATCGATACGAATATTACCAGCAATGAGTTCTTGACTCAGCTTTTTGAAAGCCTCGGAGATTTCCCAACGTCCGCCATAATTTGCTGCGATATTTAAAAATAATTGCTGGTTATCACCTGTTTTTTTTTCAGCACTCGCTATGCCGCGTTTCAACTTTTCAGAAAAGCCATTGGTATCACCAATAAATCGGATTCGCACACCATTTTTATGGAGTTTAGCTACTTCTCTTTCTAGTGCGGTTACAAAGAGCGTCATCAGCATGCTGACTTCTTCTTCGGGGCGATTCCAATTTTCACTACTAAAAGCAAATAAGGTAAGCTCCTTTATCCCAAACTGAATAGCTTTTTCTACGGTATTTCTTACTGTATCCAAGCCGGCTTTATGACCAAATGTTCTTTTTTTGCCTTGACTTTCCGCCCACCGACCATTGCCGTCCATCACAATCGCAACATGAGAAGGGATTTGTTTAGGGGCAGAAGTTGATGTCATGATAAAAGAATCTCGATGAGTATGGTGATATTGCGGGCTAATAATATATTATTTGCTGCGCAAATCGCGCAGCAGAAGCATAACGATTAAATTTCCATTAACTCAGCTTCTTTTTCTTTCAAAATGGTATCGACAACACCAATATGCTTGTCCGTAATTTTTTGAACGTCATCCTGAGCTTTTCTTTCATCATCTTCGCCGATTTCTTTTTCTTTAACAAGATCTTTCAAAGAACCGTTCGCATCTCTACGAATATTTCTAATAGCAACACGAGCTCCTTCGGCCTCACCCCTAACAACTTTGATCAAGTCTTTACGGCGTTCTTCCGTGAGAGGTGGAAGTGGAATACGAATAACTTGGCCTGCTGAGTTTGGGTTGAGTCCCAGATCAGAATTCATAATAGCTTTTTCAACAGCTTCCGTTGCAGAGCGGTCGAAAGGCGTTACTGACAAAGTTCTTGAATCCTGAACTGATACATTGGCTACCTGGTTTAATGGTGTGTTAGTGCCATAATAATTCACCATAACATGATCGAGCAAACTAGGATGCGCTCTTCCTGTTCTTACTTTAGTGAGATCTGTTTTGAAAGACTCAATGGTTTTATTCATGCGGCTTTCGGCATCAGCTTTTATATCATTAATCACTGGCGTTTTCTCCTGCGTCGCTTATTCGTCAAAATTATTTTTGATTAGCGTACCTTCATCATCACCGCAAATAACCTTATAAAGTGCACCAGGTTTATTCATATCAAAAACTCGGATAGTTTTATCATGGTCACGAGCTAGGCAAAAAGCAGTAAGATCCATCACGGCTAATTCGCGTTCTAGTGCTTCGCTATATTTCAATTTCTGGTATCTTACAGCTTCAGGATATTTGGCAGGATCAGCAGAATATACGCCATCGACTTTCGTTGCTTTAACAATTAAGTCTGCTTCAATTTCAATGCCACGTAAACACGCAGCTGTATCTGTTGTAAAGAAAGGGTTACCAGTGCCCGCACAGAAAATCACGACCTGACCTGCTTGCATGAATCGCATCGCAAACCGTCTATCATAATCTTCACAAACACCAGTTAAAGAAATCGCAGACATAACACGAGTCGGCACCGCTGCCCGCTCTAGCGAATCTTGCATTGCAAGCGCATTCATGACTGTAGCCAGCATCCCCATATGGTCGCCAGCCACTCGATTCATGCCTGCTTTTGCTAACTTTTCACCCCGGAAAAGATTTCCCCCGCCAACAACAATACCAACTTGAACCCCATGAGAAATCAATTGATTAATTTCTTCGGCCATCCGATCGAGAACCTTCGGATCTAACCCGAAAGACTCGTCACCCATTAAAGCCTCACCACTAAGTTTTAGTAAAATGCGCTTATATACAGGGCGCTGGGGCACTAAATTGGTCATGTATAACTCCTAGTTTGTACCTTTAACTTGAGCCATTACTTCTGCAGCAAAGTCTTCCTCTTTTTTCTCGATACCTTCACCAACTTCTAAGCGAACAAAAGACTCAACGCTAGCGGAAGCCGATTTCAGTAACTGCCCAACAGATTGTGAAGGTTCTTTAACAAAAGGCTGGCCGGTTAGGCTAATTTCATTAACGTATTTCTTCAAACGTCCTGTGATCATTTTTTCAATGATATCGTCAGGCTTACCACTTTCTTTGGCTTGTGCAACAAAAATCTCTTTTTCTTTGTTCACTAGCTCTTCTGGTACATCTTCAGGGTTGATAAATAATGGATTACTTGCGGCTACGTGCATAGCGACATCGCGAGCTAACTCTTCGCTCCCGCCTTCCAAAGCCACTAAAACGGAAATTCTTGAACCGTGAGTATAAGCTCCGAGCGCTGTTGATGCTTCTACAGCGCTGATACGACGCACATTAATGTTTTCACCAATTTTTGCGATTAAGTTTTCACGCGCTTTGTCAACAGACTCACCGTTACCATAGTCTGCTGATTTTAATGCATCAATATCTTTGATATTATTTTTTACAGATACTTGAGCTATAGTATTAGCGAAATTCAAGAAGTTTTCATCTCGAGCAACGAAATCCGTCTCACTATTAATCTCAACAATGATTCCACTTTTACCACTTTCGCTGACAGCTGAAACACAAATCCCCTCTGCTGCAACACGACCAGCTTTCTTTGCCGCTTTGGCCTGACCGGATTTACGCATGTTTTCAATGGCCACCTCAATATCACCATTGGTTTCGACAAGCGCTTTTTTACATTCCATCATGCCTGCGCCAGTTCTTTCGCGTAATTCTTTTACTAGAGCTGCTGTAATTGCCATAATTTTTCCTCTTTAATCTATGTAAACTTTGCCCAACAAAGACTTTTTAAGTGACATGCATAAACTCGATGATGTTTTTATCGCTCCAAAAAAGGGGGCAAGGCCCCCTTAATTCACGCTGCGAGCAATGCGATTTTAATCACTACTCAGCTTGTTGTTCTTCGGTTTCGCTGACTTCAGCGGTTTTATCTTCTTCAACAAACTCATCTTCAGCAACATCACCCGTGGTGATAGATTGCTTGCCATCAATCACAGCGTCCGCAATAGCGCGCGCATACAACTCTATGGCTCGGTATGCATCATCATTTCCAGGAATAACATAATCAATTCCTGCTGGATCCGAGTTTGTATCAACGACACCAATAAGAGGAATACCTAATTTATTGGCTTCTGAAATCGCAATGCGTTCATGGCCTGAGTCAATAACAAAGATAGCGTCAGGTAAGCCACCCATATCTTTGATACCACCAATACTTTTCTCAAGCTTTTGCATTTCTCGCGTTAACAATAACGCTTCTTTCTTGGTCAAACGTTCGAAAGTACCGTCTTGGCTTTGCTTTTCCAATTCTTTTAAACGTTTTATCGATTGGCGAATGGTTTTGTAGTTGGTTAGCATGCCGCCTAACCAGCGTTTATCAACAAAATATTGCTCGCAACGTGAAGCTTCGCGCTTCATGATTTCACCAGCAGCTCTTTTGGTACCAACAAAGAGTACTTTGCCGCGTTTAGAAGCGATGTTGCTGATAAAATTCAGAGCATCATTGAACATAGGAAGCGTGTGCTCTAGGTTCAATACATGGATGTTATTTCTTTCGCCGAAAATATAAGGTTTCATTTTCGGGTTCCAGAAACGCGTTCTGTGTCCGAAATGTACACCCGCCTTAATCATATCACGCATGGTGACTTTAGCCATTAAATTATCTCCAAAAACTATGGGGTTAAACCTCCGCGAATCCCACCATTCCGACTTGCTTTATATAGAGCGGATAATAGCCTCAAGAGCAATCACCTACTTATATTGAGGTTTTAAACCTCAGAACAAGCACCCAGGAAGATGTGACGATGCGCGTGTGAGTTAGATGTTTGTGTTATAGCTCGATTAACGAACAAAACACGATATCCGAGAGCTTGGCAAATCTTACACTCTTCGGGCGCGCTTTATACCATAAACGCTTAGTGGCCTCAATGATTTTAATCAACTAGAAATGATTTTACAGACCAACAATTCTATTAATCACTTGAAAAACAATGTTTTTTTATATCAGCTGTTTTTTTAATTTTTTAAACTCTTATCTTTTTTCAAACAGCAAATTGCACATGAGACTTAGCCCCAGGTATCTAATAACTTCAGAATCGATTAGTATTGATGATTCAATGTTAAGTTACAAATCCCGTGGGACTTGTAACTTTATTTTAAAAAGAGTAAACACGACAGAATTATATGGCTATAACTTACAAAACCCCTGATGAAATTGAAAAAATGCGTATTGCTGGCAAACTCGCTGCTGAAGTCCTAGAAATGATCGAACCCCACGTTGTGAAAGGCATTTCTACAAACGAGCTTAACAGTATTTGCCATCACTATATTGTTGAAAAACAAGGGGCGATACCCGCACCATTAGACTATCGCGGCTTTCCAAAATCGATATGCACTTCGGTTAACCACGTCATTTGTCACGGAATACCTTCAGATAAGACATTGAAAGATGGAGATATCATCAATATTGACGTGACAGTCATTAAAGATGGATTCCACGGCGACACGAGCAAAATGTTTTTTGTGGGAAAACCGTCTGTACTCGCTAACCGTTTGGTCAAAGTAACTCAAGAGGCGCTTTATTTAGCAATCAATATGGTGAAGCCAGGGATGCAATTAGGAACTATTGGTTCAGCAATTGAAGCCCATGCCCACAAACATAATTACACTATCGTCAGAGAATACTGCGGTCATGGAATTGGTCGACAATTTCATGAGGATCCACAAGTATTGCATTATGGTAAAGAGGGAACGGGCGAGCCCCTTAAGCCGGGTATGACTTTTACAATCGAACCCATGATTAATGCGGGCAAACGCCACAGTAAACTTTTAAAGGATGGTTGGACTGTGGTAACCAAAGATCGTAGCTTATCTGCACAATGGGAACACACGCTTCTTGTAACCGATACGGGCGTAGAAGTGCTTACGGCTCGTCAGGAAGAAGCATTTTGAGTCAATCCTCGGCACTTAAACGCCTTTTAACTTCCTCTCATTTGATGACCTTAATTGGTCATCACGCTAACTTTCTCGACGCTTTTAAAACGTATTTCGCGGAAGTTGAATCAGCCCAGGATCGTGCTTTCAATAAAGGCGCGGCCATTGAGTCCTTGCTTGCAGCTCGAGCAACAGCCACAGACATTGTATTACGGCATCTTTGGCGTGCCACCCCTCTCTACCGGCAAACCGGATTTACACTGATTGCTGTTGGAGGTTATGGTCGTGGAGAGTTGCATCCTGGCTCTGATGTCGATATTTTGATCCTCACCTCAAGATTACCTGAAGAAAAGAATAAAAATGACATAGCGAATTTCATTACCAATTTATGGGATATTGGTTTAGCACCAGGTCATGCTGTTAGAACACTCGAAGAAACTATAGAGCTGTCCAAAAATGATATTACCGTCATCACAAACTTGGTAGATGCTCGATTCATCATTGGAGATGAACAATACTTCAATAATTTAATTGAAGCGGTCGCACCCTCACAAATTTGGTCTGGTGAAGCTTTTTATACCGCCAAAAAAAATGAACAAAAACAAAGGCACTTAAGATTTCATAGCACTTCATATAGTTTGGAACCTAATTTAAAAGAAAGCCCTGGAGGGTTACGTGATATACAAACTGTTACTTGGATAGCTAAACGACAATTTCAAGCGTTGAATTTATTGGAATTAACGCATTTAGGTATTTTCTCCATCAAAGAATATCGTATTCTATCAAGTTGTATGTCGTTTTTGAGTAAAGTTCGATATGCCTTGCACCGCGTTGCAGGCAGAGCCGAAGAGCGGCTTTTATTCGATTATCAACGACGTGTTGCTCAAAAACTCGGTTATGAACATTCAGATCATAATACTGCAGTTGAAGTCTTTATGAAAAAGTATTTTCGAGTACTCATGCAAATTCGTGATCTCAATGATCTCTTACTGCAAGTTTTCGAGCAAGAAATTGTTGATGACTATTTATTAATTCAACCTCACGTCATCGATCACCAATTTCAAGTACGCAATCAACATATCGAAGTCACAAATAACAATGTGTTTAAAGAAGATTCTTCTGCCTTACTAAAAATTTTTTTAATGATGGTAAAAACGCATCAGGTTAGTCGTATGTCGCCTTCGACACTTCGATTAATCACTTTACATAAACGCCTTATCGATGAAAATTTTCGTCAAGATCCTATTAATCAACAATTATTCTTAGAGTTATTTCGCACAGAAGGCGATTTAGCTCAAGCTTTTACTTTATTAAAACGTTCTGGGGTTTTGAGTGCGTATTTACCTAGTTTCGCAAAAATTTCAGGACAGATGCAATTTGATATGTTTCATGTCTATACTGTAGATGAGCATACTTTATTTCTATTACGAAATATTGCCCACTTCACTCACCCTTCACACTCAGGTGAGTTTCCTTTATGCCAAAGTATTATGAACACCACACCTTACCCTGAACTCGTTTACTTAGGCGCTTTATTTCATGACATAGCCAAAGGTCGCGGTGGTGATCATTCGGAACTTGGTGCATTGGATGCGCGAGAATTTTGTCAACAACACCAACTCGCTGAAGAGCAAGTTGAAATCGTTGAATGGCTTGTGGCTAACCATCTTATTATGTCAACAACTGCTCAAAAACGCGATATCACTGATCCCGAAGTGATTGATGAATTCACACAAAAAGTAAAAACCAAAATAAAACTGGATTTGCTTTACGTGCTAACAGTAGCGGATATCAGAGCCACAAACCCTTCTCTTTGGAATAGTTGGAAAGATGCTTTACTTCAAGAGCTTTATCAAGCTTCATTAAGACGTTTAATGGCTGGCAGTTATGCTCTATCTCAATCCGAACAAATTACGCAGCACAAAAATACGGCCCTCGAAATGCTTGTTGAAAATGACGAGGAGCTTTCCGGCATCGAAGACTTATGGGGAGCAATGGACGACTCGTATTTTTTAAATTATAAACCGGAGCAAATTGCTTGGCACACTCACGCTATACTGAACCACACGAATTCTGAAGCACCGTTGGTTACTGTAAGAACGCACCCTAATGCCGGTGGCACAGAAATTTTTGTTTATGTTCTCGATCAGTCTTTTATGTTTGCGGCTATCACAACATTCTTAGCCACACAAAACTTAAATATTTTAGCTGCATCTATTCATACCACAAAGAATCGCTATTGTCTCGATTCCTTTGTTGTTCTGGGTTCCGATGAACAACCTCTAACATCCAATCAAGAAATTCAATTTATCATTCAGAGACTCACTTCAATTTTAGAAAATATTGAGCAAGCACCTCTAAGTTTCCAGCAACACACATCTCGTGCAATGAAAACATTTAATGTTATGACCAAAATGATTTTTCGGGATGACGAGCCATCAGAATATACAACTTTAGAGCTGATTGCTCTCGATCAAGCTGGGCTTTTGTCAATCGTAAGCCAAGCTTTTATCGAAAATGAAATACGATTACACTCCGCAAAAATTGTGACATTAGGTGAAAAGGTCGAAGATATTTTCACGATTAGTGACCGTCAAGACAATCCAATTACTGACAAAAGCTTACGTCAACAAATTGTAAAGACCATACAATCTCGAATGAAAAGCGAAGAATAAAAAACATTCAAACCTTAACGATTTGAGCGCATTTTTCACAATTGCCACGAACAATATGTTATAAACCCTAAATCTTATTTTACTAAATCTGGGAGTTCATATGTCAGAATCCTTACAACAAATCATTGAAACGGCTTTTGAGAGTCGTCAATCAATCACACCTGACTCACATGACGCTGAAGTTAAAATAGCAGTCGATAAAGTATTAGCTGAAATCGATAGTGGAAAATTACGTGTTGCAGAACCCTCGAATACAGGTTGGACGGTTAATGAATGGGCTAAGAAAGCCGTACTACTTTCATTCCGGTTACAGCACAATACCCCAATGGAAGCAGGATTTACTCAATTTTACGATAAGGTACCTAGTAAATTTACGGGTTGGGATGCAGAAAAATTTAACAATTCTGGTATTCGTGTTGTACCGCCAGCTATTGCACGCCGTGGAAGTTACGTTGCTCCTAATGTCGTACTCATGCCCAGTTATGTCAATATTGGGGCTTATGTGGGAGAAGGTACCATGGTTGACACTTGGGCAACGGTGGGCTCTTGCGCGCAGATAGGTAAAAATGTGCATCTATCTGGAGGCGTTGGCATAGGCGGTGTTTTGGAGCCTTTGCAAGCCAGCCCCACCATTATCGAAGATAATTGCTTTATTGGTGCACGTTCTGAAATTGTTGAAGGTGTCATCGTCGAAGAAGGCAGCGTTATTTCAATGGGTGTATTCATTGGTCAAAGTACACGTATTTATAACCGAGAAACAGGTGAAACTTTTTATGGTCGCGTGCCAGCAGGTTCTGTGGTTGTCCCTGGCAGCTTGCCTGCTAAGGATGGTACACATTCGCTTAACTGTGCCGTGATAGTCAAACAAGTAGACGCGAAAACACGAGCAAAAGTGGGCGTTAATGAGTTATTGAGAGCTATCAATGATTAAACGTTATTACCCCTATCATTAATTTTTAAACGTTACGCATGGGCATGTTACACAAACGGCTCATGCCTATATTCAAAGAAAAGTGATTATTATGGTAACTCTTTTTGGTATAAAAAATTGCGATAAAATGAAGAAAGCTCGGAAATTTTTTGAAGCAAATCAAGTCGAGCATCACCTCCACGACTATCGTCAAGATGGATTAACTGAAGATTGGTTAAGCCTTTTAGTCGACCACATCGATTGGGCGCAATTAATTAATAAACGCAGTACAACCTGGAAGCAATTGACAGATCCAGAGAAAGCATCTGCTGAGCAATTTACCCCAATCAGTGCAGCATTAATTATCCAGCATCCAACCTTATTAAAACGACCTATCATAAACATCGATAACCACTGGGTCGTTGGTTACGATGAAAATCAATGGCTAAAATATTTTTAAGCTTTTGATTAGAGAGCATTGACCACTGACTTTTGTTTTTTCTAAATGAATAACGGATAAAAAACCATGAGCGCATCAGCCAATACATTAATGGAATTATCAGTACTCGAACTCACCAAGCTACTTATTGAAAGAGAATCCGTGACTCCTGAGGATGCCGGTTGCCAGCAGATTATGGCCAATTACTTACAACAACTTGGTTTTGAAAATGAATTTATGAACTTTGAGGATACTCAAAATCTTTGGAGTATTCGCCAACCTAGTGACTCGGTGCTTGTTTTTGCAGGCCACACAGATGTTGTGCCTCCAGGAAATCTCAACAAATGGAAGTTTCCCCCTTTTACTCCCACAGAGCACGAAGGCTATCTTTATGGTCGTGGCGCGGCAGATATGAAAGCTAGCTTGGCCGCTATGTTAGTGGCTACAAAAGAATTTGTTGAGCAACACCCAGAACATCAAGGTTCTATTGCTTTTCTTATAACCAGTGACGAAGAAGGACCTTTTATCAATGGTACAGTACGTGTAGTTGAAGAACTGGTGAAACGACAGCAGCCTTTAACTTGGTGCATTGTTGGAGAACCTTCGAGCACGGCACAACTTGGGGATGTCGTGAAAATTGGTCGTCGAGGCTCATTGACAGGTCAACTCACTATTCATGGACAGCAAGGTCACGTGGCCTATCCTCATTTGGCTAAAAATGCTATTCACCTTACTTTACCCGCACTCATCCCGCTGATTGAAACTGAATGGGACCAAGGTAATGCCTACTTTCCACCGACCACTTTTCAAATCGCAAATTTTCAAGGTGGTACTGGCGCTGGTAATGTGATTCCAGGAGAAGCCAGTTTGGACTTTAATTTTCGTTTTAGTACGGAGCAAACTGCTGAAGTTCTAAAAGAAAAAGTTACACAGGTTATTGATGATCTCAACCTCGAGTACGACATGTGTTGGAAACTCAATGGCAACCCTTTTCTGACAGATTCTGAATCCGAGCTAGTACAAGCGGCTCAAGAGGCGATTCATTCAGAGCTGGGGTTGAAAACCGAGCTTTCAACGGCAGGAGGCACATCAGATGGCCGATTTATTGCGCCAACTGGTTGCCAAGTGGTTGAAATTGGCCCTGTCAATGCCAGTATTCATAAGGTGAATGAACACGTTAAGATCGATGATTTAGATAGATTAAAAAACGTTTACTTATCATGTTTAACAAGGCTTTTGACCAATCGCAAGTAGCCATTTTATGCAGCAACACGCAATCGAACAAATCATTGGTGTCAGTCACACACATATTGCCGATTATGTTTGCCCTTATTCTGCAACTAAAATTCCCGTACATCACCAAATCTTGCAACCCTTACAAGATTTGGTGATTCTGGCGCAAAAAGATGGAGTCTACATTCAACTGATCAGTGGCTTTCGTTCGTTTGAACGTCAATTGACAATTTGGAACAGCAAATGGGCTGGACAACGTGAAGTTAGAGATGCTTACAGCCAAATCATCGACCCTTTAACTGTCGATGAAACGCAACGATTGTGGTTACTTCTCACTTGGTCTGCTGTGCCAGGTTTAAGCCGCCACCATTGGGGAACGGATATCGATATATTTGATGCCAAAGCCATCTCACAAGGGCACAAAGTCACTTTGGTACCCGAAGAGTTTTCAAAAAAAGGGCCTTGCAACAAGCTCGGAGACTGGCTTAACAATAACCTATTAAATACCTCATTTTTTAGACCTTATTGGCCACATTCAGGCAAAATCAGTCCCGAGCCTTGGCATATCAGCTTCAAACCCTTAGCGCAAGGATTAGAATCAGCCGCACTTAAACACAGCCCAAATATATGTCAGCATATTATTTCTCAAAAAACAGCCGGTCATTCCGTCATAAAACAGAATTTTTCGAAAATACTGAATGAGTATTTCAAAGTTTAATAGAATTTTGTTGGGTTATTCTGCGAAAAAAAGCTGTGACAAAACCCTTGAAATACAAAATGCAAGAAAATATTAGTCCTTATATTTCATAAAGTTATTGCATTATGTTGCAAGAATTCTTGTTTGGGCTCATCTTCTAAATCACTTTAGTTAATAATTCGTGTATAATGGCCCCGCTTTTTGGCGAGTATGCGCCCAGATCACGAATTTTTGTTTGCGAAACAGATTTGCGAAAACTTTATGAGTGAAACTTAATCCATTTAATTGATAACTTTTAAGAGCACGAAAATGGTCGATTTAGCAAAATACAGAAACATTGGTATCTTCGCTCACGTAGATGCGGGTAAAACCACCACGACTGAGCGTATTTTAAAGCTCACCGGTAAAATCCATAAAACGGGTGAGGTACATGATGGTGCCGCAACAACTGACTTTATGGAACAGGAACAAGAACGTGGAATTACTATCCAATCCGCTGCGACCACATGTTTCTGGAAAGACCATAGATTAAACATCATCGATACCCCTGGACACGTAGACTTTACTATTGAAGTTTACCGTTCATTAAAAGTACTTGACGGCGGTGTTGGCGTTTTCTGTGGTTCAGGTGGTGTTGAGCCGCAGTCCGAAACTAACTGGCGTTACGCCAACGAATCTGAAGTCTCTCGAATTATTTTTGTTAATAAGCTTGACCGTATGGGCGCTGACTTCTTGCGCGTTGTTAAGCAAATCGAAGACGTTCTAGCAGCCAATCCTCTTGTGATGACACTACCTATCGGTATAGAAGATGACTTTACTGGCGTTGTTGATTTATTAACACGCAAAGCTTGGGTTTGGGACGATTCCGGCCTACCTGAGAATTACGAAATTAAAGATATTCCAGAAGATATGGTTGACTTGGTTGAAGAATACCGTGAAAAGTTAATCGAAACAGCTGTCGAACAAGACGACGACTTAATGGAAAAATACTTAGAAGGTGAAGAGCCTTCACTGGAAGACATTAAACGTTGTATCCGCACAGGAACGCACAACTTATCTTTCTTCCCAACTTTCTGTGGTTCAGCTTTCAAAAACAAAGGGGTTCAATTGGTACTCGACGCTGTTGTTGATTACTTACCTGATCCCACGCAAGTTGACCCTCAACCAGAAACCGATGAAGAAGGCAAAGAAACCGGAAAATTCGCAAAAGTTGATCCGGAAGAGCCTTTGCGAGCTCTAGCCTTTAAAATTATGGAAGATCGTTTTGGGGCATTAACCTTTATTCGTGTTTACTCAGGTAAAATTGAGAAAGGCATGACCGTACTCAACACCTTTACGGGTAAAACTGAACGTATTGGCCGTATGGTTGAGATGCACGCTGATTCTCGTGAAGAAATTGACAGCGCACAGGCTGGCGATATCATTGCTGTAGTAGGCATGAAAAATGTTCAAACGGGTCATACACTTTGTGATCCTAATAACCCTGCTACTCTTGAGCCAATGATCTTCCCTGATCCAGTTATCTCTATTGCTGTCGCTTCCAAAGACAAAGGTGCGGCAGAGAAACTAGGCGTTGCTCTTGGTAAGATGATTCAAGAAGATCCTTCATTCCAAGTAGAAACCGATCAAGACAGTGGCGAGACCATCTTGAAAGGTATGGGAGAGCTGCACCTTGACGTTAAAATTGATATCTTGAAACGTACTTACGGTATCGAACTTGAAGTAGGTAAACCACAAGTTGCTTACCGTGAAACCATTACACAACGTGTTGAAGACACTTATACTCACAAGAAACAATCGGGTGGTTCAGGTCAGTTCGGTCGCGTTGATTACATCATTGAGCCAGGCGAAGCAGGTACTGGTTTCCAATTCGAATCAACGGTTGTTGGCGGTAACATTCCTAAAGAATTTTGGCCGGCTATTGAGAAAGGCTTCAAAGGCATGATGGGCGAAGGTATTCTTGCTAGCTACCCTGTTCTTGACGTTAAAGTTAACCTGTTTGATGGTGCTTTCCATGCTGTTGACTCCTCAGCAGTTGCTTTCGAAATTGCTGCTAAAGGCGCTTACCGTCAAAGTATGCCGAAAGCGGGGCCACAGTTGCTTGAGCCTATTATGAAGGTTGATGTCATCACTCCTGAAGATAATGTGGGTGACGTCATTGGTGACTTAAATCGCCGTCGCGGAATGATCTCTTCGCAAGAAGCAGGTCCCACTAGCGTACGTATCAAAGCTGAAGTACCACTCTCGGAAATGTTTGGTTACATTGGCCATTTACGTACTTTGACTTCAGGCCGTGGTCAGTTCTCTATGGAGTTCTCACACTACTTACCTTGCCCTGCAAGTGTTGCCGAAGTTGTTATCGCTGAAGCGAAAGAGCGCAACGCAAAGAAATAAGCGTTGACTATTAAGCGTTTAGAAAACCTCAGTCATTACTGAGGTTTTTTTTACCTGGAAGATTTATCGGATACCTGAAAGTCGCCTATAACAGAATATAGAAATAGATTTGAATCGATGACTGGTGTGCGATTGACTCGCCATTGCAATCTAATATTATCGTATCGAAAAGTGGCAATTTGTTTTGCAAAGTCCACTTGATGAAACCAACTCGCACTCAAACACTCTGCCACCTGCTGAACTTGCTTTTGCCACCAACGAACGGCCGTAGTCGATTTATGCAATTGCCATCCACACTGCCAACGCACAAAACTGCCCTCCACTATTAACTCAGATTGAGAAAGGCTCTTATCAGCACATAAACCAAACTCAGTGGGTAATTGCGTTTTAGAGCTTTTCAAGTTATCTATCAATAAGATGAAGACTTGGCAATCCGACACAGGCAATATAACATCGTTTAAATGATGATTGCTCTTAGTTGCACAACCCATAACAGTGAGCAAAAGACTTATCAAGAAACAACGCAGAAATGGTTTCACAACTGATAAAAGTCCAAACTTAATAAAAACTTTGATAAAATTAAGTTTGGACAGACCTTAAAGTTATTGAGAAATTTTAGAAGGGAATTCTGCAAACAGGGTATCGACAGCCTGATCAATCCGTTCGGTTTGCTGTTCTGGTGTCGGTGATTTGGCAAAATTTCCTTTAGCGGTTCCGCGCCAAACCACTCGCTTTTGTTTAGGATCAATTAAATCCACGACTAAGTTTCCTACCTCATACTCTTTAACATAGGTTGTTACGTTGCCCCAACCATGGCGAAAACCGTACCGAGTATAGAAGCGATCTACATCAATTTTTTTGTCCACCATAATGGTGATGTGCACCTGAAGCCCGGATTGAGCCTCACTCGTCTCAGTTAAACCTTTACCTTTGAGGTTTCTTTTGATGGCCTCGATAGCACGAGCTTCGTTTAAGCTAAGATTTTTTTCTTGATCAGGCTTCTGAAGTGAAAAAGATTGGTAACGACTAAAGTCAACCGTGGCGTCGTAATCATAGTGTGTAGACACAGTAGCACATGACGCCAGTACCAATGTAGTCACAGCTAGAATAGCTAATTTAATAACCCATAACTGTTTTTGCATACAACTGTTTACCTCGCATAAGTTAAGGCGTTAAATCCATTCATCCTGTGACCAGTTTTAAGGAAAGGTTAAAACATATGTTGGCCGCCATTAACCGACAAATTAGAGCCTGTAATAAAACCGGCATCTTCTGAGGCTAAAAAACTCACAGCCATTGCCACTTCTTGTGGTGTTCCTAAACGCCCCACAGGAATATCTTTAATGATAGAATCTCTAACTTCTTCCGGCACTGCCATAACCATTTTGGTGGCAATATATCCAGGAGATACCGTATTCACAGTCACACCTTTACGTGCTACTTCTTGAGATAGCGCTTTGGTGAAACCATGCATACCAGCTTTAGCTGCGGAATAATTAGTTTGACCCAATTGCCCTTTTTGCGCATTTATGGATGAAACATTAATAATCCGGCCAAAACGCCTTTCAATCATACCGTTGACGACATGACGTGTCATGTTAAAGACACTGTTCAAGTTCGCAGAAATCACATCATCCCACTGATCAATAGCCATTTTTTTCAAAGTGCTATCACGTGTAATCCCTGCATTATTGATTAGAACATCAATAGGGCCTAAAGTTTCCTCAACGTGGCGCACACAGTTTAAACAGGATTCAAAATCTCTGACATCGCCATAACTAATTTGGATATCATAACCCGTGTTTCTTTGTTCTACTTGCCATGCTTGCGCTTTAGCATGGTTACCACCGCTGTTATAACCCGCAGCGACTTTATAACCAATATCGACTAAACGTCGGCAAATAGCGGTGCCAATCCCACCTGTTCCACCGGTTACTAATGCGATTCGTTGCGTCATAGCTTTCCCCTTACTGTTAAAGTCACCAAAGATTACTCTTTGCTCTCACTTTCAAAAAATTAACATAGCATTTAAATCCTTTGGGAAAAAACACATACTCCAAAGGTGCTTTCATCATTTTGTACAGCAGTCTTCTACTATAACGAGTTAGCAAGATTACGCCAGTTAGCCTAAGGTATTAAACCACTGCCCTCTGTTTGTGCAATGTCATAACATTGGATAAATGCGCAAAAAGGTCGCCGTATGTTTCTGTAAAGTTTGCTTTAAACGCATTTTTTTATTCAAGCAACATCAGCTTGAATAACGTTAAATCGATGTATAGAGTTAGATTTTCCCCGCTTTTTACCGCATTTAAAAAGCACACAACCTTTTTTTACACTCCAACTCAACAAACAGGCAACTTTACATGCATTTTTTACACATCCTAACTAGCTTTCCATCTTTGAAAAAAAATGGGACATTTAATTTCATTTTCATCTTTTTTACAGCACGCAAATATCGTTTTTCCCGCACAGCAATATATCGCTATATCGGTATTTTAATACTTCTGATAACTTGCCCATCTTGTGAAACCCCGGGAAGCAAGCCCTTAGTCATCTCTCCATTACCCATCTTAAAAGCTGAAACAGTCAATAAACCCGGTAAAATGTGGATTGATATAAAAAATACTGCCCAAACTCAAGAATCTGCTATAAAGATTCAAAATCTCGTTCCATCGTTAAAGCTCCTAGTGGAAGAGGAGTATCGGCACCAGGGTTGGCAATTACTCAGCTCTCCTGGAGAAATCGATGATAACACCGTTAAGCTATCTCTCGACTTACAGAAATTTCGACTAGATATTGCACCTGAATCCACTCGAGATACGATGCAATTAGAAATCATAACTCAAATGAACATTCAAAAAAATCGATGGGAACGCCAACAGAAGATTCGTCGTACTGCCACTCAAGAAGTCTTCATCAAAGCGCAAAATGCTCATGTCACCAAATTTGTCGAAGAAATTTTGGCCAAATACGCGAGTCAGATTGCTGCTACTGACATATCGCCTCAATAACGACTGAAACAGTAAATGTGTATCGTTTATCTCGCAGAGTCACTTATGAGGTTTTTCTCCATAAAAAATGATCGATTATTGTTCCTAAAGCTCGGGAATGTGTGAAGTTTTTGCTATTCTTCGATTAGCTCAGAGAACCGTTAAAGCAATCACAACATCGTGACGTTTTAGAACTTATTATGACGTCCGTTGAAACGAGGATATTTTTATGAAAAAACATTTGCTTGCTGTTGCAATAACAACAGCTTTTTTACCCTCCATCGGTCAAACCGATACTTTTTTGGGAATTTACGCCGGGGCTGGCGTTTGGCAACAAGAATACACAGGCGATATTGAAACATTTGGCACGACGGTTAATGTTGAACAAGCTCTTGGGCTCGATGACGAAACAGGAACAGTACTTTGGGCTGCTCTAGAACACCCAATTCCATTTTTGCCAAACATCCGTATTTCGAGCATTGAACTCTCAACAACAGGTGAAGGGATCATCCAACAATCATTTACCTTTGATAATCAGGTCTATGACGTCGGCGTTACTACGCTAACGCAATTGGATTTAGACCATAATGAAATCACGCTTTATTATGAAATCCTAGACAATTGGGTAAATTTAGACTTAGGGATAACCGTTAAAATTTTTGATGGTGCTTTAGAGATTCAAGGTGGTGGCGAGAATGGGAATGTTGACCTTGATGAGCCCATTCCAATGCTTTATGGTCGTGCCGCTTTTGAGCTCCCTTTAACCGGATTACGTCTCGATGTAGAGGGTAGTGTGATTAGCTTCGATGATAATAGTCTCTATGATGTCTCTGCTGAAATTGCCTATGAAACCTTTATCGGTTTGGGTGCAGAGTTGGGATACCGAGCCATTGAAGCCGATGTTTCGGAGTTTAGTGATGATTTAACCGTCGACACAAGCTTCAGGGGCCCTTACTTCAATGTGTATTATCATTTTTAAGAGGATATTCCTCTTAAAAAAATCCTTGTGACTAGAGCGAGTCTTGCTTTGGTCCTGAGGATTTTTCATTATACATGATGAACACTGTCAAAATAACGGCTGGTATTCCTAACGCGGCGGTGTAAAGGAAAAAATGAAAGTAGCCGATAGCCTCCACCACAATTCCTGAAAATCCACTGACTATTTTTCCTGGCAACGTCATGATAGATGTAAAAATTGCGTACTGTGTTGCTGAATATGTTTTATTAACGAGACTCGACATGTAAGCGATGAGAGCCGTATTCGCAAAGCCCCCACTAAAGTTATCAACGGAAATCACAAATGTCAGTATTTTCGTGTCTTTTTCAACAATCGCTAAACCAGCAAAAACAATATTGGTAATCACCACAGCAACTGCGCCAAATAACATAGGACGTAGAATGTGATAACGATAAATAATTAACCCGCCAACGAAAGAACCTAACACTGTCATGGCCACTCCGTAGACTTTCACAATGGTAGCAATTTCCGCTTTGGTATATCCCATATCTGAATAAAAGGGATTAACCATAATACCCATTGCTAAATCACTTAAACGATAAACAGAAACGAGAACCAAAACGACCACAGCCCATACACCGTAGCGTTTTGCAAATTCAGCAAATGGCATCACCACTGCTTGTATGACCGATTTTAAGAACGACAATTGAATACTGGCAGCAGGACCTTTCCAAGGCGATACTTTTTCATTAATTTGATTTGGAGTCACATCAGATTGTTTATCTTCTGCATGCAGCGGTTCTGATACGAAAAAGGTGGTCACTATGCCTACAAACATTAATGCCGCCATGATTTGATAAACAGAAGTCCAAGTTAGCAAGGAAGCGAGATACAAGGCACCCGCTCCTGCTACAAACATCGCCAACCTATAACCAAAGACATAAACTGCCGACATTGCTCCTTGATAATGTTCATCCGCTGACTCAATTCGAAAAGCATCGATAGCGATGTCTTGCGTAGACGATGAAAAAGCAATAAAAACGGTGCAAGCCGCAAAGAGAAACAAATTATCAAGTGGATTAATAACCGATAAAGAAACCAAACCAATAAGTACGCCCACTTGGCCAACGAGCATCCAGTTGCGCCTTTTACCCAGAGCAAAAGGCAACTTCCAACGATCAATGATGGGGGCCCAAATCCATTTAATGGAATAAGTAATGCCCGCCCATGCAAAAAGACCTATGGCCGCTTTTTCCACACCAATTTCATTTAGCCACCAACTCAAAGTAGAAAAAATCAATAAAAACGGCAAACCTGCGCCAAAACCAAAGAAAAACATCATTAATACTTTCGGGTGATGAAAAAGTTTCATCGCATCCCAAAACGATACTTGAGAACTTTCTTGCATGCTTTTTAGTTGACCTAAAGATTCGATTCATCGACAATCAAATATGGAAAGTTTGTGTTTATAGCACGATAAGATAAGAATTGCTTGTTTGAATTTACATCCGCCCAAATGACAGAACCCAACTCCTTCACGACAGAACCCTGGCATATCTTAGGCGCAGGCTCGATAGGTTTACTGGTTGCAAGTTATTTACACAGCAATGCAGTCGATGTTCGGGTTTTGAATAGACACAAAATAACCGGTAGTCACAATGTCACTGTAGTGAGCGATGAACAAAAGGGCTCATTGCACATCCCATTCGAACCACTTGAAATCGATGAACCTATCAAAGGCCTCATTGTCTGCACAAAAAACATTCAAATTCAACACATTATAGCAAAGATAGAACATCGACTGAATGCAGAGTCGAGCGTCATTTTTCTACAAAACGGTATGGGTCATTTTGAGTTGATTCGCTCTAGATATCCATTTTTAAAAAAAATGTACCTGGGCAGTGTCACTCATGGCGCATTTCGTACTGAAACCTTCTCTGTCAATCATGCAGGTAAAGGCCATATTTTTATTGGTTCTCCTGATTTATCCGTCAAAAGGGCCCCAGAAGAATTACAAAGTTTACTCAGAGCACACAATTTATCATGGCAGTGGGATCCTGATATCGAGCAACGTTTATGGAAAAAACTAGTGATTAATGCATGTATTAACCCACTGACTGCTCTACTAAAATGCAGTAATGGAGAGTTAAAGGATTTAAAAAGCGCCCAAATTATAATGGATAACCTCTGCCGCGAAAGTGAGCAAATACTTTCGTCGATAGGTTTTAATCTAAAAGCCTCTGAAATTTTAGAGATGACGTTAAATATTGCTGCTCAAACATCAAGTAATCGTTCATCTATGTTGCAAGATTTACTCGCCAGCAAACCCACAGAAATTGATGCCATCACAGGCTTTTTAATTAAAAAAGCGAGCGAACACAGAATATCAGTCCCGACCCATGAAACACTATACAACTTAGTCAAAGCTAGGGAGTCTTTAGCGATAAGAGTCTAGATAACAGCCATATAGAACTTTTTCTTGCCTTAAAACCAAACGCATAAGTACAACTTTTATAGAAAAATACAGAGATTTTCATTAAATTCTTCCAGCAAATATGGCTAATTTGGCTAATATATTGAGATAGCGAGCAATAAATCAGCGTTTTTCAATCTTTAGCAACGGAATGCAGGCACATGATTGACCTTCAAAATCAAACATCCTCTAGAATTTTTGTAACGACAGTATGTTTGATTTTAAGCAGTATTTTACTCATTGTTGGATTAAGCCAATTTGAAAAATCCCGCCGTTTTGCAGAAATCAAAGCCGAGTCTTACCTAAAAATTAACGATTATTTTAAGGGTTTTTCTTCTATGGTGACGGAGATTGAGGCTCTTAGCTTGGAGCCGCTCAATACTTTTCCACGCGAGCTTCTCACCGCGCAAGATTCTATTCGAGAGCTGTTACCCTACTACGAGAACTTTCGCATTTTTCAGCAAGCCATTAAATCGCAGTGGGCATTTTATACGAAAAACTTTTTCCTCAGTGGTGGACTGATTCTAAAAGATGGAGAAACCGTGTTTGAGTCAGGGTTTATTAATACGGATAACATACCTTCGTTTTCCGTAGCCCATACATCCAACATTGCACCAGATACGCATTGGACATTTCATGGAAATAACCAAACACTTTATTATGTTTATTCGACCACTACACTGAACAACAGTGTTGTGCAATATATCACAGGAATAGATACTTCACTGTTAGCCAATCATATTCAAGACGCTCTGGAAGTTGAGCAAGCCATCCAATTATATTTTCAACCGCTTATCGACCAGCGAGCCAGTGCCGCATCGTATATTCCTATAGAAAGTCGCGCGACTGAAAATTTAACGCTTGATATTTCTGTGGGCATGGGGCATTTTTCTCCTTTAGTTTGGCTTTCTTTCGCTCTCGCGTTAGTCGTATCTGCTACGATTTTATCGATTTGGACTTTTTGGGTATTTATTCACAGGCAAAAAAAGCTGACTCAATATTTTGATGATATGCAACACAATAAAAAACATGATATTCGCCCATCGGTATTTAATGATGAGCCCGTGAATCAACTGATTGAACAAATCGATGCAATTAACAAATCAGCGGCAAAGTTAAGCGATAAAGATTTAATCAATGACCCAAGAGTACTAAAAAAAATCCAATCATTACTTTCTGAACGTGAATCAACTATAAAAACACCCTCATTAAAGTCTGAATTTTTATCACGTATGGGCGATGAAATAACCGCACCGATGGAAACTATTGCTGCCATGTTAGCTGTATTGGACGAGCATGAGTTACAAAAAGAGCACAAACAATTGCTTGCCGTGGTTTCACGCTCTTGGCGCATATTGCAATTAAATTTAACCAACATTTTGGATTCATCAAAATTGGATGCCAACATGTTGTTACTATCACCCACCAAATTTAATGCTCGGCTTGTTGTGCAAGATATCTCACAGCGTTATATGAAAATAGCGCAGCAAAAGTCCTTACAATTTGACTGGCAAGTTGATGGCAGCGTACCCAGCACAGCTTTCAATGATGAAACCCGTTTGCGTCAAGTACTGCAAAACTTACTAGACAACGCGTTTAAATTTACCAAAAGGGGAAAAGTCCATTTACAAGTTGAATATGTACGCAATGCGCAAAAAGATTGGCTTAAATTCATTGTCGCTGATACAGGTGTTGGTATACCTAAAGAAGCCCAGTTAGATTTATTTGATTCTCTGGAGCAAGAGACCAAATTGACAGGAAGTAGCTTTTCGGGACGATTGCGATTAATCGTTGCTAAACAACTCGTTGAATTAATGGGCGGAAAAATTGGTGTTTCCAGCGAGCCAGGAAAAGGGAGTCGTTTTGGATTTACTATTGATAAACATTTAGGCCTCAGTACCCGTGAGTCCAGTCCCATTGAAAACAACAGTGATCAGCAATTGGTAAACCCAGCCAACAGCTAATGTTACTGAACTTAAAAGCCATCATTATCTTTATGAATTCAAACTGATCCTTCTCATGCTGAGACGCGTTTACACCAATGGGTCTTAGTGTCAAACTAAAAGACTAGCATATTTTGTTAAGATACATATTTTCAATAATCGCAATCGAAGGTTGATGAAACTAAGGACTCCCTATGAATGATTCTATAAAGAAAACACCTAATAAAGAAGACCTTAGCCACTTAAATACTATTCAATATCAGGTCACTCAACAAAAAGGAACAGAACCTCCTTACTCTGGTGAGTTTTACGCGCATTTCGAGGAAGGAGCTTATCACTGCATTTGTTGTAATCAACGGTTGTTTCGTTCATCACAAAAATTTGATGCCGGTTGTGGGTGGCCGAGCTTTTGGGGCTCTGAAAAAAACACGATTAAAACTGCAATAGATATGACTCATGGAATGGTAAGAACAGAGATCATGTGCGCTAACTGCGACGCTCATTTGGGACATGTCTTTGATGATGGACCACAACCCACGGGACAACGCTTTTGTGTAAACTCCGCTTCACTTGCCTTCGAAGCCAAAAAGTAATCACGGCGATGGTATCCAACGCTTTTTAAGCAATGGTAAGCTTTTGAACAAAGGTAGGGATAAAATGTAGATAAGCATCCCAATGAAATCAGCAGCAATATCATACAAAGAAAACTGTCGATAAGGGAAATAGCTTTGAACAATTTCGATACCAATAGCGAAAAAAATGATAGGAAACCACTTCTGCCATATAATTCCAAAATGTGGGAATGAAAAATCGATCAAGAACATCAACGTGAAAAAGGCAATGGCATGATTAACTTTATCGTTGAAAGCGCCAGAAACGGGATTGGCATTTGGGGTAAAGGCTAAATAAATGATGGCTGTGACACTCAACAAAAATGTAAATCGAAACAGCCACACGGTTGATTGACTTAAACGCATGATAGTAAAAAGCTTTCCAACTATAACTTTATGGTATTAAACAGCATCTCTGAAAGCTTCATCAATACTGGTATATTTGAATTCAAGCTTGGCTTCATCCAATAATCTTGAAGGGATAACTTTTTGTCCCTCCAACAACAGGTTTGACATTTCACCAAGAAAAAGCTTCATTGTAAAGGAAGGCACCGGCAATATTGCTTTTCGTTTGAGAACTCTGGCTAATGATTGTGTCATATCACGGTTTGTCACCGGGTTGGGTGCTGTCAAATTATAAATACCCTTAAAATCATCTCGTTGTACAGCCTGAGCAACAAAGTGAATGATGTCCGAGATATGCACCCAAGACACCCATTGGTTTCCACCCCCCATAACTCCGCCTAAATTCAACCGAAATAGCGGTAATAATTTGTTCATAAAGCCACTGTTCTTACCCACAACCACACCTAATCGCGGTATAACGACACGCACGCCCTGTTCCTGAAATGACAGTGCGGCTTCCTCCCACGCGGCACAAAGCTCATGGGTAAACTCGAGATGCGGTTTCGTGTCTTCAGTGACCCTATTGTCCTTTTGATTTCCATAAAACCCAATTGCCGAAGCACTGATGAGTAACTCGGGAAAACTCCCAAACGCTTTGAAATGCTCAAAGAGCTGCTGCGTTAAAGTGACTCGACTTTTTCTCAAAACATCTTTACGCGCTTGTGTCCAGCGCTTATCAGCGATCGGGGCACCAGAGAAATTGAGCACTATATCGATTTTGGTCTCGCCTAGTTCAGTGAAGTCAGCAATGAGTTTGACTTCGCCATTCTTCCAAATTTTTCGTGCATTATCTACCGAACGAGTATAAACCCATATTGTCTGGTTCGGGGACCGTAATGCTTGAATCAGATGTTGACCGATATACCCTGTTCCACCTAAAACTAACCAGTTCATTATCTACCTCACCTTGAAACTTGACTTCGGATGACAGTGAAATCATCATTAGTGCCCATGCCATCATATCATTGTCGATAGCAGTTATACCGTGGCCGTTTGCGAAACGCTAGGCCCGTCATCTTATTCTCACAGCACGTTATACAACCAAGAGTCATTAGTATGCAACCATTGATCGATCATCAAGAACTCACCCAACTTCAAAACTTGCTCTATGAACGCGCTCAAGACCAAGACACTATGGACTATTACGAAGCTTATGGATATATCACTCACCATATTTTGTGTCCGGGTCATCTCGAAGAAGAGTTTATTGCTGAATGTATACTGTTTAACCCTAGTGATGAGGAAGAACAAGACGATGATGAAACTGTCTACAATGACAACGAAAAACTTTTATTAATACTGCTAAAAAAACTGATTCGCTCCATCGAAAAACAACTTTATCTCGACAATCAGTACGAATTACCTTGTGATGCCACTTTACAACCCTCTCCTGAAAATGCGCCACTGAGAGGCTGGGCTATAGGATTTATGGATGGCTACTTCGAATTTGAAGCTTCCTGGTTGAACCTCGACGAAGAAATGATGTCTCTTATTTTGCCTATTGCAATTGCCGCTGGCGAAAGTATCGAACTTCCAGATGAGCACCCGTTAAATGATAAAGACCAGCTGGAAGAGGCTTTGGCTCTCATTTCTGATAATGTTTTAGATCTTTACGTTGCTATAAAGCAGTAGAATTTGTCATCATACATGTCCATTTTTGGCTAACCGGTTGCTTTGTTTGCAACTCCTCAATACAACTGAAAGGAAAAAATATGAACACGAAAATGTTCTCTAAATTTTTTGCTGTGTCTTTGCTAACCGCATTCATCCCACTGACTGTGTGCGCTGCCCAAGTTAACCAAGATAAGCTTCGGTCATATGCCAATGGCGAACACCGTAGTAGTAAAAACATTTCACGCAATACTTTTCGTAACCCAGTTGAAACACTGTCTTTCTTTGAAATATCAGAAAACATGACTGTGCTAGAAATTTCTCCCGGCGGTGGATGGTATACAGAAATCTTAGCTCCTTACCTTAAAGACAAGGGCAAATACATTGGTGCCGGTTTCAACCCGAATTCCAAGGTTGATTACTACGCCAAAAATGCTAAAGCTTTCCAAGAAAAGCTCAATGCAACTCCCAAGCATTACAACAAAGTTGAAGTCACTATCATGGAACCACCAGCCATGATGGATATTGCCCCCAAAGGCAGCGTTGATCGTGTACTCACTTTCCGTAACACTCATGGCTGGCTGCGTCGCGGCCACGCTGAACAAGTTTTCCAAACCATGTTCGATGTCCTTAAGCCAGGGGGCAAATTAGGAATAGTTCAGCACCGAGCTGAGCCAGGAAAAAAGGCCGATCCTAACACGGGTTACGTTTCTGAAAAGCAAATCATTGAATTAGCTAAAAAGGCCGGTTTTAAATTGGAAGCGAAATCTGAAATCAACGCTAACAGCAAAGACACTAAAGATTACGAAAAAGGCGTTTGGACATTACCTCCAAATTACCGCTTGAAAGAACAAGATAAAGCAAAATACACCGCCATCGGTGAGAGCGATCGCATGACATTACGCTTTGTTAAACCTAAAGGTTAAACAATAGAAGCTGTTAATTGGTCAGTGAGATTGAAGCTTTCTTCAATCTCACACCATTTCCACCTCTCCCCCTAAATCTGACCGAGAGCCTTCAATAGGTTGATCTTGTTCGCCTCGAAATGTCATCACTACAGCGAATTTAGGTTGTGTAGTGAAGTTTCTCATTGCTGCGTGGATTAAACGACAATGAAAAATCAATAAGTCTCCAGGATCAAGCTCAACGACTTTTGCTTGACGAAACATCGCCATATTTTCAGAGTGCTTTGCTTTGAAGAATGCCTTTTCATCAAAACGCGAAGCATCAAAATTAAGTTTGTGCGAGCCAGGAATCACTTGCAAACAACCATTTTCTGCGTGCTCGTGGCACAGAGCGAGCCAAGACGTAACCAATTCACCTTTACTATAAGACCAGTAACGCAGATCTTGATGCCACAAGCTATCGCTACTATGCTCGGGAAACTTTGTCATGACGCAATTATGATGAGCTTTGACTAGCCAGCTTGGACTTCCCACAATTGACTGTACAACACTCTTCAATGTGGGGTGATTTATCCACTGATTAAACAAAGGATCGCGACCAAAAGCTTGACGAATCCTACGAATTGTTCTGCCGCCTATGCCGCCTTTAGAATTTGGTGCTCCAGGATATTGCAAATCGGCTTCGTATTCGATAGGGGGTAGAGCCTCGGATAATAATTTTTCGGTTACTTGGTGAAATTTTTCAAGCCATTCTGTGTTAGCCACATTTTTTATAACGAGAAAACCGTTATAATTAAACGCTAGGCGCTGTTTTTCGGTGAGCACTACTACCTCAATTAATATCTTTTTAAATCGAACAGCATTGGTGATGTAACACAAGCAGTGCTTGTGTTACATCACCAACTATTATCTATCTATACATCATGTTAGCACAAGCCATTACTTAGGCTGCTTGACGATGCGTAAATAAGGCTTTTTCTCATCCCAACCCTCTGGAAAAATCTTTGCTGCTTCATCGTTTGATAGTGCAGGTACAATAATAACATCATCACCATTCGTCCAATTCACAGGAGTTGCGACTTTGTGTTGGTCTGTGAGCTGTAAACTATCAATAACACGAAGAATTTCATCAAAATTTCTTCCTGTACTTGCTGGATAAGTAATAATTAAGCGAATCTTTTTTTGTGGATCAAGAATAAAAACCGAGCGAACCGTAAGCGTATCATTCGCATTGGGATGAATCATGTCATATAAGTTGGATACTTTGCGATCACTGTCAGCCAATAAAGGAAAATTAAGTACTGCGCCTTGAGTTTCTTCAATATCTTTAGCCCACTCTGCATGATCACTGTTACCATCCACTGATAAACCAATCACCTTCACATTTCGACGCTCAAATTCTGATTTAAGCTTTGCTACCGTAGCTAATTCTGTTGTACAGACGGGCGTAAAATCTTTTGGATGGGAAAACAAAACTCCCCAACCGTCACCCAGATATTCATGAAAATTAATCGTACCTTCTGTTGAATCTTGGGAAAAATCCGGAGCTATATCACCTAAACGTAAAGTCATAATCGTTATTCCTCGTTATGCGCGTTGTAATAGGAATTGCAGTTGGCTACTGCCATCTGAGAATAGAGATTGTAAGCCATTTCTAGGTGTGTTTAAACGTCTTCCGCTTTATCACTTGAATTCAAATTTTTAAAGAAAACTCGGTCTATTGCTGAAAACTATAAGGTACCGTAAATTCAAATTCTTCTTGTTCCAATTGCTGTGGAATAGCAGGTAGTGGTTCGGCTGCTAATACCATTTTCTTTATCGCCTTATCCAAAATTTTGCGTCCTGTACTTTCAACTAGCGCCGTTTGTAAAATGCGGCCTTCTGAATCAATTTTTATCGATACGAGCGCATTTCCCTGCAAGCCAAGCCGCCAAGCTCTAGAAGGGTATTTTTGGTGTTTACGTAATTCCCCAATTAATTCGCGGGTATAGGAGCCACGTTCTAAATCCACGTCAACACGAGACACTCTAGATAAACTGAGTTTTTTCAGAGCAGAGGGCGAGGTAGCTTGTAAATTAGTCTGTTGTATTTGTGTTTCCTCAAAAACTTGTGGTGCCGTCAATTCAGCCAAATGCTCTGGTTTTAATGTTAAATCAGATTTAGGTTTTTGTTGTTTTGCTAGCTGTAAAGTCTTTGGTGATTGCTGAGTTAACTGCTGTGCATTTTTTTTGTTAGCTTCCGCTATCGGTGTTGGAGAAGGTCTTGGACGAGATTGAACAACAGTAGAAGGTTTACTGACCTTCTTTGTGGTTTCAACTAGCTTTTTTTCTGGTTGCGGTAAGTTCTCTAAAGGTTTTTGTAACCGACCTTCAATCATCGTCAGAGATGCCAATTTTCGTTCAAGTTGAGAACGCGATTGTTTAGTATTTAAACCTAATAATCCTTCTTTCAGTGCATTACTAGGAGGCAAATCACCGAGCCAACTCATCATAAGTAACACAAAAAAATTATGACTTTCCTCTTCAAAAAAGAGTACATCATTCACCATGATACGAGTGCCTTGATTAGGTTGATAGTGAATATCAATACGATCACCTTGAATGAGGGGTTCTCTAAACTGACCCGTGAATGCTAGAATTTGATCGCCGAATGCCTCCCATTGATTCCGCGTATTATTCATCGCAATGCTTTCTTTAAACATTCGAGAAACACGGTGCGCTGGTATCTTTGAGGCTAAAACGTCAAGACGAATTTTCTTGGGTAATCTTGATGACACTAAACTTTGAACATCCAAATCTGAAGGTTTGAATAAGGAACCGATATAAATTTCTTGTCCTAGAGCACGATGTAAACCCAAACCATGTAACTCAAGTTTACTCAAGGGCTCCGCTGTCAAAACCGATGTTGACGCGGAAACTAGACCGAATAAAAAGATCCACTTCGTCAGTTTATTGGTATTGAATATTCTCATCGTAAAACCCCGCCTGTTAAATGGCGCTTTAACACTCGCGCTGCAAAAATGCTACAAGCTTCTCAAAATATGCTAAAAATTCGAAATCATTCACTGAGTTCGAGACGATTATGGCGTAATCCCCATCAAATTCTAGTGAACACTCTCACATTTTTAAAGATAGCACTTTCTGAATTCACAATGAAAATGTGTATTTCGTGGCGAAAAATGATGAATTGGTTGCTATTTTTACTGCCAATTCAGTGCTTTATTGGTCTAAAATTGATAGCCAAGCTCCGCATAATATGCTCGACCAAAGGGGTTATGAAGTGATTGGTTATAGTAGGGCCATAATGAGCTGGGATCTGCTCCCAAGTCTACAGGTGGATCTTCATCGGCAACATTTTTTACACCAAAAGAGGCCTGTAACCCATTGATAATTTCAATACCTAATTTATAGTCCACCACAACCCACGCATCAATTTCAGTCGGTTGCCCTGTGTTTTGTTCAATAATGTTTTCAATATCAAAGGCATCGTAACTACCAACATAATTTACAGTTAACGCCTGAGAGACGCGGCCTGTTTTTACGGTTAGCATCGAGTTGGCGCGCAAAGACGGAAATTGATAGGAATCTTCAAAGTTCTCAAATCCAGCGCCAGGAAAGTTTTCGGTTTCTAGTGTATTGACAAACACAACACGGTTATTCCACAAAATTTCAGCCACATCAAGATTGAAAGAAAGCTTTAAACCCACATCCACGCCGTTAGTTTTTTGCCCCGCAATGTTGACAAACTTATCTTGAATACGCCTTACCGTTCCATCAGCATTGAAAAGCACAACAATGTCATTGGCATTGATAATGCCATCAGAGCTCACATCCAAACGTGCGCCGTTGGTACAATTACCATTATCATTGACACCCAATAAACAAAAGAAACCATCGCTGTCAGCATTACTTAGAATCGTTGTTGTTCCCAATACCGAAACTAAGTTATCCGCCTCAATCGACCAAAAATCTAAAGAGAGTTCTAAATCAGGAATCGGGTTAAAAATAAACCCTAAACTATGAGACTCTGATTCTTCAGCCTCTAAATCAGGGTTACCTCCTAAAACAAATTCTATACCTGAATTACTCCCAATAATTTCTGCTGAATTAAGCTCGTGTAAGTTGGGTGCTTTAAAACCTGTGCCATAAGAATAGCGAATTAGTATTTCGTCTAAAGGTGTCCAGCGTATACCCATCTTCGGGTTCAAAGTGTCACCGAAATCATCATAATAATCGTATCGCATTGCGGCTGAAATCTCGATTTGATTGCCTACAGGTAAAGCAATTTCAGCGTAGGTGGCAAAAGCATCTCGCTCACCTTGTGCAGCACTCGCACCCAAACCTAGAACTTCACCATTGATAATGGTTGGGTCGGAAACATCTTCAAACTCTTCCCGTCGAAACTCTACGCCAGTTGCTAGCCAGACCGGACCAGAATCTAAATCGAGAATGGGGCCCGAAGTAGAAAAGTCCAGAAGTGTCAGCTCAGATGTCCCATCATGTGCGTAGTTTCTTGTTATCGCACTAATCACATCAACAGATAAAGGCTGGGTAATATCAAGCTGTCCAGCATCGACTTGCGCGACCAATGCAGTTAAGCCTGAAACATCTAACCACCCGTCCGTGTACTCTTCATCAACATCAGAGTTAATATAATTGACACCAACTTCCCAATCAAAATCGCCCCAGACTCCTGAACTACCGACTAAAAAATTAATTGTGTTTGTTTTAGTTTCTATCGTTGGATCGCCTAATTCAGGAAACAAACGAAAGTAATTCACATTATCTGCATAAGGGTTACCCGGTGTATCAGGAGTTAGAAAAAAAACGCTGCTGGACGCCGTAAAAAAACCATTACTCGTCGTATCAATTTGCGTAAACAGTAATCGCGAGAACAGTTCGAAGTCTTCAAAAAAATAACGAAAGGCACCACTGATTCCGAGCCGAGCAGTTTCAGGCATTAATTGTGCTTTTGGCGCCCAATCAAAACGACATAAAGTATTCGTATTTCCATTACCATCCACCGTAGAAAATACACTACTAGCAGGACAATTACCCTGTGCTTGAGTAATTCCAGTGGGTAACAAAAAAGTACCAGGATAACCAATCGTTGAACGTTCATCGCCATATTCTGCAGAATTTAATGTATCGGCATATTCTCGATCACCGGCTAAAATTTCCTGGCGGAACAAATACTCTAACGTGACATTTGCTTGAAACTGCTCTTCATCAATATTTGTTAAAAGACTGAAAATGCCTTCTTCACCCCCACCCTGTTCAGTCCCTCCACCCTTAATGTTTATTCGTGAGTTTCCTTCACCTTTATGAGTGATAACATTAAGCACGCCCGCAATCGCATCAGATCCATACAAGGCAGAGGCACCGTCTTTTAAAATTTCCAGACGCTCGATTGATGATAGAGGAATCGCATTAATATCTATAAAAGCAACGCTGCCGTTCTGTCCAAAAGGATACATCGCCATGCGTCGTCCATTTAACATCACCAAAGTTCTATCAGGCCGAAACCCCCTAAAATCTATAGCTGACGTTCCCGGCGCAAAACCCTGTGTAAGCTGTTCATTAAAAGTACCACCGCTATTAAAAGCAATAAGCTGCAGAAACTCTGATAAACTGCTAACTCCACTATTTTCAATTTCTTCGCGCGTTATGCGTATAACGGGTGAGGTACCTTCTTGATCAATACGTTTAATGTGTGTACCGGTAACAATAATTCGTTCACTGCTTGATTCTTCGGCAGCATGATTATTATTCGTACAAAAAAATACCATGAGAGTTAGAATTAAAATGATTAATTTTTGAGAATTTTCGCTCATTTACTCGCCCCAGTATTTGTGTGAGTCAATAATCATTAGCGCATGGATAAAGTGTAGATATTAATCAGCTTTTACGACAATAAAGCGCGAAAATTCCTTATATTTTTCGCAGAAATGACTCCTCACCTAAAGTGGATCTGAATACAATAAAGACTCGTAAAAACAAATGCTATTAGGTGCTTGTCTAGAGACAAAGATTTTTTACTTTTCTAAAAAAATTTTTAATTATCAATGAATTATAAAAACATTACATTTTTGTATTATTTATTTATAACGTGAAAGCGTTTACATTTGTTAAAAGATCAGGATATGATGGTGAGTTGCTGCCCCGCACAAGCTATTAGCGAACATTTACATCAAAAAACATAATAGTTTCAGTGATTTAGCGAAATTCAGACCGTGCGTTTTGCAGCTTTCATACACTGTCAAAGGGGGGGATATGGGGCTTTACCATGAAAACCAGAGTCGTGATAACTGTGGCTTTGGCCTAATCGCACAAATGGATGGTATTCCAAGTCACACATTGATTCAACGAGCTATCGAAGCGCTCAACCGCATGACACATCGAGGAGCCATCGCTGCAGACGGCAAGTCAGGCGATGGTTGCGGCATTTTGATGCAACTACCCGAAAGCTATTTCCGTCAAGTGGCAGAAGAATCTAATTTTCATCTTGGTGAAAAGTTTGCGGTCGGACAGATTTTTCTCAACCAAGATGAAAGATTGGCTAATCGTAGTCGTGAAATTCTTTTTGAAGAACTTCAAAAAGAAACACTCACGATTGTTGGCTGGCGTTCAGTCGATACCAACCCTACGGTTTGCGGGAAAGTCGCTTTACAATCTCTTCCAAAAATTGAACAAGTTTTTGTTAAAGCGCCTCCAGGTTGGCCAAAGCATGATTTAGAAAGGCGCTTATTTATAGCTAGACGTCGCACATCCATGCGGTGTCAAGATGATCCTATGTTTTATGTGTGTAGCCTTTCCTGTTTGGTTATTGCTTATAAAGGCCTAGTGATGCCTGAGGCTTTACCCAAATTTTATCGGGAGCTATCAGACCCACGTTTAGAAAGCGCGATTTGCGTATTCCATCAACGGTTTTCAACCAACACGTTACCTAATTGGAAATACGCACAACCTTTTCGTTTTCTTGCCCACAACGGCGAGATTAATACCATTGCTGGAAATCGAGCTTGGGCAATCGCTAGACAAAAAAAGTTTGTGACGCCCCTTCTGCCCGATCTTCAAACCATCAAACCCATGGTGAACCAATCCGGTTCCGACTCTTCTTCACTGGATAATATGTTAGAGGTCTTCTTAGCTGGGGGTTTAGATATTTTCAGGGCAATGCGTTTATTAGTACCTCCAGCTTGGCAAAACCAACCGGCTATGGATCCAGATTTACGTGCATTTTATGAGTTTAATTCTATGCACATGGAGCCTTGGGATGGTCCAGCAGGTATTGTGATGACTGATGGGCGGCTCGCTGCTTGTAATCTCGACAGAAATGGGTTGCGCCCGGCGCGCTATGTCATCACTCAAGATAATATGATTACCTTGGCATCGGAGATAGGTGTCTGGGACTACAAACCTGAAGAAGTCGTGGAAAAAGGACGTGTGGGGCCAGGGGAAATGCTTGCGGTCGATACACAAACGGGCAAGCTTTGGCGCTCCGACGAAATCGATAATACACTAAAATCGCGCCACCCTTATCGTGCTTGGCTCGACGAAAACACAATACGCGTGCAAAACAACCCTAAACATGAAGCGATAGGTGCACAAAGATATATTGATCAAGATATTGATCGTTTACCTGAAGAGATGAAGCGCTTTAATATTTCGCGTGAAGAACGCGAGTCTGTAATTAAGCCAATGGCACAAGACAGTGTCGAAGCGACTGGGTCTATGGGGGATGATACGCCAATAGCTGTATTGTCAAAAAAAGCCCGCAATATTTATGATTATTTCCGTCAAAATTTTGCGCAAGTCACGAACCCCCCAATAGATCCATTACGCGAAAAACTCGTTATGTCTTTGGAAACCTGTATCGGTCGCGAGCATAACGTTTTTCAAGAAACCACTGGGCATGCTCATCGCGTTATTATTGAATCACCCGTACTCAATTACGCAAAAATGCAAAAACTGCTCTCTTTACAACAAGAGCACTATCAACACAAACGCATCAACCTCAATTTTAACCGTGGCGGTTGCTTAAAAACAGCTTTACAAAAAGTGGGCGATATGGCCGTTAAGCTTGCGCAAGAAGGCGCGGTTATTTTAATTTTAAGCGATCGCGACACAGAAGCAGACCAAGTTCCGATGCCAGCGGCTTTTGCGACCAGTGCTGTGCATCAACGTTTGGTGGCCGAAGGTTTACGTTGCGATGTTAATATTATTGTAGAAACGGGTAGCGCACGTGACGCACACCATTTTGCTGTACTTGTGGGCTTGGGTGCCACTGCTATTTATCCTTATTTAGCTTATCGCGTTATCAATGATTTACAACTACGAGGTGAAATCCTTCTTGATCGCATAAAAGCTCGAGAAAACTATCGCGCCGCTATTCATAAGGGACTGTTGAAAATTCTCTCAAAAATGGGAATTAGCACCATTGCAAGTTATCGTGGTGCCGCGCTCTTCGATATCATTGGTTTTCATCAAGAAATTCATGATCTCTGTTTCCCTAATACGACATCACGAATTCAAGGTGCGACCTTCGAAGATATTAATCGCGATTTGCATGTGTTAGCTAAAAACGCTCGAATTCCTCGTAAACCCATCACCATGGGTGGCGACTTAAAATATGTACATGGCGGTGAATACCACGCTTACAATCCAGATGTTGTCACCCTTTTGCAAAAAGCAGTAAAGTCCGGCAATTATAGTGATTATCTAGGCTTCTCCAATGTCGTCAATCAACGTGGTGTTGCTGCTATACGCGACCTCTTTAAGGTTACACCCTCTGGAGAAACTGTCTCCATTGAGGATGTCGAGCCTGAAAATGCTATTTTGCAACGGTTTGACTCAGCAGGTATGTCTATCGGTGCTTTATCAACAGAAGCGCATGAAGCCCTGGCTGTTGCCATGAACCGTCTATCTGGTCGTTCTAATTCTGGAGAAGGGGGTGAGGATCCTTCGCGTTTTAACAGCGAAAGAAACTCTAAAATTAAACAAATTGCCTCCGGACGATTTGGTGTCACAGCACACTACTTAGTCAATGCTGAAGTGATTCAAATCAAAGTCGCACAAGGTGCGAAACCGGGCGAAGGCGGCCAATTACCTGGCCACAAGGTAACAGCGGAAATCGCCACCTTGCGTTATGCCACACCTGGAGTTACCCTCATATCTCCGCCACCTCACCATGATATTTATTCGATCGAAGACCTCGCGCAATTGATTTTCGATTTAAAACAAGTCAATCCAACGGCATTAATTTCAGTTAAATTAGTCGCGGGAACAGGTGTAGGCACTATTGCTGCTGGAGTTGCTAAAGCTTACGCTGATCTCATTACCATTGCTGGCCATGATGGCGGTACAGGTGCAAGTCCTTTAACATCCGTTAAATACGCAGGCTCTCCTTGGGAAATTGGCTTAGCTGAGGCACAACAAGCGTTGGTAGCTAACGGCCTCAGAGGAAAAATCCGTTTGCAAGTTGATGGTGGTTTAAAAACCGGGCTCGATGTGATTAAAGGCGCAATTCTCGGTGCTGAAAGTTTTGGTTTTGGCACAGCACCAATGATTGCTTTAGGCTGTAAATATTTACGCATCTGCCATCTAAATAATTGTGCTACCGGAGTGGCCACTCAAGATAGTCAACTGCGCTCGCAACATTTCCGTGGTTTACCCGAGATGGTTATGAACTACTTTCAATTTGTGGCAAGAGAAACCCGTGAATGGATGGCTAAGCTGGGCGTTAAGCAATTGACCGATTTAATTGGCCGCACAGATTTACTTGAAATTTTGCCTGGCGAAACCGCTAAACAATCTCATTTAGACTTGAATGTGATTTTGCAATCCGCTCAACGACAAGTGAAAACGAGTTATTTTTATCAAGAAACACCCAACAATCCGTATGATCAAGGAGAGCTCAATCAACATCTCTTGCGAGCAGCATCACCTTACCTTGAAAACAATGAATCTGCGAATTTACGTTTTGACATCAAAAATTTCGATCGGTCTGTAGGTGCAAGTCTTGCTGGAAAAATTGCCAAAACATTTGGACGCGAAGGTTTCCAAAAATGTTTGGCGATTCATTTCACAGGGACAGGTGGACAAAGTTTCGGAGCTTGGAACCATCATGGCATGCATCTATCTGTCGAAGGTGATAGTAACGATTATGTAGGCAAAGGAATGATGGGGGGCAGTATTAGCTTATACCCACCGGAAAACAGTCGTTTCGTCGCCAAGCGAACCAGTATTATCGGTAATACTTGTCTGTATGGTGCAACTGGCGGCAAGCTTTTTGCGCGTGGCTGTGCAGGTGAGCGTTTTGCAGTAAGAAACTCTGGCGCTATTGCCGTTATCGAAGGCATTGGTGATCATGGCTGTGAATATATGACGGGGGGAGTGATTGCTGTTTTAGGCACCGTCGGTAATAATTTTGGTGCAGGCATGACGGGTGGTTTTGCTTATGTTTTGGATTTAAACCAACAACTTCAAGAAAGAATCAATACTGACTCCGTCGATTTTGTGGATTTGGACGATCCGCAATATACGATTCACCAAGAACACCTGAAAAATCTGATTCAAGAACATATCGAGCACACCCATAGCCAATGGGGTCAACGACTACTGGCCAATTTTGAGCACTTTTTATTTGCGCTTAAGCTGGTCAAACCCAAAGCATCCGAAATGTCAGAATTATTGAAAACGGATTCCAAACTTTCAGACCAGAACACTATCGCTCTCACCCTTGTGAAGTAGGAGATTATTGCGAATGTCAGATCATCAAAGACAACTGTTTGAATTTATCGATGTCGAGCGTGCAGAGCCGCAAAAATTTTCTCCTGAAGATCGCAGCATTTCATTTAAAGAAATTTATCATGATTTCGAACCTAATGCCGCAAAAACACAATCAACCCGCTGCATCAGTTGTGGTAACCCTTACTGTCAATGGAAATGTCCCGTTCATAATCACATACCCCATTGGCTAAAATTGGCTTCTGAAGGACGTATTATTGAAGCTGCTGAGCTATGTCATGAAACCAATAGTTTACCTGAAGTCTGCGGCCGCGTTTGTCCACAAGACAGACTGTGTGAAGGAGCCTGTACACTCAACACAGATTTTGGTGCCGTTACCATTGGACAAGTTGAAAAATACATCACTGACGAAGCTTTTACACGAGGCTGGCGACCGGACTTAAGTCGAGTCGTTCCCAACAATTATCGCGTGGCTATTATTGGTGCTGGTCCAGCTGGCTTAGCTTGCGCTGACGTACTGACTCGCGCAGGCACACAGTGTGTTATCTACGATGCTTACCCTGAAATCGGTGGCTTACTCACTTTTGGGATACCCGAATTTAAATTATCTAAGTCAGTCATGAAGACGCGTCGTCGGATATTTGAAGAAATGGGGATGCAGTTTCAGCTCAACACACGGGTGGGTGAAGACATTCCGTTTGAAAGCATTTACGATGATTTTGATGCTGTTTTTCTTGGCATGGGAACTTATCAATCTATGCCGGCCAATTTACCAGGGCAAACGGCCAATGGCGTGACCGAAGCTTTACCATTTTTAATTGGCAACACCAACCGCGTATTAGGTATACAAGACTCAACATATCCTTTTATTGATTTAAAGGACAAACGTGTCGTCGTTCTCGGTGGAGGCGATACCGCTATGGACTGTGTTCGGACCGCAATTCGTCAAGGAGCAACTTCCGTGAAGTGTGTTTATCGACGCGACGCAGCTAATATGCCAGGTTCACAACGTGAAGTTGCCCATGCACGAGAAGAAGGTATTGAATTTATTTTTAATCAGCAGCCTATAGCCGTCATGGAAAACCATGGTAAAGCCACTGGCGTTACCACTCTAAAAACCGAGCTGGTTGCTAGTGAAAGCGGACGCCAGAGCATAAAGACTATCGACAACTCAGAAACTCACATCGAAGCTGACGCCGTGATTATTGCCTTTGGTTTCCTACCCAGCCCAGCTTCTTGGTTCGATGCCTTCAACATTGGTTTAGATGAGAAAGAACGAGTTGTTGTCGACGACGGGCAAGCCTTTGCTTTTCAAACAGGTAATCCGAAAATTTTTGCGGGCGGCGATATGGTAAGAGGTGCAGACCTAGTAGTCACAGCTATTGCCGAGGGTCGTTCAGCCGCTGAGGGTATTTTAGATTACTTGGATGAGGTTAATCATTAAAAAATACGCTAACCACCTACCATATTAAGGTATATAAGCTTTAGAATGTGAATAAAAAAATCACAGCGTATGAAGAAAATATTAGCTATTTCCTCATACGTTAGCTTAATCAAGATTTTTTTAGAATCTGAAAATGCTAAATGCTACTATTAAATAACATGTATCAATAATTAACCCACCTGTTTTCTTGATTCCACAAAACCCATTAACAAGAATATAGAATAAGCCACGACTTCATCTCATGAAAATTTTTATGTTCCCAATCTCATCGATAATACAGATTTTGATTCAAAATTTCTGAGGTATTATTGTA
>JBCCZV010000003.1:0-76086 GCA_039187085.1 Pseudomonadota bacterium
TAACCCGAAGGTCGTTGGTTCAAATCCAGCCCCCGCTACCAAATTTTTAGGAAGCCCCTTTTTAGGGGCTTTTTAGTAACTGTAATCACTGTGTCTTAAATCACATCATACTCCTGACTGTTGGCTGTTGATATGTGACTGTTCATTACCAATTATCTTTAGAGAGTTGTGAACTGTCCAAAAATCAGCTAACAATAAAGTTTTTTAAAACATTTAAGCTAACCTAATCGGTTTAATTGTGTGATAATAATGAAAGCACAGATTTGTCTTCAACAATAAAGATAAGTAATTCGGTTTCTTTGTTACCTAGATTTAAGGTGGGAACTAAATTTTATAGCTATCTTTGGACAAATGAAGAATTTATAGGGTGGGCCGTGTGCCCATTTTTAGTTTTTAAGAGCCTTATTATTAATGCTAGCATTTGAGAAACTCTCAAAAATCATAAAACCAGCCGTTGAAGCTGCTGGGTATCAGTTTTGGGGCCTGGAGTATAACGCTCATGGTCATCGTAAATTGTTGCGTGTATACATCGACTCAGAAAATGGTATTAATGTCGATGATTGTGCTGCTGCAAGCCATCAAATTAGCGGCGTATTGGACGTAGAAGATCCAATCAATGCTGAATACGTGTTGGAAGTTTCATCTCCTGGCTTGGACAGGCCTTTATTTATAGAAGATCATTACAAGGTTTATATTGGGCAAAAGGTTGTATTGCGATTGCGTTTACCTAAAGATGGCCGCAGACGAATTTCCGGCCAAATTAGTCATGTAGGTGCAGGCTATGTTGAAGTTATTCAAGATGAACAATCGATTAAAATACCAATTAACAGTATTAGCAAAGCGAATTTAGTACCACAGTTTTAGCGAGTAAAAAATTGTGGTACGACTCATTCAAAAATTTTAAGTATCAATGCGAGTTTGGCTTGATATTTTGTGATATCGAATTAAAAGGCTTGTACCGCTAAAACAATTCGTTACAATCATCTCTTTCCCGATACCGATGGTGAGATTCTGACAGGTTAATTTGAGGCGTGATATATGAACAAAGAAATCCTATTGGTTGTTGAAGCTGTCTCTAACGAAAAAGACGTTGATCCAGAAATTATTTTTCAAGCCCTAGAGGCTGCTATTGCTTCAGCTACCCAGAAACGCCATTTAGGAGATATAGATATACGGGTCGCTATCGATAGGAAAAGTGGTGAATACGAAACATTTCGTCGGTGGCTTGTGGTCGAAGACACAGGTAAAGCACTTGAAGAACCCTATCGCCAAATTGGTTTGGAAGCTGCCAAGGCACAAGTTGAAGATATACAACTTGGTGGTTTTGTAGAAGAACCAATCGAATCTATAGAGTTTGGTCGTATTGCAGCTCAGACAGCAAAACAAGTTATCGTTCAAAAAGTGCGAGAAGCAGAGAGAGCTAAAGTTATTGATGCTTTCCGAGATAAAGTCGGCGAATTAACGACCGGCGTGGTAAAAAAATCGACTCGAGATGGTGTGATGTTGGATTTAGGGAATAATGCAGAAGCCATTATTTATCGGGATAACCTCATGCCAAGAGAGACGTTTCGAGCTGGCGACAGAGTTCGCGGTTTTTTGCAAAATGTTAGAACCGAATCACGAGGCCCCCAACTTATTGTGAGTCGGACTGCCCCAGAGTTTCTTCTAGAACTTTTTAAAATCGAAGTCCCTGAGATAGCCGAAGAACTGATCGAATTAAAAGGTGCTGCTCGTGATCCCGGTTCAAGAGCTAAAATTGCTGTCAAAACCAATGATAAGCGTATTGATCCAGTCGGAGCTTGTGTCGGTATGCGGGGTTCTCGTGTGCAAGCGGTATCTGGAGAGTTGGGCAACGAACGAATCGATATTGTTCTGTGGGATGATAATCCAGCGCAGTTCGTTATTAATGCTATGGCTCCTGCAGAAGTGGCTTCCATCGTTGTTGATGAAGATTCACATTCGATGGATATTGCCGTCGCAGAAGATCAATTAGCACAAGCAATCGGTAGAAATGGTCAAAATGTACGTTTAGCCAGTGAACTAAGTGGTTGGGAATTAAATGTGATGACGAGTAGTGAGGCTCAAGCAAAATCGAATGCAGAGTCAGAGTCATTGCGTAAAGTGTTTATGGATGAGCTAGGTGTTGATGAAGATTTGGCAGACATTTTGATAGCTGAAGGCTTTACAACAATCGAAGAAGTGGCCTATGTGCCTATGGCAGAAATGCTAGAAATTGACGATTTTGATGAAGATCTCGTCAATGAATTGCGCTCCAGAGCGAAGGATGCGTTGTTAACTAAAGCAATTGCATCAGAAGAAAAGTTAGAAAACAATGAACCAGCTGAAGATCTTCTTAATCTTGAGGGAATGAGTAAGCACCTTGCTTTCGTGCTCGCAAGCAATGGTATTGTGACAAGAGAAGATTTGGCCGAGCAAGCGCTTGACGATCTTGTTGAGATTGAAGATATTGATGAAACCTTAGCTGGAAAATTAATTATGTCCGCGCGCGCTCATTGGTTTGAAGAAGAGCAGCAAGAAGAGAAAAGTCAGTAGGACGGGAGGAAAGCGGTGTATGTCTGAAGTTACAGTAAAACAATTAGCTGAAAGTGTAGGAACTCCCGTTGAGAGATTGCTAGAACAGATAAAAGATGCAGGGATAGAAGTAGCTAATGGAGAAGCGGTGATCGATGAAAATCAAAAACAAACTTTACTAAACTATTTAAAACGTTCACATGGTGGAGAAAGTGAAGAAGCTTCTCCAAAAAGAATAACTTTGCGTCGTAAACAAAAAAGCTCTTTAAAAGTTACGGGCGCACAAGGAAAGAGTAAAACAGTTGCTGTTGAAGTTCGTAAAAAAAGAACTTTCGTAAAGCGCTCGCCTATAGCTGAAGATGCCATAGATACTCTAGATGGTACTGTCACACCTATTATCGGTGCGAATGCTGAAGCAAAAGCCGAAATACCTCCAAGTGCAGCCATTATTCAGCCTGATGTACTAGAAGCAGAAATAAAACAAGCACCCACAGACATTGCATCAGAACCTACAAAAACTGAAGTTTCCGAAAAAGCGGAGAAGGGCGGGCTCCAATCCGCTCAAGAGCCAGACCAGCAGGGAACACTTGAGCAGAATAAAATAAAAAACAAAGGTGACATAAGCTCGGAACAAGAAAATAAAACACCTGCTTCAGAGCCACAAAAAAATGCGAAAATTGCCAAAACTGATAGAAAAGTCAAGCAGCCGGTAAAGCCTAAGTCTGAAGAGAAAAAAGAGACTAAAGTACAAAACCAGCAAGACAATGAGCTCGAGCGTAAAAAAATGGAAGAAGAAGCTCGCAAAAAAACCGAAGAATCGCTAAAAAAACTGGCAGAATCAGTGCAAGATGCGCCAGAAGTCACTGATAAAGAGATTGATGTTGCAACACCAGAAGAAACGCTTGAAGAGAAGTTTCTAAGAAAATCCGACCCGCACACAACCAATGCAAAAGATGCTGAGCGAGGGGCTAAGAAACCCAAAAAAGCCAGAGGCAAAGGTGGCAAACAATCACAGGAAAATAATAGCTTTGCAAATCGTCGGGGTAAATCAAAACGTAATGCGGCTCCATCTGCTTTGCAACATGGTTTCTCTATGCCGACAAGTCCTGTCATCAAAGAAGTTATTATTCCTGAAACTATTACCGTTGGCGAATTGGCGCAAAAAATGGCCGTCAAAGCTGCTGAAGTTATTAAAGAAATGATAAAGCTTGGTGTGATGGCGACGATTAACCAAGTCATTGATCAAGAAACTGCGACTATCGTCGTTGAAGAAATGGGGCATACACCAAAGCCAGTGGATGAAAATGCCTTAGAAAATTCCATTATTGAGAAATCTCCAGAAGAGGGAGCGAAAGAGACACGTCCTCCAGTCGTAACAATTATGGGTCATGTTGACCATGGTAAAACGTCGCTGCTAGATTATATAAGACGTTCTCACGTAGTTTCTGGTGAAGCTGGCGGCATTACTCAACACATTGGCGCTTACCATGTCGAAACTGATCGTGGCGTTATAACTTTTCTTGATACACCGGGTCACGCCGCTTTTACCGCTATGCGTGCACGCGGTGCCAATGCAACGGATTTAGTTATTTTGGTGGTGGCTGCTGATGATGGTGTTATGCCACAAACCATTGAAGCTATTCAGCATGCCCGAGCAGCGAAAGTACCGATTATTGTAGCGGTCAATAAAATGGACAAGCCAGAAGCAGATCCTGACCGAGTTAAGAATGAATTATCGCAACATAATGTGATTCCTGAAGACTGGGGTGGTGATGTTCAATTTGTTCATGTTTCAGCAAAAACAGGCGAAAATGTTGATCAGTTGTTAGAAGATATTCTGTTGCAAGCGGAGATACTTGAACTGTCAGCTGTGCGTGAGGGTATGGCCCAAGGGATTGTGGTTGAAGCTCGGTTGGATAAAGGCCGGGGTACTATCGCCACAGTATTAGTACAAAGTGGAACTTTGAAAAAAGGTGATATTTTATTAGCTGGATTGCATTACGGTCGAGTTCGTTTGATGTTAGACGAAAATGGCCAACAAATAGCTTCCGCTGGACCATCGATTCCTGTAGAAATTCTGGGCTTATCTGGGGTTCCAAAAGCCGGTGATGAAGCAACGGTAGTTGCGGATGAGAAAAAGGCAAGAGAAGTTGCGCTGTTCCGTCAAGGTAAGTTTAGAGATGTGAAAATTGCCAAGCAACAAAAAGCTAAGCTTGAGAATATGTTCACTAACATGGAAGAGGGCGATATTAAGAATTTAAATCTTATTATCAAGGCCGACGTACAAGGATCCATCGAAGCACTCAGTGACTCCCTTGTCAAATTATCTAACGATGAAGTGCGTGTCAATATTGTTGCAAATGGTGTAGGTGGAATTACTGAAACAGACGCTAATCTTGCCGCTGCTTCTGATGCGATTATTCTTGGTTTCAATGTGCGAGCTGATAGTTCTGCACGTAAAACTATTGAAGCTGAAAGTGTCGAGTTACGTTACTACAGCATTATTTACGATGTTATAGAAGAAATTAAATCGGCTATGTCGGGTATGTTGAACCCAGAATACAAGCAAGAAATTGTTGGCTTAGCCGAAGTGAGAGATGTCTTCCGCTCTCCGAAGTTTGGTGCGGTTGCTGGCTGTATGGTGGTTGAGGGTACGGTTAAACGAAATAATCCTATACGCGTATTACGCGATAATGTGGTTATTTATGAGGGTGAACTTGAATCTCTTCGTCGTTTCAAAGATGACGTGCAAGACGTCCGAAACGGTATGGAATGTGGAATCGGCGTTAAAAACTACAATGATGTCAAAGTTGGCGACCAGATAGAAGTTTACGAAATCGTCGAGGTTTCTCGTTCGCTTTAAAGCTTTTCAGTTTCAGTATATAACCAAGAGCTACCGTAGCTCTTGGTTCAAAAAAGTTTTTATTATGTTTAGGATGTTTGCAACATGAGCGAATTTAGTAGAACACAGCGTGTTGCGGACCAAATGCAACGCGAAATAGCCTTGCTATTGCAAAGAGAAATAAAAGATCCCCGTTTAAAACTTACAACTGTAGCCGGTGTGGACGTTACCAAAGATCTGTCATTAGCAAAAGTATATGTGACCTTTCTTGATGCTGATGAAAAAGATGAGATTAGTCAACGAATTAAGTTACTTTCCAATGCAGCGGGGTTTTTTCGATCTCAACTGAGCAAGGCGATGAGACTGCGAGTTGTTCCAGAAATTCGTTTCTATTATGACGAATCGGTTAAGCGCGGCAGCGAAATGGACTCGTTAATCCAAAAAGCTTTAGCAAAAGACAAGAAAAGCGAAGAGCCTGACAGCTAACGTTATCCAGCCTTTTCCATGAAACTTTACAGAGTTCATGCGTATCCCAATGTTCAGTCTGGGAAATATAAAAATTAATTGTTAAAGATATCTTCACGCGTTGGTGAAGTTGTACAGCAAGTGATGAGGAATATATCGGTGGCACGAAAAAATAGAGGCCGCAATGTTAGTGGCGTTATACTTTTAGATAAACCTTTAGGGATTACTTCTAATGACGCTTTACAAAAAGTTAAGCGCTTATATTTTGCTGCTAAAGCAGGGCATACAGGGAGTTTGGACCCTATGGCATCAGGCATGCTTCCGGTTTGTTTTGGTGAAGCGACAAAACTTTCTCAGTTTTTACTTGAAGAAGATAAATGTTATGAGGTTGAAGGTACTTTGGGCTTTCGTACAGAGACTGGAGACGCCGAAGGCCAAATAGTTTCAGAGCGTGAAGTGAATTTGTCGCATTTGAATCAGCTTGAAACGGTGTTGGATGACTTTCGTGGTCAAATCATGCAAGTTCCTTCGATGTTTTCAGCGTTGAAGCATAATGGCACGCCGCTTTATAAGCTTGCTCGTCAAGGTATTATAGTAGAAAGAGCAGCAAGACAAATTTCCATTTATGAACTGAATTTATTAAGCGTATCTGATAACAAATTCCGTCTCTTCGTCAATTGCTCAAAAGGTACTTATATCCGTTCATTGGTAGAAGACATTGGTGAAAAGCTAGGTTGTGGTGCCCATGTCAGCTATTTACGGCGTGTTTCAGTGGGAGGCTTTCAAGAAGAGCAGATGATTCCGTTTAATGCCTTGCAATCCTTACGGGATGATAAACTTTTCTCAGAAATGGACGATCAAATTATTCCATTAATTGATTGCTTACCCAGTTGGCCGGAAGTTAAGTTGGATCCTTCTAGCGCTTTCTATTTTAACCAAGGACAGCCTGTTTTAGTCACGCAAATTCCTGAGGGTAACAAATTCAAAGTTTTGGGAGCTGCTGGAGAGTTGTTAGGAGTTGCTGAAATCGATAACGATGGGAAATTAGCTCCTAAGCGCTTGGTCAAAGCCTAAGTCTGTGTTCTGGCTCAAGCCACTAAATGCCCTTGCCTAGGTAGTAGGCCTCGGGTAAAATTGCGGTTTTATTTTTCAAGCTGAATTAGTGATCGGCTTGTTTTACACCAATTACGCATCATACGTTGTTGGTTCACATTTCATTAATAGAGGTATAGAAATATGTCACTAAGTAACACACAAAAAGCAGAAATTGTTGCTAAGTATGGTCGTGGTGAAAGAGACACAGGCTCCCCAGAAGTTCAAGTTGCACTTCTTACTCACCAAATCAACCACTTACAAGGCCATTTCAAAGAACACATCCATGATCATCATTCACGCCGCGGATTGTTAAAAATGGTCAGTCAGCGCCGTAAGCTTTTGGACTATTTAAAGCGAAAAGATGCAAGTCGTTACACCCAACTAATTGAAAGTTTGGGACTAAGACGCTAAATTTATTTTATAATAAAGGGGGCTTTAAGCCCCCTTTATTATATGTGGGATAATGTTCTTCGATCGTCATTACAAGTTTTAAACGAACGGTAAATAACAAAGGTCTACGTCGTATAAAAACTCACGTAAGTTTTTGTAGTCTGTGGAAATGTTTATTGCGTTTAATTCTTAAAGAACTCGTTTTCCCTGTATGGAGCCGTGGTGGCTGTTCTATCAACTATGCATTGATGACAACTGAGCGATATGGAGTTTATTTGGAAGGCATTGTCTCTTCTAACCTTATTGTGCCTTCATGGATAATCAAGAGTAGTCAGTCGCTACCATTATAGTTTACGTGAGTGAGTCATTATCTTTAACTCATTCAAAGTTCTTCGATTGGTGGATTCAGGCCGCGCAACTATTTGATTTGCCAATGAATAGTTAATCAAAAGGTTTTAACTGTTTATTGGTAAATCAAATTGAGCCGGAAAGTCAAACTACGAATCGAATTAATCATTAATGAAAAAAGGAAAAAATGTGAATCCTATTAAAAAAAGCTTTCAATTTGGTCGGCATACCGTAACGATGGAAACCGGCGCTATCGCGAGACAAGCAACGTCTGCCGTTCTCGTTAGTATGGATGATACCGCTGTATTAGTTACCGTTGTTGCTGATAAAACAGAAGATCCGAGTCGAGATTTTTTCCCGTTAACGGTCAATTATCAAGAAAAGTATTATGCGGCCGGTCGAATTCCGGGTGGTTTTCTTAAACGAGAAGGGCGCCCTAGCGATCGAGAAACACTTATTGCTCGTCTTATCGACCGACCGATTCGCCCTCTATTCCCTGATGGCTTTACCAATGAAGTGCAAGTGATAGCTACAGTGGTTTCTCTTAATCCAGAAATCGAAACAGATATCGTGGCGCTGATAGGCACATCAGCAGCGCTATCTATCGCAGGCATTCCTTTCAACGGACCTGTTGGCGCTTGTCGGGTCGGCTTTCTCAACAATGAATATATCTTGAATCCCACAAAATCAGAGATGGAATCCTCCCAACTTGATTTGGTTGTAGCAGGTACTGAACAAGCTGTATTGATGGTTGAATCTGAAGCACAAGAGTTGACTGAAAATCAAATGCTTGGGGCTGTGATGTATGGCCATGAGCAAATGCAACAAGTTGTTAATGCTGTTAATGAATTTACCACTGAAGTGAACAAAGACCAGTGGGATTGGCAAGCGCCTGCTAAAGATGTTGATTCTATCGAGCGAGTTAAACAAACTGTTGGTGATGATGTGGTAGCTGCTTACAAAATAGCAGATAAACTTGAACGTAAAACCAAACTGAGTGAACTTAAAGAAAAGAGTGTTGCCGCTTTGGTTGAAAACCCCGAAGAAAATCAGGAAAACGTTGATAAGATCAAAGATGCTTTTTCTGCACTAGAAAAAAATGTAGTACGCACAGCGGTTGTTAATGGTGAAAAGCGTATTGATGGCCGCGATCATGATATGATTCGTGCTATTTATGTTAATACTGGGGTATTGCCTAAAACTCATGGGTCGGCAGTATTTACTCGTGGCGAAACGCAAGCATTAGTCACTGCGACATTAGGTACAGCGCGTGATGCGCAAATTCTTGACGGCATCGGTCAAGAGCAAAAAGACACTTTTATTCTTCATTACAACTTTCCTCCTTATTGTGTCGGTGAAACAGGGTTTATTGGCTCCCCTAAACGTCGTGAAATTGGTCATGGCCGTTTAGCGAAGCGTGGCATACAGGCTATTATGCCTTCTCAAAAAGAATTCCCATATGTTGTTCGTGTCGTTTCTGAAATCACTGAATCTAATGGGTCAAGCTCGATGGCATCCGTTTGTGGTTCAAGCTTAGCATTGATGGATGCTGGTGTGCCGATTAAAGCTCCTGTTGCTGGTATAGCTATGGGCTTAGTTAAAGAAGACGAAAAATACGTGGTCTTGTCAGATATTTTAGGTGATGAGGATCATTTAGGTGATATGGACTTCAAAGTGGCTGGCACATCGAGCGGTATTACCGCTTTACAAATGGATATAAAAATTGAGGGAATCACCAAAGAAATTATGGAAGTGGCTCTGAGGCAAGCAAAAGCCGGTCGTTTGCATATTCTCGATGTGATGAATCAAGCGATTGCGACACCTAAGGATGACATTTCAGATTTAGCGCCACGTATTACTTCCTTAAAAATTGACCCTCAAAAAATCAGTGATGTAATTGGTAAAGGTGGTAGCACCATCCGTTCAATTACTGAAGATACAGGAGCAACTATTGAAATTCAGGATGATGGCACTGTTAATATCGCAGCAACAGATAATACTGCGGCTCAAGCAGCCATAAAACGCATCGAGGCGCTTTCCAAAGATGTGATGGATGGCGAAATTTATGATGGCAAAGTAACGCGTATTGCTGATTTCGGTGCTTTTGTTGAAATTTTACCAGGTAAAGAAGGGCTCGTGCACATCTCGCAAATTGCTAATGAGCGAGTGAGCAAGGTCAGCGATCATCTAAAAACGGGGCAAGCGGTAAAAGTTAAAGTGCTTGAGATTGATAAGCAAGGACGTATTCGTTTAAGTATTAAAGCTTTGCTAGAACCGACCCAGGAAGTCACAGAAAAAAGCGAATAGTTAAGTTAAACTAACAATACTTTATCATTTTGGATGAAGTGTTGTTAGCCAAACCTGCATAATATCTAATATTATGCAGTAATTAATGACATAACACATCTCGAGATTTCCATTCTCCTTTGAAGTGTAGAAGAATCGCTAAAATGGCTATAGGTATGACACTTAAGACCAACAAGCCGTGCCATTCCAGCTTGAAAAGCATCCATCCTGAACTCAAAGCCGCAATCGCTTGCGTTGAAAAAACGATTAACTCATTAACAGCTTGAACTTTAAACCTTTCATTAGCGCGGTACGTTGATGGCAGTAATAAAGTGGCCGAGATAAATTGAAAATTCCAACCAATACCAAGTAATACTAATGCAATAAGATATGCAGAAAATGTTTGCGAAGAAAAAGCGAGAGCCAAGCATAAAAAGTGTGCTAATACGCCAATGGCAATTAAGCGATAATGACCCATTTTCGAAATGAGCAATGCTGAGGCTAAAGATGGTAAGAACATAGCGGCAACATGTGATTGAATCACCCACTTCGTACTCTCTAAGCTATGCCCGTAATAATTGTGCATGCTAAGCGGAGTAGCTGTCATGATAAAGCTCATAATTCCATAGGCAATAGCTGCAGTTAAAATAGCCATAACCAGTCTCGGCTGACTGAGAAGCTCTGATAAAGGTCGAGAGTTTTCTAAGGGTTCAATTTGCTCAGAGGTCTGCGCGTTATCAATGGTTAGCAAAATAACAAAAGCTACAAAATAAACAACAGCTAGATAGATAAAAGAAGCAGAGTATTCTGTATCCAAAACCATTCGACCTTGAACTGTTATTTCTGGACCAATAAAGGCGGCAAAAATGCCTCCTAAAAGTACACAAGAAGCAGCTTTGGGAATCAGTGTGTTGTCGACTACCTCAATGGCAGCAAAACGAAATTGTTGGACGGCTGCTGTTGTAGTACCAATTAAAGCTGACGCCAAACAAAATAACCAGAAATTTTGTAGTATCAAACTCCAGCTAGCCATGAGTGAAGCCAATAAACCAACAATAGCAAAGCTGACAAAAACATGTTTACGCCCAAAACGACGCATCAGTAAAGATACAGGTACAGTATTGAAAGCAACCCCAAGAATTGATAAACCTACAGGTAATGTGGAATACTCTGGTGATGGGGCGAGCTGTAGTCCGATAATACCTGCAATGAAAAACAACATAGCAGGGCCGGACAGCATCAAGGAATAGCATGCGGAAAGCTTCCAAACTTGTGCGGGTAATTGTCGAATCAAAAGTATTTACTCCAACTTTACGATGACAAAATGTTCAGTGAATTAGTTTCTGGTATTACCAGAAGTATCTGAACGCGCACAATATACTGAGTTATCGGTCATTCGTCAAAATATTTGTTGGCTTAAGCGAGCGATTATGTGATTTTGTAGACGAAATTATTCGCCGACAGCTAAGGGAGGTTGAGATAGTTTGCTCAAGTTTTTAATAACGCGTTGCGTGCGTTTTTTGAGCTGATTAGCTTCATTGTGATTAGGATCGAGTAAAAGAATAGACTCCCAGGCATTGAGAGCAGCTTCGTAAGCCCCTGATGAGTAATAGCTTTTTCCATTCTTGTAGAGGTTGGAAATGCGCTGTGTAATTAACTGCTTAAGGTGTTGCTCGATAGAGAGCAGCCGGGATGGATTTTCAAGAGATTTCCGATGTAAAGCGCTTATGTGTTCCTGAGCCTCAATAAAAGATTGAGCATTAATAGCATTTTCTGCTTGAGTAAATAGTTTCTCAATTTGAGCCCGACGTTTGGATTCTTTGGCTTTAGCTTTACGTTGAGCCATTTTTCTACGTTCAATATCTTGGCTGATATTGATGGAGGATAAAAGAGCCTCAGAGCGCTTATCCTTGAGTTGCTTGCCAACTTCTAATAGTTGAATTGCCTTTTTTCTTTTTTTGGTGGCCAAGAGTTGTTGTGAAAGGTGAAATAAATGCTCAGCTGTTTTAAGGCGTTGATTTTCTAAATGTTCTCGTTTTTCTCTAAAATCTTCTTTAGACAATAAGTTATCTGACTGGTTGTGCAAGTCAATATCTCGAACGAGGTGTTTACCATCGTTGAGAACTTGTTCCACCTTAATAATATTTTGTCTCTGTTTCAAAGAGTGATCATATTTTTTTAGAAGCTGACTAACTTCTCGCGTTTTACCAACATTTTTTTCAAGTGTTTGAAGTGTGTTCACTGCGTAATAATATGATCTCTTTTTCCAAAGCTTTTTAGCTTGGGATAAGCTTTGTTTATAGTACTCCATCTTCTTCACTTGTAAATGGGATTGCGCCTTCGACCAATAATTTTTGTCTTCTTCTTGGTCTATTTGCCCGATTTTTTCAAGAAGATACTTTTCGGCACGAAGATACTGATTTTGCTGCAGCAGTTGCTGATAGTGTGTTTTGAGGTCGTGTTTTTTTGGTAAAAACGAACAACTTACCTGCATTAATAAGATGCAAGTAAAAAACATAGTTAATGTTGTTGTTCGTTTTATCATCATTGGGTTTGTTGGTTTAAATGTTCTACTTGGCGCTCGAGTAATTGACGATAAGGCTCGTTCATAGCCTCAACGCGATAACTTTTTGTGGGCTCTGATTTTCCCTTTAATAACACTTCACGGTAAGGTTTGGCAACGATTCGTGATTTAATGTCACCGTGTTGCAAAACTTTTTCGCTGATTATGGTTTGGTTGGGCTCTCCAATAGTGCATAAGCGTGATGCTAAGTTAACCGAATCACCAATAACGGTAAATTGCATTCTTTCATCACAACCCATTGCACCCGCTATCATTTCTCCAGTATGGATGCCCACTCGGAATGTTGCTTCAGGTAATTGTGTCGATTCTGGCATATTTTCATGATGAAGTTTGATTAATTCATTGAACAGGTAGGCAGCACACAAAGCGTGGAAGCAATGTTCCTCATCTTGATGAGGAGCGCCAAAGGTTATCATGGCACCGTCACCTAGATATTTATCTACCACACCATTATAAAGCTTGGCTACTTTGTTAATCATGGCAAAGTAGCGGTTTAACAAGTTTGCAACTGCTTGAGGAGCCATTTTTTCTGATAACGAAGTAAAGCCAACCATATCGATAAACATAACCGTAGCGACAACAAGCTCACTTGGTGGTGTTTTTTCAGGCGCTGCTTGTAATTTGTTGATCACGGCCGGAGGTGCCAGTCTTGATAGGGACTTGGCTTTTAAAGAGTTGTCAGAGACATCATCCGCAAGTTGGTTCAGGGTGTGAATAATGTTGCCAAACTCATCATTACGATTCGCGGTAATTTTGTGATTATAATCATTGGCTACTTTGCTTGCCGCTAAGACTAAGTCGTCAACGGGTTGCGACATCCTTCTGCCCATCAGAAAGGCCAAGGTTACAGAAATAGCAAGCATTAAAAGGGTAGCAAATCCTATTTTTTCTTCAATTTCATTGAGTGCTAACTCTAAGTGTGAGCGATCAATAACAATTTTTACCCAACCTACTAAAACGTTTTTTAAGCGAATTTGAGTCACAAAAGGAACTTGTTCGCTATGAGTCTGTTTTAAGGGGTTGGTTTGAGAAGCAGCATCAGCCATTTTTGTGCCATTGGTAGGAGTATCGGAGGGTTTTTCTTGGAGGTTGAGCGGGCTTTCCGTTGAAGATGTTAAATTTTTGTCAGTATCAGTCTCTTTCGGAGGTTGAGCTGAATTTTGGTTTTCTTCTGATGTATTGTCTTCAGTAATGGAAATTACAGCGGGACTGCTAGCCAATAGGGTTCCATCTTGAGCGTGGATAGCGACTTCAGAAACATTGGCATCTTCAGTCATTCGATTAACGAGTACTTGCAAGCCGACTTGATCTTCGGCCAAGATCATCTCTGCCGCAGAATCAGCGGCTTGATTGGCTAAGCTGTAACCATAAATAGCCGCTTGTTTCTCCAGTTCATCACTGATGGTAGCACTGATAATAAACCATAAAGCACCTAAACTAACCGAAAGCAATATAGTGATTAACAAAGCAATCTTATAAGCTAATGGAATTAATGGTTGAATGAAAGCTCGAGATTTTTCCTGTTCTGGCTGAGTGGTGATTTCAGCATTCGATGTTGTTGTGGTCACTGTCTTATTATATCTCGTTGTTGTTGTGGTCTAAAAATGATACAAACAAATATCAAAAATGGGTTTTAGTGTGCCATGAATGCTTCATGCATCCAAGAATATTCGAACTATCTATGTGAGTATTTGTTCTTTTTGGGTGATAAAAAAGGAAAATCCTTTGATTCATAAGTTATATTTGTATATTTGTGTAAAAAATGTATCGCTAGAACACGAGCAAAATTTTGTTCAATGTTTAAAGCAGCATTCACCACTTTTATGGCAAGAATGGGAACAATCTTCATACAATATATCGAGCGCTCAAAATAAAAAAGTTAGATGTATTGAATCGCAGCACGTTCATCAAATCTGGAAAGAAACCTTACAAAAAATTGTGAAGTGGCTTGATTTTGATGCTTATGTCCTGAGCGAAGAACAAGCGCAGCTTATGCCAGAACTGTTGGTTTCAGACATGGACTCAACGCTTATTGAGTGGGAAGTGATTGATGAACTAGCTGTTATGGCTGGAGTTGGAAAACAAGTAGCTGACATTACTGAACAGGCTATGCAAGGCTTGCTCGATTTTGAAACAAGTTTGCGTCAGCGCGTAGCTTGTTTACAAGGGCTGCATGTTGAAGCAATTGCACGCCTTCAAAAGCAACTGCCATTATCACAAGGGGCAGAGAGCCTGCTGAAAGCATGTAAGCTACAGCGAGTCGAAACAGCGCTAGTATCTGGGGGATTTATGCCGTTTGTTGAAGCGCTTCAACAGCGATTAGGTATTGACCATGTCGTTGCTAATCACCTGGAAACTCAAGAGTCGATTCTTACCGGACATGTACATGGACAGATTGTTGATGCTGATTTTAAAGCGGAATTTTTAAAGCTTTTAGCGACAAAAGCGCCTTCCGAAAGAAAAACGACGGTCGCTGTCGGTGACGGGGCTAACGATTTAGCTATGTTGCAAGCTGCAGATATAGGTTTTGCTTACCACGCAAAACCTATAGTGGCAAAAGCTGCTGATATTGCGATTGTCCATGGCGGCTTGGATTTGATTGCTTATCACTTCGGGTGGATTCGTTAAAGTTCCGACTCATTGAAATCAAAGTCTAACTCTCGGCCTGGCGCTTGTAAGTAGTCGCCTTGAATATATTTAACACCCAGTGGATAAAGTGCTGCAAGAGAACTGGCATCATCCACTTCAGGCACTATAGTAACTTTATCCTGTTCGTGAGCGGCTTCAATGAGTTGTTGAACTTTTTCATTAATCTCAGAATTTGAGAAAAGTTCGTTGGTAAAAGAGCCATCCAAGATCACATAGTCAATATTGATGTGACTAAATATTCCTTCTGGATTCAAACTGCTACCAAAACCACTCATGGCGATTTTAATGCCTGAAGATTGTAACTGTTCTGTAAAGGCTATCGCGCGTTTGAGATAAGCTGCAGCATCGGTTTCATGTAATCCTATAATTAAAGCGTCACTGGGTAGTCGCGCTTTCCTTAAATTGGATTGAATAAAAGAGGCTAAAGTATCATCGATGATCGAGCCACCGGATAGCTGAACAAATAATTGCGTATTTTTTTGTTTTTTACGTTCACTATTTGCGGTTCTTAAGGCTTGAGCAATCACCCAGCGATCGAGTTTAGCCGTCAAGCCTGATTGGTTGGTAATGGGGAAAAGCTCTGTTGGTGGAACCAGTTCGCCTTCATCATTTTCCATGCGCAAATACACTTGGTAGTATTCGGCAAGTTCGCCATGAAGTTTGGAAATGGGTTGATAAGTGAGAAACATTTTGTTCGTTTCTAAAGCTTCTTGAATTTTTTCTACCAACTCTGCATTTGAAGACCCAGCCGCTTGTTCAAAAGCTGGATTGTAAACTCTCACGCCGTTGCCTTCTTTTTTATGGACTCGCAAAAAGGCTTGGTAGGCTTGCATTAATATTTTATCGCCACTTGGAGATTTTTCGGTAATAAAAGCGATACCAATGCTCAAAGTACAATGCAGAGTTCGACCCTGGATATCAATGAGTTGTTTAGAGAAAGCGACGACTAAATTGTTAGCAATATTTTTTGCTTCGTCTGGTTTCTGGTTTTTAAACAGAATACCAAAGCCTTCATCGCTCACTTTAGCAGTGATTTCTGATTCTATATTCTGTTCAAGAACGAAATTGGCCGTTTGCTTGATAAGTTCATCAGTACCGCTTATGCCATAATCACTGCGTACTTGATCGAATTGATCGGCTTCTATATAGAAAAATGCAAAGTTTTCGTTATTATTTGCTGCATGGCCTGAAGCGTGAACCAAGGATTCTAAGAGATGTTGGCGATTATAAAAGCCAGTTAGTTGATCGACTGCTGAAAGTTCTTTTAGTTTTTGTTCAAGTTCAGCGCTATCGCCACCGGCTCGTATTAATACTTGTGTACATTCCTCGCCATCGTAAGTTGCAGGGCTTAGCGACAGCATAGCATTAAACGTACTCCCATCATCTTTTAAACCTTCAAACGAAAACTCATTAGTACTATTTTCTTTAAATTCTCGTAAAAACTGTTTAAAGGCTTCCTGGTAATCAGAAGAAATGATGTCCATTACCGGTATACAAGCCAATTCGTCCTGATCTTCGTAGCCAAATAATTCAGCATAAGCATCATTGGTATAAATGTGCATCCCATCATGCACATAAGCTATAGCATCACGCGAACTTTGCAGTAACAAATTGCAGCGTATTTCAGCTTCTTTGAGTGCATGTTCCGCACGGCGTCGACACTTGCGGTGGTTAGCATTTTCAAGTTCATGCTGAATCATTAAACGAATGAGTTCTGGATCGGTAGCGGGAGCAACGCCATGAATTCCAAGTTTCATGGCTTCACGAATCAGTTCAATTGTGAAATCGTTAAGGATAAGGATAAAAGGTAAGTCTTTCCCATAGTGCTGCACGATTTTGAATGCCTGAAATGCGTTGAGGTCTTTTACCTTTGGTTTAGACAGATACAGATCCCAGTTTTGTCTTTCGAGAGCGACTTGCAGCGCCTCTTCACTTTCCACTTGCTCTGCTCTTACGGCATATCCAGAGTTACGTAAGATATTAATAGTTTTTTCAGCCTCATTAGAAGATGGGTCACTAATGAGAAGGTAAACTGTTTTGATTTTTGCAGCCATATACCAAATTTTGCCTTAAACAAAGAAGTTTTTAATGAATAAAAGTGAGTCCGCTCAGCAGGCATCAGCAAAGAATTGTAGCGATAACTCTCATATTAAACCATCGAATTTCGAACTTTGCACGAGTGCTCCGGCAAAATTTGTGGTGAGAGTCTCTTTTAAATTAAATCCCAGACATTATCAAAGTCATCTAAATCCGTATCTTGCCCTAAAGTACTTTTCTCTACAGTGGGTTTATTTTGTCCTGTATTGTTTTTCGAATCTTGTGATAGAGATTCAAATTCAAATTGTTTATAGCTGTGTGTATTGTTATTGAGCTTAACTAACCTGACTATCTCATCCCTCTCGTCGTCCACGAAGCGAACTTTGTGCTGAACCCTATAAGGAACGGGCGGGGTAATGAGTGTTGCTGCCTGTTTTAATCCTTTGATTTCTGGTACTAGCAAGCTACGTTGAAAGGCTTGGGTGTTCATTTTGCTGTCTCTGACTTGGGAACGAACGGGAATGGCTGTTGGTGCAATTAATTGTAAACCGATTTGCGCAATGCCTTGATTATTGCGTTTTATCCACCGTACAACTGAAATACTCCAGTAAGAAGAATCATTTTCTTCTCGCAAAATGCCAACGATTTCTCCCGTTTGTGTTTGCGCGGGAATATTAGTTGGTAATCGCAAACAATAACCTCCAGGGCTCATATTCACAATGGAGGCTTCAATAGTTTCGTAGGAAACATCATCATTATTCGAAGTGAAGGAATTCGGCGCCGATATTGAATAGAGACTTTCTTGCTCATCACTTGGGCTACCAGCGTGATTGTTCACTTTATTCCAGACATCTTCGGGTGGTCTAGAACCACTGTCTCGAGCCGCAAATGTGGCAGGCTTAGGTTGAGTCGTCTCTGGCTGTTCTGGTGAAGTCTGGCCTTGGTTGAGAGATGAGTTTGGCCCCCCACTTCTTTCCTCATCGCTATATAATTCGTTATCAAAAAATTCGGTATTATTTTCGAGAATAGATTGCGTCAAAACATGATGAGTAGCGGCTAATCCAACGGCTATTTGCACATCTGCTTGCGATGTCATCCTAGAAAAAGAGCGGTGCGATAATTTCCCAAGAGAGCTAATTAAGTGCCGTAATATGATGGGATTAAAAGCATAATTACCATAACGTGTAAATTGTGAGCTATCTTCGGGGACTCTTCTGAGGTGCTCATCCAGATAATCCACTAGATTCTGTGTATTTACTTTTAAAAAGGTTTTGGCAGGTACTTCGGTATCTTTTTGCGCTTGTTTAATAGCAGCATGGTGGATCGGTGGTGAATCTTGTCCAAGGTCAATGACATATTTGTTGTCTACGACTTGGGTTTCTTCCAAGTAAATCATTGATATGAGGTCGTCGAGTGCAGCAAATACCAAATCAATATCTTTTTGACGCAACTGATAAGGGTTAGACATGGCTAACAAGACAATCCGCATATACAGGTTTTCAAGAGTTAATTTTCGCGTTTTTTCAGCGTCGATATTAATTTTGTTTTGGTGGTAATTGTGGTGACGTGCGTAGTTGTACAGCATATGAATTTCGAGCCATACGCCTTTAGGTGGTTGGGTATAAAGTTGGTAGCAGCGTATGATAACTTTGCACATATAATCCATGGCGAGATACATGCCGGGTATTAATGTTTTTTTATCTAATAAAAAAGATGAACGACCGAGAATAGACTCAATAACTGATTTGTAACCCAAGGACATTTCCATGTCCATGGCTTGAGCTAATGCTGCAATTTTTTTTTGTTTAGCATTAATAGCGATAGATCGCCCTAGATAATGCTTGCGCAAAGCTTGAGAAATATAATTTGCAGATTTTTCAATGACTAAAAGGCTTTTAAAGCGCTGATCGTAGCTAATAATAGAACGGTTTGCTTCTGATAAAACACTATAAATAGATTTTGATATTTCACCCACGTTAGCCATAGGTAAAGAACTAATCCATTTTTGAATGGTTTTAGGTTCAAATTTTACTACAGGTGTTTTATTTTTTGACTGCTCGCGTAGAGACAGCCCTATACAGCCTTTACTTATTTGCACGCGAAACCCATCCGGCAGCTAGTTTAGCATCTAAACGTTAATTATGTTTTGCACTTTCAATACGATAATAGATCAGTAGCTGACATCCAAGAACTAATGAGACAACATCAGTAGAAATCTCATTAACTGATAATCTATCAAAATATTAACGAGTTTGATTTAGGAAAACTAATGTAAGTATAAGACATTTTTGCGATTTGACCTTTCGTCAGTAGAAAAAAATCTTAATTGTGAAGTGATGCGAATAATGGATTAGAAGTTGGGATTCCGTAAGGAAGTTTGCTTTTCTCTCCAGGAATTTCCCTAACCAGTTTGGGTACGAGAAAACCAGGTAACTCGGCTAATAACGCTTTATAAAGACTCGTTATTTTATTCGGCGCAACTTCAAAATGTTGCGTACCCATAGTTTGATCGAGAGTGTGTAAATAGTAAGGAATAACATTGAGCTCAAAAAGCTTTTCAGAAAGGTTTGCTAGAGTTTTTGCATCGCTATTAATGTCTTTCAATAGAACGCTTTGATTCAGTAACTGTACACCAACTTCTCGTAGTTTTGACAAGGCGTTTTCTACAGAATGATCAATCTCATTGGGATGGTTGATATGTAACACAAAAATTGTTTTTAGTTTTGGTTGTGATTGTGCCCAACTGAGTAATTTATCGTTAATTCGCTCAGGAATAACAACGGGCAGTCGTGTATGAACTCGAAGTCGTTTAATGGTTTTGATTTCTGCAATACCTGTAATCAAGGTATTCAGTTGATTATCATCAACAATCAAAGGATCTCCGCCGCTTAGTATGACCTCATTAATTTCGGGATGTTCTTTTAAATACGTGAGCCAAGTTGCTTGTTGTTGGCGAGAAATGGTGTGTTGCGAATAAGGGAAATGACGTCGAAAACAGTAGCGACAATTGATAGCACATCCTCCTGATAATATTAAAAGCACGCGTGAAGTGTATTTGTGAAGAAGTCCAGGTAAAGATGTCGCTTGTTCTTGTAAAGGATCTGTCGAAAAACCTGGTTGCTGCGTAAACTCTTGAGATTGAGGAAGAACTTGCAGTAAAAGCGGATCTTTAGCGTCATTTTTTGCCATTCTTGAGGCGAAAGGTTGGGGTACGCGCATGGAAAAAAGTTGTTCTGCTGCAAATGGTTCTCGTGCATGCGCTGGCCATTCCAAATAGCTTAAAAGGTCATCAACACGTTGGAAACCCTCTGTAAGAATATTTTTCCAAGCGTTGGTCTGACATTTACTCTCGGTTCGGGTTATCATTTGCATTTTGGGTAAATCCTAAAAACACTGAAATTGTACTCTGTAAACAATGTTGCTTGTACTGCGGCACTGGAGAACACAATTTAGGCAATATTGTACGTTTTATGTTCGGTATGAATCACTACAACTTTGTTGACTGCTCAATAAAGCGTGGGTCAAACTCGTTTAAACACGATTGTATCGTCAAAACGAATGAACGGACATAGCCTAGATAAGAGTTTTGAAAAGATATATCGAGGAAAGTAATGGCAAATTATAGTACGAATGAGTTCCGTGGTGGATTGAAAATTATGATGGATGGTGATCCTTGCTCTATTCTGGAAAATGAAATGGTTAAGCCAGGTAAAGGTCAAGCATTTAATCGAGTTAAAATTCGCAACTTACTCACAGGGCGTGTCGTTGAACGCACATTTAAATCGGGCGACTCTGTAGAGGCTGCTGATGTGGTCGATGTGGAAATGGAATATGTTTACAATGATGGTGATTTTTGGTATTTCATGGATCCGCAAAGTTTTGAGCAAATAGGGGCTGATAAAAAAGCGATTGGTGATAACCAAAAGTGGTTGATTGAGCAAGATAAATGTGAAGTCACTTTGTGGAATGGGACGCCAATATCGGTAACTCCTCCTAATTTTATTATTTCAGAGGTTACTGAAACGGATCCTGGCTTGAAAGGTGATACAGCCGGCACAGGTGGCAAGCCGGCAACAGTCGCTACGGGTGCGGTAGTTCGCGTCCCACTTTTTATTCAAGTCGGTGAAGTGATTAAAATTGATACGCGTACAGGTGAATATAGCGCTCGAGTTAAAAATTAGTTGCACTTTATGGACTTCAGCCAATCATGGCGCCCTACAGCTGAACATGCAACCTTGATTCAGCGGGCTAAATTATTGCGGGATATTCGAGAGTTTTTCTATGAGCGTCATGTATTAGAGGTCGATACTCCACTTTTGTCGGCTTTTGGTGTAACTGAGCCGCACACGTTAAATCTCAGTGTAAAAGATACCTTAGGTAATGAACTTGGGTATTTACAAACATCACCAGAATATGCGATGAAGCGCTTACTCTGTTCCGGAGTAGGTAGTATTTATCAAATCGGCAAAGCATTTCGTGACGATCAAGAAAGCCGTTATCACAGTCCTGAGTTCACACTGTTAGAATGGTATCGGGTTGGATTTAACATGGCTGAACTGATGGATGAAATCGATGAGCTGTTGCTAATGTTGCTTGATTGCGCGAGCGCTAAGCGTTTCAGCTACCAGCAAAGTTTCCATGCTTATCTCGATATTGATCCATGGCAGTGTGAATTATCTACATTGAAAGCGGTTGCTAAACACAAAGCCAACTACGAAAGTTCTGAAGATGATGAGCGCGATACCTTACTCAATCTTTTATTTTCTACTTGCATAGAACCGCATCTGGGTTTTAATGAGCCATGTTTCGTGTTTCATTATCCGAATTCTCAAGCTAGTTTAGCAGCTACGCATCCTGAAGACGCAAATCTAGCCTTGCGCTTTGAGCTATTTATTAACGGCGTGGAGATTGCGAATGGTTTTGAAGAGCTTACCCAAGTGAAAGAACAACGCCGACGTTTCGAGCAGGACAATCGAGAAAGGCAGAAAATGGGCTTGCCTCATATGGCGATTGATGAGCGCTTCTTATCCTCGCTCGAAGCCGGCCTGCCAATATGTAGTGGTGTTGCATTAGGCGTGGAGCGTTTGATGATGATCATAAAGAAGGCACAGCATATTGAGCAAGTAATCGCATTTCCTTATAGCCGTGCTTAGCAGGCTTTTCCTAATATTTTTCAATACGGGCGATTGGTTGGCCGAGCTGAATGGCATCACCTTCGGCAAGTTCTAACCATGACACTGTATTTTCTGGAAATAGCAAAATAACTGTAGAACCTAAAAGAAAACGCCCGATTTCTTGTCCCATTTCATAATGAAGCTTGTGTGAATCATATTGCCAAGAACTGACTTCAGAAGCTGAAGGTGGGGTAACTACGCCAGACCATTGTGTAGCTATACTGCCTACAATAGTGGCACCCACAAAAATTACAGCTACTGGACCCAGATGTGTTTCGAAGTAGGCAATAATCCGCTCATTTCTAGCAAACAATCCAGGTATATTATTGGCAGTGGTAGGGTTTACCGAAAATAAGCGCCCCGGTACATGAGTCATTTGTAGTAACCGTCCGTTCATTGGCATATGAATACGGTGATAATCTTTAGGTGAGAGATATAATGTTGCAAAAGCGCCATTTTTAAAGTGATTTTCATATTGGCTGTCTTTAGCCAGTAAAGATGATAATGAATAGTGATGGTTTTTTGCCTGAATAATTGATTGATGGCGGATCTGGCCGATTTGGCTAATAGCACCATCAACTGGGCTGGCAATGATGTTATCGTCTTCCGGGAAAGTACGGACGCCTGGCTTTAATTGGCGTGTGAAAAAATCATTAAAGCTTTGATAAGCTTCAGCGGATTCGAATTCAGCTTCCTGCATATTGACATTGTACTGGCGAATAAATGTGTTTATTGCCCAGTTTTTCAGAAAAGGTGTGCGCAGATCCGCAAGTTTACCACACAATTGGGAAAGCGCATGTTGTGGAATGACATATTGAGAGCCAATGAAAAGTTTTTCCCAAATACTCATTAACCTTACCTCTTTAGAATAACATTTGCTGCGCATTGTAGGGTATTCGCTAGCAATTGTCAGTAGACTTTATCGGTAATTGCTATAGTAAAAAAGATATTAAGCACATCAGCTTTATTGAAAATAACCTAGCGAGTTTACTCTTTACTATGACAAAGTTATTGGGGCTTTTGACCGTCTTTTTAGCGGTATTTGGTGGATATTGGCTGGCTTCAGGTAAATTGTTGGCGCTTTGGCAACCTTTCGAAATCATCATCATTGTAGGTGCAGCGATGGGGGCTTTTGTCATTGCCAATCCTCTCAGTGTGGTCAAGGATACATTTAAAGGTGTCGGCAGTGTGTTTCGAGGCAGTGAATACGGGCGAAACCTTTATCTTGATCTCTTATTGTTATTGTTTCGTTTATTTGGCAAGGTGCGGCGAGAAGGTTTGATAGCGCTAGAGCGGGATATTGATGATCCAAAAAGTAGTAAATTATTTCGTAAGCATATTTACATTATGCGTAATAAGGAGGCGTTGGAGTTTATTACTGATTATATGCGATTGGTCATCATTGGCGATATGTCAGCCTACGAACTTGAAAGCTTGATGGAAACAGAAATTGATAATATGCATAAGGCTAAATTAGCGCCAGTTGATGCTCTTTACAAAAGCGCTGACGCTTTGCCTGGCTTTGGTATTGTCGCTGCAGTTTTAGGTATAGTGATCACTATGCAAGCTTTGGGAGGGGAACCAGAAGAATTAGGCTATCATATTGCGGCTGCTCTCGTTGGGACTTTTATTGGTATTTTTTTAGCATATGGCGTTGTTGGTCCTTTAGCATCAGCGCTAGAACAACAAGTCAGTAATGACGTAAAATTTTTCGAGTGTATAAAATCTGCAATTGTCGCATCCATTAACGGTGTTCCTCCGCAAGTTGCTGTAGAATTCGCACGTAAATCCATGAGTGTAAAATATCGTCCAGGTTTCAATGAATTAGAAAAGCGGATTCGAAGTACATGAATGAAGAACCAGATACACACACGGATGACGAAACAGACGAAGAAGGATTGAGAGGGCTTTTAGGTGAAGAGCCGCCTCCGCGACCTATTATTATTCGGCGTAAATCGAGAGAGAACATTAAATCGCATGGAGGGGCGTGGAAAGTTGCTTATGCTGATTTTGCAACAGCAATGATGGCATTTTTTCTTTTAATGTGGATTATTGGTTCAACAACTGAAGAACAAAAAGATGCAATTGCGCACTATTTTGAACAACCTGGCGCAGCACCTATTGGGGCGGGTGGCGCTAATGCTAGCATCATTGAACTTAAAAACCCTCTACTCTCACGAAAAGAGGCAGAAGTGATTGATCCTACGCAACAACCTGAAAAGCCTATTGACGATGACGATTTGCAATTAATGGCTGAACGTCTGGAGCTGCAACGCCTTGCTTCATTGCAACTTGAGCTAGAAGAGCGTGTTAATTCAGACAAAGCCTTCGAAAGATTCAAAGAGCAAATCCACATTGGTGTGGTACCTGATGGGCTGCGAATTGAAGTCTTTGATAAAAAACATCGCCCAATGTTCGACAGTGGTGGTCACGAACCCAAGTTTTACACGCGAGCTTTGTTTTTCGCTTTAGCTAAGTTGATCAATCAAGTGCCTAATCGCGTCTCAATTACGGGGCATACTGATGCTTTACCCTTTGTTGATAAAGAAAATTATTCAAATTGGGAGTTGTCTTCAGAAAGAGCCAATGCTGCTAGAAGAGCGCTTGAACGTGGCGGACTGGATCCAGAAAAAATTGCAAAAGTGGAAGGTTTTGGAGCTTCTGCCCTTTACGATAAGGCTAACCCCACCAATCCAATTAATCGGCGCATAGCCATCATTGTTCTAAAGAAATCCGCTATGGATTCGATTGATCAAAATATTTCTCATGAATGGGATATGCGTTGAGTTTTAGCTCAATAACGTATCACTTCAAGCGATTCAAGAATATGTAAAAAATTTTCAAAACGTTCTTGGCGAATCTTTCCGGAATCTACTGCATTTTTCACAGCGCAACCGGGCTCTTTAAGGTGAGAACAATCCCTAAATTTACATTGTTGACTGTATTTTTGAATTTCCACAAAGCCATTGGTGACATCTTTCGGCGTTAAGTGTGTTAAAGAAAGTTCGCGGATACCGGGAGAGTCAATAATATTACCTCCTGAGGGTAAATGATAAAGCCTTGAAACTGTAGTAGTGTGCATACCTAATTCTGAGTTATTAGATAACTCTGCAGTGAGTGTAGCTGCTTCAGGAACTAATGCATTGAGTAAAGAAGATTTACCGACTCCGGACTGCCCAACAAAAATTGTAGTTTTGTCCCTAACCCATTTTTTTAAACTCTCGAGTTTATCCAATTCTTTAGTACTTGTGAGCAGCGTATTGTAGCCTAAGTCTTGATACTGTTCCGTTCGTAATTGCACTTCTTTCAGCACGTTGTCATCTGCCAAGTCCATTTTATTAAACAAGATCAATGGCTGAGCTTGCATTTTTTCGCAAGCGACTAAATAACGATCCAATAGACGAGAAGAAAAAATAGGTCGAATCGCATTAACTATCACCACTTGATCGATATTAGCTGCAACAGGCTTTAATCCTTCGTAGGGTACAGAACGTTCTAATAATGATTCCCTTGGAAGGATATCGGTGACAACATAATGGTCTGTTTTCTGTTCTAGAGTAACGCGATCCCCAGTAACTAAGTTTTGTTTTTTTCGACGGATATGACATCTAACCACATGCCCATCAGACTTTTCTATATCTGCTTGATTACCAAAACGGCTGATAACAAGTCCCAAAATTTCCTGTTTAGTCATTGCTTTTTAACGATTTAGGACCAAAATTTCCTGAATTATCAAGTGCTTCCACTTTAGCTGCACAAATGAGATCGTTTAAAGTGACTTGATTGCCACTATCATGGGTGGTGAAAGTTACACCACATTGATCGTAACTTACTGTTAAATCAGGATGGTGGGCTTCTTTATTGGCTATAAAGGCGATGGCATTAACGAAGCTTATAACATGATAATAATTCTTAAAAGAGAACTGTTTGTGCAAGGTGCCTGAGTGACTGTCATAAGTCCAATTGGGTAACTGAACCAAATAAGCGTCAATTTCTTCAAGATTTAGGGCCTTTTGATGCGCGTCATCATATTGGCAATCTTGCTGATTAAGTTCTGACATAAGGGCAAATTCCTATCAAATGAATGACCTAAGAGAGTTGTATTATATGTAAACTGAACGCAGTTTAAGTTTAAGAGTCAACGAGCATCTTCCAAGATGTCTTTGTGCGATGGCCACAATGTAGTCCCTATGCTGCATCCAAATACAGTCGTCTGACTCTAAGTAAGCTTACAAACATTGAATAGTAAGCTATTTTGATAAAAAACATAAGGTTTGTCTGTTTTTCAAAGTGTAATCTGTTGTAAGTAAAAGGTTGAGCTCAAACTCTATTGTGTTGTGTGGTAGAAATTACACGTGTAGTATAAGCATTTAAGCTGTCGTAGTGAGTTGCTGCTAGACTTAAAGTAAAGTAGCAACCAAAATCCTTAGCATTCATGAAAACTATTAAGCAGGTAGTGTAAGTCAACGATGAGTATTAGCGAAGATAATTTGGTTTGGATCGATATGGAGATGTCAGGGCTGGATCCTGAAACCGATCGTATTTTAGAAATGGCAACTATCATAACCGATAGCGAGCTTAACGTTATTGCAGAAGGTCCTGTATTTGCCATTTACCAATCCGAAGAAGTGCTTCGAAATATGGATGAATGGAATACTAGCCACCATACTCGTTCAGGACTTGTCGAACGTGTGAAGGAAAGTCGAATTGACGAGGCAGAAGCGGAAAAGCTAACGCTCGAGTTTATATCGAGTTATGTTGCGGCAGGCCAATCTCCTTTGTGTGGTAACAGTATTTTTCAAGATCGTCGCTTTATTTCCCGCTACATGAAGTCATTGGATAAATTTCTACACTATCGTTTAATCGACGTGAGTACTGTCAAAGAGTTAGCGCGACGCTGGAATAACGAAGTATGTGACAGTGTAAAGAAAGCTGGTTCTCACAAAGCGTTAGATGACATACGTGAATCTATTGCAGAATTACAACACTACCATAAAACATTTTTTAAATTGCCTTAAGTCACTCTGATAGCACCAAGTAGCAGGGTAATTTTGCATTAAATTGTAATTATATTTAACATGTCTGAATATCAATAAGTTGTAAACCTTTTTTCTTCTAATTCTTTCCTCATTTTCTTGAAAATTTCCATTGTTCGATGAGGAAAGATAACCTCATATAAACGAGCATTAACTGTTTCGTGTTTTAAACGCATAGTTCAAGAAAATACTGAAATAATTTTAAGCTCGAGGCAGCACGATTCTCTATAGCTTATTGAAATTTTTTCACTTCTTATCTCAAGCGTTTTTTATTCTCCATATATTCTTTCTTGCTTTTTGTAGGAAATCTAGCCAGCTATTGTTTCATCGTCTAGACTTTTAGAGCAATAAATTAAGTTATAGAAAAGCTCGACACTTTAATGAATTATCCTCGCTAAGTTCGTTGGGGTTGTTGGTTCAATGTTGAGAAATTCAGACAGTTAGGATTGCCTATGAAAAGATTAATTGCCTACTGCTTGCTTGCTTCCTTTTTCTCATTAGGCGTAGTTAAAGCAGACAAGCTTTATGTCTTTGTTCCTTCAGATATGAGGGCCAAAGTTTTACAAGATAAAATTACCAGTTTATGTAAGGATGCTGAAGTAACGGTGTTTGGTCGAGTTAAAGATTTTACTAAACGAGTCAAAAGCGAACCGCCTCATGCCATTATTGCACTTTCTCCTGTCATCGAATCCAATCCCTCTTTTAAAAAATTGCTTCAAGGTGTTAATGATGAGGGCACCATTAAAGAACCTTATTTACTAGTAGCGGTAGATCAAGCTGTTGATGCTGCAAGCTTAGGCAACAAAAAAATTGGTGTTGTGGACATTCTGGGTCGGAAAAGCATGAAGAAATATTTAGCGGATAATTTAAGCCCTGATGTGAAAATGAAAAGCGTAACAAAAGTTGAAGACCTCTTACCCTTACTCACTTTCAAAGCTGTAGATGCAATATTTGTTTCAGAGTCCATCTTCGAAAAACTGAAAGAAAAAACCGAATTGAATTTGCAAGTTACAAAGCTTGAAGCAACGGTTGGCTTAGTGTCCACGGCCCTTGCCAATGAACAAGCAAGGGCTAAATTCACCGAATGTGTTAACGCTTTCTCCGCAGACATTAATGCAGCAATGGGAGTGGAAAAATGGAAAAATTTATAATTCGCTCGAGAATGTTGAGAATTCGTTTAATGAGTTCGGTTTTTATGAGCAAATCGACTTGGCTGTTTTTGGCCACGTTAATGACTTTCTCATTCAATTCAAGAGCTGACACTATTTTACTTGTCCATGACAAAGGTGAAGCTTTCTCCGATGTGAAAAACGGTTTCATAGACGAAATCGATGGAGAATTTACTATTGAATCACTTGAAGTTACCAAATCTACATCGAGTGATGCAATCTCCAAATCAACAAAAAAAATTAATCCAAAACTCATCGTTCTCGCTGGGAATACTGCTGTAAAATTTTACGCTGATTATCAAAAAAGTCAGGGTTCTGACAATATTCCGGCTTCATTGGTGGTTGCTGCTTTGTTTGCAGACAAGCTCGTCGGTAACTTAAAAAATGCTACAGCTATACGTTATGAAATACCAGCAGTGACCAGTATGGTTAACTTAAGGTCTATTTCAAGTGGTTCGATGCAAAAAATTGGTGTGATTTATCGTGAGTGGATGAAAGATTTAATTAAGAAAAACAAAGATTTTCTTGCTCAAGAAGGTTTTCAGTTGGTTACTGTCAGTCTTGATAACAAAACCAGTAAGCCAGAAAAAGATATCAAAAAAGCAATTAAAAATTTGAAAAAAGAGAAAATTGATGCTCTATGGATCATCAATGATAACACTTTACTCAACGGTAATACTTTAAAGAAAGCTTGGATACCAGGGTTAAAAAACACCAAGTTCTCAGTTGTAGTTAATGCGGAAACATTAATATCAACAAAATTTAAATTTGGGAATTTTGCAGTTTATCCTGACCATTACGGGCTAGGTATTCAGGTCGCCAATGCTGTTTTTGATATTGCCGATTCAGACTGGTCGATTGATGATCGAGATATTGAAGAGCCTTTATCTGTCAAAAAAGCTTTGAATGTTAAATTGACTGAGAAAAAAGGTATTGAGCTTAAAAGTACCGCTTTAAGTACTGTGGATAAAGTGGTGAAAAAATAATTGTACTGATAAAAATCTTTTTTCGTTAACTTTTAGTAGGTAAATACAAATCTCATGGACAAAGCGTTCAGAAGCATAAGAGCTAAACTCATCAGTAATGGAAGTGCCATTCTTATTGGCACTTTCTTATTGGTAATTTCTATTACTGTGTATATGAATATTCAGACATCTGAAAAACAATTAACAGCTACCGAAGAGAATATTAGGACTTCGCTGTTAGCTAAAGGCCAAACGCTTATTGCGAACAACAGTCAAGCTTTAAAAGGAATGGTAGGTGACAACGCGTTTGGCGCAGTTCAACAATTGGTTGCTTCTACGGTTCGCGATGATCCTGATATACGTTACGGCATTTTCATGGATGTGGAAATGTCTCCTTGGGTTATGGCCGATGGTGAAAATACTACTGGTGAAATTACTAACCGTATTGAACTTGATGATGAACAAAGTGTTTGGGTGTCCGAGCTTACGGAGGTTTCTTTCAAACGTTTGGATCGGTTAGGTGAAGTGATTTATGAATTTGCCGCCCCTGTTATTGATGATGATGAAATTTTAGGTTTTATTCGTTACGGATTTACAACGGCTAGTATGCAGAGATCTTTGGGAGTAGCACGTGAAGAAGCACAACAAGCTTTAATCTATACCATTAGTATTGTAGGTGCCGTGGGCCTTTTAGCTGTCATCGCAGGTATGTTTTTTAACACCAGTATGGCAACGCGTATTACACGGCCTTTACAATCTTTGACCGCTGCAGCGGGGACCATAGCGCAAGGTGATTACAGTAAAAGTATTACACGAGAGTCGAATGATGAAATTGGTCGTTTAGCAGAAAACTTTAATACTATGCGACTCACTATTCAGAAAAAGATGCAAGATCTTTCTGAGTTAAACAAAGTTGGGGAAGAACTGGCCGGAATTACTGTCAAAGATAAAGCTTTAGAAGCTTCTATGGTTGCTATGCAATCACATACGGGAGTGAGAGAAGGATCTGTTTATCTTTATAACGAACATGGTCATTTTGAAATGCAAATTTCTTATCCACTTAAAATCACTCATGAATCACCTAAAACATTTCGAGAAGGTGAAGGTGTACTTGGTATTGCTGCTCGTGAAAAAAAAGTTATTTTTGTTCCTGATACTTCTCAAGAAAATCAGTTTATTCAAGTTCGTGATGAAGAAGGTAAAGCACTGCTATGTGTTCCCATGATTGATAATGATATTGTTATTGGAGTGATGAATTTTTCGGGAGCTATTGACCAAGTAAACTTTTCTGATAGTGATTATGAATATGCTTCTTCTGTGGCACGACTTTTAGTGATTACACTGAAAAATATTCGTATGCGTGAAGAAATTGAAGAGCATAACCGTAACTTGGAAGTGAAAGTACAAAAAAGAACGGCAGCTTTACAAGAAAAAACCAATGACATTGTTAGCATGATGGAAAACATGCACCAGGGTTTATTCACTGTTATTGAGGGCAGTGTTATTCATCCTGAATATGCAGCATATCTTGAAGAAATTTTTAATACTAAACATATTGCTGGCCGCAGTATTATGGATTTGGTTTTTACCCACACTGATTTAGGTGCAGATGCATTAAACCAAGTAGAAACAGCGCTTTCGGTGTTAATTGGTGCCGATGAAATGATGTATGATTTTAATTCACACTTATTAGTCACGGAGCTTACAAAAACTTTTGAAAATGGTGACAAAAAGATTTTAGAGCTTGATTGGGACCCTATTATTTTCGAAGATGAAATTCAAAAAATTATGGTGACAGTAAGAGATGTTACTGAGTTAAAAGCTTTAGAAAAAGAATCTGAAGCTCAAAAACGCGAGTTGGAAATCATTGGTCAAATATTATCACTGGATGAAGAGAAATTTATTCAATTCCTCAAAACTGCAGACAGTTTTGTTAATGAAAACAGGGAGTTGATAAACACTAATAGCGACAAAAATAATGATGTGATTGCAACTCTATTTAGGAATATGCATACAATAAAAGGTAATGCAAGAACTTATGATTTTAAATTTGTGACTGATTCAGTTCATGAAGCTGAGAATACCTACGATGAGCTTCGAAAAGATGATACGAAGCTTTGGGATAAGTCAGTCTTGTTACAAGAATTAGATGTAGTCGAAGAAAACATTTTGGTATACAAACGTGTTGGTGAAGAAAAACTGGGAAGGTCTGTTGCATCCGGTGGCAAAACGAGTTTAAACCAACAAACCGTGGATCGAATTATCAATGGTTTTGCCAGTCTGGACCTTGCCAATGTGCCAGAACCTACGAAAAAACAATTGCAATTAGCGATTGCGCAAGTTAGTGCTCTTGATACAGAAGAATTTGAATCCGTTATTGGAAATATTTTGAAAGCTGTGCCATCAATAGCTGAAGAACTGGGTAAGCCTGCGCCTAATATCAATATTGATTTTGAACATTATCGTATCCGTAAAAATGCAACCTCAATAGTGGGTGATGTTTTTTCTCATATTATTCGTAATTCATTGGATCATGGTATCGAGCCTGGAGATGAGCGAGTCAATAAAGGTAAGAAAGAAAATGGTGTAATTTCAGTGAGTGCATGGCAAGAAAATAATGCTTTGAAGATTGCCGTGCGTGATGATGGAAGAGGTTTAGGAATTGCTAGATTAAAGAAAAAAGGTATTGAAAAAGGTCTTTTTGCGGCAAGTGACTCACCACAGATGTCAGATATCGTTGGCTTGGTTTTTGAATCAGGCATGTCAACAGCAGAAAAAGTCACAGGTATTTCAGGCCGAGGTGTTGGCATGGAAGCTGTAAAACAATTTATGGAACAAAATGGAGGCAGTATTGAGCTGATTGTTGACGAAAATAGCTCAATTAATGAGGAGTTTGCACCTTTTCAAACTGTACTCACATTACCTCAGTCTATGTATGTGGCCCTTGAAGCCGCTTAAATATCGCTGTTGTTCTTTCATGCTCATGTGAAGTTAGGTGTAAGCGTCTTTCAAACAGAAAAAGGTTTTTATTGATCTCATTTAATGGTGGATATACAACCTCTTAAGGTCCAATTAATGCAAGCCTTACTATGATCCCAAAAAATAGGGCTTTCGTAATCTTTCTTAATTTATTCTAATTAGGATTCGATTCCAATGACTCACCCCCAGAGTGTGAACCTTGTCTGGTTTCGCAACGATCTACGCGTAAAAGATAATTCTGCACTTGCAGCCGCTTTAACAGAAAAGAAACCTATCATAGCAGCTTTCTTCATTTGTGAACCTCAGTGGCAATTGCACGGATGGGGTCGCCTCAAAACACAATTTGTGATGGCACACGCGCATAAACTCTCTGAATCTTTAAAAGAAAAAGGTATTGGGTTGATTGTTCGCTCTGTGAAAAGTTTTGCATTGTGTGGTCAGGAGCTACTAAAAATTTGTGAAAATTATAACTGTGTAAAAATTTTTGCTAATCGTGAATATGAGTGGGATGAACGTAGTCGCGACATTCAGGTTACTCAGCAATTCAAAGGCACGACTATTACTACGCATTGGTTTGATGATGGATTGGTGGTTGCACCCGGTGAAATTTTAACTAAGTCGGGTGATTATTTTAAAAAATTTACTCCTTTTAAACGTGCCTGGTTCGAAAAAGCTAACATTCACGCAATCAAACCCATTTCTCAAAATAGAAGTATTTATGATACTAGTGCGCAAAGCGAACTGGATATTTTAAGCAATTCAAATTATTCACTGGAACAATGGCCTATTGGCGAAAAAGCTGCACAGAAAATTTTATCGCATTTTATTAAAAATAAAATTAAACAGTATGATATCCAGAGAGATTTACCTTACGAAGAAGGAACGAGCCGAATCTCTCCTTATCTGAGTGCTGGTATCTTGGGTATTCGCGAGATTTTTTGGCAAATATTGCGACATCATAAAATCATCAATGAGGGAATTGAAGTTTGGGTCAGCGAATTAATATGGCGTGAGTTTTATAAACACATTGTTTTTGGTTTTCCACATGTTTGTAAAAATCGACCTTTTGACTTAACCACTGAAGCCGTGCCTTGGCGTCATGCACCTGAAGAATATGAAGCATGGTGTAAGGGGCAAACAGGCTATCCTATTGTTGATGCAGGTATGCGCCAACTTAACCAAGAAGGATGGATGCATAATCGTTTAAGAATGATTTGCGCCAGTTTTCTAGCAAAGCATCTACTGATTGATTGGCGGTTGGGTGAAGCTTACTTTGCAAAGCAATTAATTGATTTTGATTTTGCAGCAAATAATGGGGGGTGGCAGTGGAGTGCATCAACCGGTACGGATGCGATGCCTTATTTTAGAATATTTAATCCTATTTTACAGGGCAAAAAGTTTGATAAAGAAGCTGAGTATATTAAACATTACGTTCCAGAATTACAGCCATTGAAAGCTTCTGATATTTATAAAATTCATTTGCATCCAAAAAATAACTATTTTCATCCAATTGTTCAACTAGAGGAAGGCAGAGATCGTTGTCTTCTCGCATTTAAACAGAGGTAATAATATGCGCATCTTTTTAATTATCTTAACAGTACTTTTACTCTGCTCTTGCTCTTCTACCTTACAAGATTATAAGAATACGCAACCGAGTTTCACTTTAGAAAATTTCTTTAATGGTGAATTAAAAGCTTGGGGAATGTTTCAAGATCGTAGTGGTAAAGTGGTACGTCGATTTGTCGTTGATATGACCGGAACTTGGGAAGGCAATAAAGGTGTGCTCGATGAATGGTTTGTTTATGATGATGGTGAAAAGCAACGACGTACTTGGGAGCTTGAGAGGCTTGCTAACGGTCAATACAAGGGGCAGGCTGCTGATGTTGTAGGTGAGGCTTCTGGAGCGATAGAGGGTTTTGCGTTTTATTGGGAATATGTTCTGCAATTGCCCGTTGATGATACGGTTTATAACGTAACTTTGAAAGATTGGATGTATCTGGTTGATGATAATGTTGTGATAAATGTAAGCAAAGTGAAAAAATTTGGTATTGATTTGGGTAGTGTGACACTTTTTATTCAGAAACAGTAGTCAATATTTAATCACTGCATTGATTAAGAGCAAAATTGAATCTGTTTTGGCATCAGAACAAAATTTGTCAGATTTTCCTGCGCCGAGAAGGCGTGTTATGATGCGAGCTGTTTGTAAATAGGGTTTGGTCTCTCTATGAAGTTCCCGCATTCCATTCAAAAAATAGCTGAAATTGAATCTTGTTTTCCTCAAAAATTTGGTGTGCCTCGGCAGCCACGTTTGGTCAGTGCCGCACAAGGTTGGGTTATTATAGAGCCTGACTACAATAGAGAGGAAGCGTTTCGTGAACTTGAATCTTTTAGCCATATTTGGCTGTTATTTGTTTTTCATGAATGTGTGCAAGAACAATGGCAACCTATGATTCGACCACCTCGACTAGGTGGTAATAAAAAAGTGGGTGTCTTTGCCAGTCGTTCTACCTTTCGACCGAATTCTTTGGGAATGTCAGTCGTAAAGCTCAATAGCTTTACCCAGAGACGTGGTCGTATTGCTTTATGTGTGAGTGAGCTAGATCTGATTTCCGGCACACCCATTATCGACATAAAACCTTACTTGCCTTATAGCGATTGTATTAACGATGCCTCCCAAGGTTATGCGCCTGATCCGCGTCATGAACAACTGCAGGTTGTCTTAAGCTCCCAAGCTCAAACTCAATTAAAATCTTTTAAAAAAAATTATCCAAACTTTGAAGCGCTCATTATTCAAGTGCTGTCCCAAGATCCGCGCCCAAGTTACAAAGATGCATATGATAAGTCTTATGGCATCACACTGTATGATGTCAACATCAAATGGCGTGTTCAAGGAAATAACGTTTTTGTTGAATCACTCAAACGTGTTTAAGCGTCTCTAGGGTGCATTTTTTGAACGGTTCGGATTAATTTATAGGGATGTTGCATGTTTCGGGTTTGACGATTCGTAGTTGTCTGTTGGTCAATGGCCCAATGAAGATGTTCATCGACTAAAGCTGAAACTTGGCCGACTTGTTTTTTTAGCGCTTCGATAATGACATCCGATGTCGGTGCATTGCCTAAAGCCACAGCTAAATTACGTTGCCACCGTTCGTAGCCAATGCGTCTAATAGAGTTGCCGCTAAAGTTATTCAAGAACTCTTCTTCTGTCCATCCAAATAAGTCTAATAAGTTTATCCAGTCCAAACTATGTCGTGGTTGAAAATCCTTCTCTTCGGTAAGTGAAGAAAATCGATTCCATGGGCAGACTAATTGGCAATCATCACACCCATAAATTCGGTTGCCTATGGCATGACGTAATTCCATAGGAATGCTGCCATGGTGTTCTATCGTTAAGTAAGAGATACAGCGAGTTGCGTTTAATTCATAGGGGCCTGTAAAAGCTTGAGTTGGGCAAATGTCCAAACATGCTCGACATGCACCGCAAGCATCCTCTACAGGTGCATCAAGAGGCAGTGGCAAGTTAGTAAAAATTTCGCCTAAAAAGAACCATGAACCAGCATTTTTATTAATTAATAATGTATTTTTACCGATCCACCCTAGACCAGACTTTTGAGCAATGACCCGTTCTAGCACAGGAGCACTATCAACGAATACTCGATAATCATGAGTGTTGATGGCTTGAGAAATACGCTTTGCCAATTTATCGAGTCGTTTACGCATTAGCTTGTGGTAATCGCGGCCTAATGCATAGCGTGAAATGATAGCTTTGTTGGGATCGGAGAGCACTTGAGAAAACTTAGCATCTTCGGGTAGGTAATTTAAACGTACTGATAAAACTCGTAAGGTGCCCGGTTTTAACTTCTCAGGCGAGGCCCGTAAGTCTAAATTTTCAGCTAAATAATACATATCTCCATGATAACCTTTAGCGATCCAGTGTTGATGAGCTGTAGCCGCATCTTTTAGTTGCGTGTCAGATACCTTGATATCCTGGAATCCAAGGTCATTAGCCCACGTGATGATTTGGGATTTAAGCAGTTTGAAATCAGTGTTATGATGCATTATCTAACAGTTACTCCGAAAGCGGCTATATGATTATGCCTGTTAACTCTCGATCTTTATATTCTTCTTTACAAGTTCGGCAGCTAGAACGGGAATATGCGGCTAACACATCTACCTCTACTTATGCCTTAATGGAAAAAGCAGGTCAAAGCCTCTGGCAGCATGTTCAGCAACAATATCCTAAAGCAAGCAACATTGTAGTGTGTTGCGGAAGAGGGAACAACGCTGGTGATGGTTTTGTCTTAGCACGTTTAGCAGCGAACGCTAAATTAAGTGTACAAGTTATTATTATTAATAAAAATTTTGAGTACACAGGGGACGCGCAGCGAGCTTATACCTCAATTATTGATTTGATCACTACCGAACCTGAACGAAAAACCTATGCGATTAACAATGCCGATGTCATAGTCGATGCTTTACTCGGAACAGGTTTTCGTAGTCCTCTAGAACCTGAATTTATTGAGCTTATTCATCAAATAAACACGGCAAAAGCGCCCACGATTGCCGTTGACCTACCCTCTGGCCTTAATGCCGATTCAGGCGCAGTCAATGAAGTTGCTGTTAAGGCACACACTACAGTCACTTTTATTGGTATTAAGCCTGGATTAGTGACAGCTAAAGGTTTGGATTATTGTGGTGTTTTACGACTGGAGACTTTGGAGGTTGACACAGTTCACACAATACCCTTTGCGCATTGGCTAAGTTATGACGATTACAAAAATCGATTAAAAAAAAGAGAGCTAGACTCAAATAAAGGTGACTATGGTCATTTATTGGCCATAGGCGGTGATCAAGGAATGTCGGGTGCTATAAAATTGGCGAGCTTAGCTGCACTTAGAACAGGGCCTGGTTGGCTGTCAATGCTAACGCACCCTGCACATTCATCCTTTCTTGCCTTTGATCAACCAGAAATTATGGTAAAAGCTTTTGACGAACAGATTCATGACTCTGCACAAAATTTGCTCGCAAGTTTACTTAAAAAATCAACCAGTATTTTGCTCGGTCCAGGTTTGGGTCAGAATGATTGGTCTAGAAAAATTTTTAAACAAACGATAACATCCAATAAAAGAATGGTATTAGATGCTGATGCATTGAATTTGTTAGCACAAAATCCAGTGAAAAAAAATTGTTGGATATTAACGCCTCATCCGGGCGAAGCAGCAAGTTTACTTGGTTGTTCAACCCGAGAAATACAAAATCAGAGGTTTGAAGCGGCTCAAGAGATAGCACGGCGTTATGGAGGTATAGTGGTTCTTAAGGGAGCAGGATCTATTGTATTTTCTAAAAAAGATCAAAATCCTCGTAAGCTGGTATGCCGTGGAGGAAATCCAGGTATGGCCACAGGGGGAATGGGAGATCTGCTTGCCGGTATTATTGCAGGATTGCTGACGACAGGTTATGAGTTACTTACCGCGGCCGAACTTGGCGTTTTATTGCATGCAAGGGCTGGCGATATGAGTGCTGAGAAGGAAGGAACTATCGGCATGCTCGCATCTGATCTTATTCCTTTTATTCGAGTTTTAATGAATCACCCGTCTGTGTAAATTTCATGAGGTGATTTTCACGCTTAAATCAAGTTGAATGTTGTATGCAAGAATCAAAACAAATGTGTTCTCAGCCGATAATACTGGCCTCAGAAAAACACACGGAACAATTCGGTGCTTTTTTTGCCAAAAATGTAAAAAACCCTACGGTAATTTTTTTAGATGGGGATTTAGGTGCTGGAAAAACCACCTTTTCCAGAGGTTTTTTACGAGGTCTAGGGTATTCAGGAAGTGTTAAGAGTCCAACATATACCTTAGTTGAAGGTTATCCTCTAGAAGCTTTTTCAGTTTATCATTTTGACTTATATCGTATCGCGGATCCCGATGAGTTGTTGTTCATCGGGCTAGATACATTTTTTACTGATACTTCCATCTGTTTGGTGGAATGGCCTGAAAAAGGCCTTGGATACCTGCCGGTACCCAACTTTACGGTTAAACTCTGTTATACTGACGCCAAAAGAAGGGTAAAAATAATCGCCAAGGAATCGTTTGATCTGGAATGGCTTGCAAATTGGCATACATACTCTGAACTGTTTGATGACTAATCTTATTGTGAATACAACAAAATTATTTTTGCTTCATAGCTGGCAATCTGCGTTCGCCTGTTGGACGTTACTTCTCGTTTTCTTTTTTCACCCTTCAACTTTAGTTGCTGCAGAAATTAAAGGTGTGCGTTTGTGGCAATCCCCCGAAAGTACAAGGGTGGTTTTTGATTTAAGCTCCCCGGTACAATACAAATTGTATCCATTAGAAAGCCCCGAGCGAATTGTCATCGATTTTTCAGAATCGAATATGCCAATCAATTTGGACTCCTTAAATTTAGCTAAGAGTGTTGTGGGAAAGATCAGAACTGCTTCTGCGGGTAAAAATAAATCTCAAACACGCGTTGTACTGGATTTGAAGCGAAAAATGCGGCCGAATAGTTTTGCTTTAGAGCCTTTCAAACAATATGGTCATCGTCTGGTTATTGATTTATTTGAGCTAAATAAGAAGTTGCCGGAAAAAAGCCGGCCTAAGAAGCAGTTGGTGAACAAAAAAAGAGATATTGTGGTAGCCATCGATCCTGGTCACGGAGGGGAAGATCCGGGGGCTATAGGAGCAACAGGCACGCATGAAAAAATTATCACCTTGGCAGTATCCAAACGACTCAAAAAACTGATTGATAAAGAGCCAGGAATGCGAGCTGTTTTAACAAGAACAGGCGATTATTTTATCAGGCTTAGAAAGCGCCAGGAAATCGCACGTAAACATAAAGCGGACTTATTTGTTTCTATTCATGCTGATAGTTTTCCGGATAAACGCGCCAAGGGGGCATCTGTATGGGTGGTTTCTAATAAAGGTGCTCGTTCTGAAGTGGGGCGATGGCTTGAGCAGAAAGAAAGTGCTTCTGATTTACTTGGGGGGGTTGAACAGATCAGCGATAAAGATCCTGTGCTCGCAGAGTTATTGCTAGAGCTCTCTATGGATTATTCGGTTGGTGAAAGCTTTGGAGTGGCACAATCAGTCATTAAGAGTATGGCTCCTTATGTTTATAAAGTGCATCGTAAAACTGTTCAAGAGGCTGGTTTTGTGGTTTTGAAAGCGCCAGATATTACCTCAATACTGATTGAGGGGGCTTTTATATCTAATCCTAAAGAAGAGAAGTTGCTAAAAACAGCGAGTTATCAACAAAAACTGGCGAAAGGCATTTTTAAAGGTATCAAGCAATATTATCGTGTAAATCCACCTGAGGGTACGCTCTACGCTGAACTTGTCAAATCACGTGGTAAGCAGCATACCATTCAAAAAGGTGAAACTTTGTCGCATCTTGCCAAAAAATTTGGTACTACGGTTAATGCGATTCGTGATGAAAATCGCCTCAAAAATGACCGAGTTTTTGAGGGACAAACGATTACTATTCCTTAGCAATGTTCATACTATAATCGTTTGGTTGTGCATTGATGAAACGTATCCACAAAATGGACAATCTACTGTCCAACCAAATTGCAGCTGGAGAAGTTGTTGATAGACCGGCTTCAGTGGTTAAAGAGTTGGTCGAAAATAGCTTAGATGCTGGTTCAACACGCATTCTGATTGAAATAGAAGGCGCAGGTAGCCAATTAATTCGGATTACAGATAATGGCTATGGCATTCACCCCCAAGATTTATTGTTAGCTGTTTCAACTCATGCAACGAGTAAAATCACCACTATCGAAGATTTAGAAACATTAGATTCGATGGGGTTTCGAGGAGAAGCTCTAGCCAGCATTGCTTCTGTTTCTCGCTTTCTTCTAACTTCAAAAAGACAAGGTGAAAAGCAAGCTTGGCAAGTTCGTGTCCAAGGGCGAGATATAGAAAAAAACGTGTTGCCAGCAGCGGGAGCAGAAGGCACGCAAATTGAAGTGCGTGATTTATTTTTTAATACGCCCGCTCGTCGCCGTTTTTTGAAATCTGAGAAAACCGAGCTTAATCACATAGAAGAAACAGTCAAGCGTTTTGCTTTATCGAATCCTTCGTTACAAATCCAATTAAAAAACTATAACAAAGTGATCAAGCAATTTCGGGTACCTCATGTGCAGCCGAAAACACATCGTATTAAAGAAGTCTTAGGAAAAAAATTTTTAGAGCATTCTATAGAATTTGAAGCGCGCTCAGAAAATCGAAGCCTTACGGGTTGGCTTGGCGTGCCAGATTTGCACAGAAGTAATAATGAAAGCCAGCATTTTTTTATTAACGGGCGAGTGATTCGTGATAAATTATTAACACATGCTGTTAAAGTCGCTTATTCTCAATATTTGCCCGAAGGGCGCCTTCCTTGCTATGCACTGTTTCTACAAATACCATCTCAAGATGTGGATGTAAATGTACATCCAACCAAGCATGAAGTTCGTTTTAAACAGGCGAAACAAGTACATGATTTTATTGCTTTTGCTGTTGAACAAAATTTAGCTAAAGCGCCGGTAAAACAGCAAAATTCTGCAAGTCATGCGGTAAATGCACTAAAAAAAGACGTTTTAAAAGAACCACCTGTACAGTACCGAGTAAGTCGTTCGTTAGCTCAATCCACTCCTTCGCGTCCAATCGCTACAAGTCAGGTATTACGTGAAAAAACAGCATTTGAAAGAGCGCTGTTAACTTTACCATCAGAACCTGTAAAAAACAGTAACAAAAAAAATAGTTATGACTTAATTCCTCTATTTGATGATTGGGTTTTGTTGCGTTGTACAGCTAAGCCTTATTTAGGAGTTATTAGCTTACACAATGCTTTGAAACAGTTAATTCTCATGCAGTGGGATCAAGAATTGGAAAATGACAAAAATAATATCGATGTAAAAAATATCTGCCCTCTACTTTTCCCTGAGCGTGTCTATATTGCATCGGAATTGGCTGAAAAAGTTGCACAAATACGTGCGCAACTCAAAACACAAGGCTTAGGTTACCATGTTCTGGGAGCTCATCATGGAAAGGCTGAATTGGTGCTATGGGGTATTCCTTTGTGTTTATCAAGTTTTCCAATCACTATTTTTGAAATGAGTAAATGTTTCGCCAAAGCACAAGCTTTAACGCAATGGGAGGACAGTAGTGACAAGATGACTAATCGACTTAAGTCCGAGTGGATTGATCAAATGCTGGGCACAATGAAGTCGGATACAATCTCTCTTGTGGCGTTTCTAGAATCAACTTTGACCACAAGTGCAGCCATTGATGAGCTTGTGCAAAATCCTGAGAGTTTTAAGCCTCTTGATAGAGAGGCAGTTCGTTATTGGATGGGAATTAAATAGATTATGCTTCAAAAAGGTGATGTCATTTTTTTGATGGGGCCAACCGCCTCGGGAAAAACGAGTTTAGCCATGGCGCTTTCAAAGCAATTACCGATTGAAATTATTAGTGTTGATTCAGCTCTGGTTTATAAGGGATTGGTGATAGGAGCGGCTAAGCCCACAACTCAAGAATTACTAGAATACCCTCACCATCTGATTGACATACGCGATGTAACCGAGCCCTATTCCGCAGCAAATTTTCGCGAAGACGCTGAAAAACTGATTATTGAAATTTTGGGTAAAGGTAAAATACCTCTCCTCGTTGGGGGAACCATGCTTTATTTTAAAGCGTTATTGAGTGGCTTGGCTGATTTACCAGCAGCCGATCCCTCGGTTCGTCAACAGCTCGATGAAGAAGCAAAAATACATGGACTCGCTTACATGCATCAACAACTCGAAAAAGTGGATCCCGAATCGGCAAAAAGAATCCATCCTAATGATCCTCAACGTATGTTAAGAGCACTCGAAGTTTTCAAAGTCTCTGGTAAAAGTTTGACTCAACACAGAGAGATGCAAAAAACTATAGCTTTCCCGTATAATGTTATCCAGTTGGCGATTGCACCGAAGGAACGTAGTGAGTTGCATCAAAGAATCGAAGCTCGCTTCGATGGTATGATTAACGAAGGTTTTGTTGAAGAAGTCCGCCACTTTTGGCAACGTGAGGATGTTGATGAGAGTTTACCAGCGATGAAGTCCGTTGGTTATCGACAAATTTGGCAATATCTTGATGGTGATTTATCTTTTAACGAAATGCAAAAAAGAGCAGTGGTTGCTTCTCGACAATTAGCAAAACGGCAACTCACTTGGTTAAGAAGTTGGCCACATGTTCATTGGTTAGACAGCCTTGATCAAAAAGTCGTGGACAAGGCCTTGAATTTAATTAATGCAAACCGCATGTAGCACTTCTAAATAGAGATGCTACACTTAAAGCATCGGTTGATAAACTGTTTATGACTAGTCAACCTCTAAACGCTATTATTTGTTATGGCGATAATAACTAGAAAGGAGTGAAGTATGGCAAAGGGGCAATCCTTACAAGACCCTTACTTAAATGCATTACGACGTGATCGTGTTCCGGTGGCAATATATTTAGTAAACGGTATCAAACTTCAAGGTCAAATCGAGTCTTTTGACCAATTTGTGGTTCTGTTAAAAAATACTGTGAGCCAGATGGTCTATAAACATGCCATCTCAACGGTTGTGCCTGCAAGAAATGTTCATTTACCGCACCAAGGCGGTGAAGGAAAAGACGCAGAGCCTGGTAATCAGTAACTGATTCGTGCGAAAATACATTTTTCGTATAGGTTTTACTAGAATCAGAGGTTAGTCATTGTTTGAAAGATACCAGGGCGGCAGTCGCGCTGTCCTCGTCCATGTCAATTTTCCCCTAAGTAGCCCATCAGATTTAGAAGAATTCCATGAACTCGCGATATCTGCCGGTGCTGATGTGTTGCAAATTGTTACGGGTCAAAGGTACAAGCCAGACACTCGTTCTTTTGTTGGTGTTGGCAAGCTAGAAGAGTTAAAAATAGAGGTTGAGCAACATAAAGCAGATCTTGTTATTTTTAATCACGAGCTTTCGCCTGCACAAGAACGCAATATCGAGAGAGAAGTCAAATGTCGGGTGATCGATAGAACAGGTTTAATTCTTGATATCTTCGCACAGAGAGCTCAATCGTTTGAGGGTAAGCTTCAAGTAGAGCTGGCTCAGCTTAGACATATTTCATCGCGACTTGTTCGTGGTTGGACGCATCTTGAAAGACAAAAAGGTGGAATCGGTCTTCGGGGGCCAGGTGAAACTCAACTTGAAACGGACAGGCGTTTAATCCGAGGTAGAATCTCACAAATTCTTAAGCGTCTTGAAAAAGTGGAAAAACAGCGCGAGCAAGGTCGGCGTTCGCGTAAACGTGCAGAAGTGGCTACCGTATCTTTGGTTGGGTACACCAATGCCGGAAAGTCTACCTTATTTAATCGACTTGCACAGAGCGATGTTTATGCCGAAGACCAGTTGTTCGCCACTTTAGATCCAACACTTAGACAAGTACGTACCCAGAAAGGTGATAAGTTTATATTGGCTGACACAGTTGGTTTTATCAAACATTTACCTCATGATTTAGTCGCTGCTTTCCGTTCGACATTGGCTGAAACGCGCGAAGCACAATTGTTACTACATGTTATAGATTCATCCAGCGAAGAAATGGAAGATCAACGTGATGAGGTTTATAACGTTCTCGAATCCATTGGTGCGCAAGACGTTCACTGTATTGAAGTCTGCAATAAAATTGATGCTCTTGAAAATTTAGAGCCCCGCATCGATTATGATGATGAAGGGCAAATTACAAGAGTTTGGGTATCTGCCAAAACAGGTGCTGGCATGGAGCTGTTGTTAAACGCTCTAGGACAGCGTATATTTACAAACATTTGTGAAAAAAGCATCGTTCTATCGGTGAATGCTGCGCAAGTTCGTAGCCGGCTTTATCGTGATGACTATGTTCAAGAAGAGTCGATTGCAGAAGACGGTAGCTTTTGGCTTCGGGTAAGAATGAAAAATTCGGAATGGCAACGTTTGCTCAACGAATTTCCTAAAGAACTCGATAAATATGTAAATAAATGTTAGTAATCTATCATCGAATTTTCAGTCACATCACTCAGTTTCATACTAGCAACTAGGGGAGTTAACTATGGCCTGGAACCAGCCGGGTAATGACAATAAAGACCCGTGGGGTAATCGTAATCGTAGACAAGATGGACCTCCTGAACTTGACGAAATCTTCAATAAATTGAAAAAAAGTTTCAAAGGCTTTGGTGGTGGTAAAGGTGGTTCTGGTGGAGGTTCCGGCAGTATTTGGACACTATTACTTCCCGCATTTGTCGTTGCTACTCTTGTTTGGGGGTTTTTAGGAATCTACACAGTCAACGAGCTTGAACAAGGGGTCGTATTGCGATTTGGTAAACATGATAGAACGGTAGGGCCTGGTTTAGGCTGGGCGCCTCCAATGGTTGATCGGGTTATCAAAGTCAATACAAACCAAGTCAATCAAACGTCGGTAGACGGCACCATGCTAACTAAAGATGAGAATATCGTTATTGTGAAACTGGGTATTCAGTATCGTATCGAAAATCCAGAAAGCTATCTTTTTAACACGGTTGATCCAGATGGTACTGTTAGGCAGGTTGCAGAAAGTGCGTTCCGTAAGGTTATTGGTAATTCCTTAATGGATGACATATTAACCATTGGTAAAGACAGTATTAGCGCGAAAACAGAATTGGTTATGGAAGAAATTCTGGAACCTTATCAGGCTGGCGTTTCCATTGTAGCGTTAACATTTGAGAATGCTTCGGCACCTAACGAAGTGCAAGATGCTTTTGATGATGCAATCAAATCTCGTGAAGACAAAGAAAGAACCATTAATCTTGCAGAAGCTTATGCTAGAGAAAAAGAGCCATTAGCGCGCGCTGATGCTGAACGAATGATACAAGAGGCTAATGGTTATACTGCTGAAGTTTTGGCTAAAGCCGATGGTGAGGTTGCACGTTTTGCCAAGCTGCTTCCTGAATATGAGTTGGCGCCTGAAGTGACTCGTAAACGTTTGTACATTGAGACCATGGAAGAGGTCATGTCTAAATCGACTAAAGTTATGATAGATGTCGAGGGTGGAAATAATATGATGTATTTACCTCTCGACAAAATTATGGAAACAAACTCACGAAATCGTGGTCGGGGAGGTAACTAATTATGTCAACACGTTCAACGATACTTCTCGCTTTAATGTTGGCGGGTATCCTAGTTCTATCCAACTCTCTGTTTACAGTGACTGAATTGGATCGCGGTCTTGTATTACGATTTGGAAAAGTCGTACGTGATGTGGGCACAGATACGACTAAAGTCTATACGCCTGGTTTGTATTTGAAGGTGCCTTGGGTTGATAAAATTGTGCGCATTGATTCTCGAATTCAAACAATGGATGGCGAACCTGATCGCATTGTTACTTCTGAGAAAAAAGACGTCATTGTTGATACCTTCGTAAAATGGAAAGTCATCGATTTCTCTCAATTTTATTTGAGAACTAACGGTAATATAAGAGAAGCTGAGAGATTATTAGAAAAAATCGTCGATGCTGATCTTAGAGCTCAAATTGGTCAACGAACCGTACTCGAAGCCGTTTCTGGTGAGCGTGAAGCTTTGATGAATGCGATTAAGATCAATACCAATCGTGCCGCACCTGAATATGGTATCGAAATTGTTGATATTCGCATTAAGAAAATCAACTATCCTCGTGAGGTTTATACCAGTGTTTATGAAAGAATGCGCGCAGAGCGACAACGTGTTGCAAAAGAATTTCGTTCTGAAGGCCAGAGAGATGCGAACATTATTCGTGCGAAGGTAGACGCAGAAATCAAGCGTATCATTGCAGATGCTGACAGAGAATCGCGAGAAATTATGGGTAATGCTGATGCGAAAGCCGCTGAGATTTATGCAAACACTTACAATAAAAATCCTGAATTTTATGCTTTTTTACGCAGCCTAGATGCTTATAAACGTTCTTTTTCAAACAAAGGCGATGTTTTGGTTATCAAACCTGACAGTGAGTTTTTTGAGTATATGAAAAGACCGGACCTCAAACCTCAATAATTCAGTCGCCTATCATCATTTCTTCTATTGTTGAGTAAAGAAGCATTGCGCTCTTTACTCAATATTCCTATATATAAAAAAATTGCTTTTAGCCAATAATGGACTAATAGCGAATCTGTAGGTGCTTCTCCCCCGCGTTATAAATACAGGTATTGTCTTCTGGTTCTTTTTTGAGCGAGTTATTTGCTTTCTCTTAATATGTGTTTGCAATTCAGACTTTAAAAGTAGAATTTGCTTGTAAATACATGAATATGAGTATTAAAAACCTGCTTAGGACGTTAAATATCCCCAATAAATTCCGACGAAACCATGAAAAGAGAGAGATTTCTAGAGCTGATAAGAGTAGAATTACCGGTTTCTTAATTAAACGTTACACGGGTTAGTTGATTAAATGGCTAAGAATCTGGTTGTTTTAGGCTCCCAATGGGGTGATGAAGGTAAAGGTAAAATCGTCGACTTGTTGACGGAAAAAGTCGCAGCTGTTGTACGCTATCAAGGTGGCCACAATGCGGGTCATACATTGGTCATCAATGGCAACAAAACCGTTTTGCACTTGATCCCTTCGGGTATCTTACGTGACTCAGTTTCTTGTTTAATTGGTAATGGGGTTGTTCTTAGCCCAGAAGCCATTTTAACAGAAATCGAAAAGCTTGAGCAAAGCGGTGTCGATGTACGTAGCCGTTTAAAAATTAGCCCAGCTTGTGCGCTCATCCTTCCTTATCACATTGCTTTAGATTCCGCGCGTGAAAAAGCGCGAGGTGCAAGTGCTATTGGAACTACAGGAAGAGGAATTGGTCCTGCTTATGAGGATAAAGTAGCCCGTCGAGGTTTGCGAGTGGCTGACTTGCTTGATAAAAATACCTTGCCAGAGAAATTAAAAGCTCTAGTCGACTATCACAACTTCGCTCTGACTCAATATTATCAGGTCGAACCTATTGATTTTGAAGAGCTTTTAGAGCGTTGTTTCTATTTTTCTGAGCAATTGCAACCTATGGTTGATGATGTTACGGCAATACTTCACGATTTGCGTGAACGCGGTGAAAAAATATTATTTGAAGGTGCGCAAGGTACATTGCTGGACATTGACCATGGTACTTTCCCTTACGTAACATCCTCCAATACTACAGCGGGTGGCACCTCAACAGGTACAGGTTTTGGGCCTTGTTACATCGATTACGTACTCGGGATCACTAAAGCTTATACCACACGGGTTGGTGGAGGTCCTTTTCCAACCGAGCTGGACTGCGAGGTGGGAAAACATTTAGCTGAAAAAGGTCACGAATTTGGTGCTACGACAGGTAGAGCTAGACGTTGTGGTTGGTTAGATATGGTGGCTCTTAAACGCGCGATATATCTTAACTCATTAACGGGGTTATGCATCACGAAGCTTGATGTGCTTGATGGCTTGAAAACTCTAAAAATCTGTACGGAATATCTTGATACAGATGGGAATGCGATTACCCAAATGCCTGTAGGTGCTGAAGGGTTTTCTTGCGTGATGCCAAAGTATATTGAGTTAGAGGGTTGGGAATCATCTACAGCGGGCATCACCTCTTGGGAAGCCTTACCAGAAGCAGCTAAACTATATTTGAAAACTATCGAAAAAATGGCTGGCGTTCCTATTCACATTGTCTCAACGGGACCAGAACGAAATGAGAACGTCATTCTATATAATCCAATTGATGATCAAGGATGAGCTGTTATAACTAATGAATGATTGGTTAACGCCAAGGATGGCAATGACAAAACGCTATTAGGAATTTATGGGACATTCAAAAAAAAAACGTGCAATTAGCGATCCTTTTTTCGAGCGTGAGCAAGAAAAATACGCATCGCCCATACCCAGTCGAGAATACATCCTCAAACGCTTTTCAAAACTCACCCAATTTGTTGACTTTCCTGTTATACGTGATGATTTAGCGATTGCTGAAGAGTCAGAGCAAGAAGAAGCCTTACGCCGTCGCCTGAAAGCAATGGTCCGCGATGGTCAACTCATGCTAGATCCGCGAACAGGTTATGGCTTAATCGATAAAGATGTTCTTATTAAAGGTCGTGTTATTGGTAAAAAAGAAGGCGATGGTTTACTGATTACCGAAGATGAGCGAGAAATGCATCTATCAGCGCGAGATATGCGCCGAGCAATGCATAATGATGTAGTCTTAGTGCGTGAAGGTCGCGGTTCACACCGGGGACGCCGTGAAGCAATTATTGTTGAAGTGGTAGAGCACGGGGTTACGCAAATTGTTGGCCGGCTCGCACAAGACAACCAAAATACCATTGTTATACCTGAAGATAAACGTATCGCTCATAAAATTCTGATACCAGAAGCTAACCGAGGCAAAGCACAATATGGGCAGCTTGTGGTTGCCTATCTCACTGAATATCCACATATTAGAACTCAACCTATTGCTGAAATTATTGAAGTGTTGGGTGACTACATGGCCCCTGGTGTGGAAATCGATGTAGCGTTAAGACGTCATGATATTCCTCATGAATGGCCCAAAGCATTATGGGATGAAGTTAATGCCATTACCTTTGAAATTCCTAAAAGGGAATATACACATCGTGTTGATTTGCGTGAGTTGCCATTAGTAACCATTGATGGGGAAGATGCCAAAGATTTTGACGATGCAGTTTACTGTGAGAAAAAACGTGGTGGTGGTTGGCGTCTATGGGTTGCGATTGCTGATGTGAGTTATTATGTGCGCCCTGATACACTTCTCGATGAGGCTGCTCAAGAACGAGGGAACTCGGTTTACTTTCCTGGCAAAGTTATTCCCATGCTGCCCGAGATTTTATCAAACGGTGTTTGTTCATTAAACCCGGAGGTTGAAAGGCGATGCATGGTTTGTGAAATGACAGTCAGTCAGAAAGGTAAACTTTCAGGTTACACTTTTTATCCTGCCGTTATAAACTCTCATGCACGACTTACCTACACGCAAGTTGGGCGCTTATTAGAAGATGAACCGGAGCACTATATTCCGAAAAATGTAGAGCAACCTTTAAAAGAATTACATGCTCTGTATCAAGTGTTGCGAGAACAACGTTTGGCTCGAGGCGCTTTAGAGTTTGAAAGCCCAGAACCCGTTTTTTTATTTTCTGACGATAAAAAAATTGATGCCATTGTGGAAAGACATCGCAACGATGCACATAAACTGATTGAAGAATGTATGATTTTAGCCAATATTAGCGCGGCTAAATTTATAGAAAAACATGAGCATTATGCTTTAGTCCGTAATCATATTGGACCTTCAGAAAAAAAATTAGAAGCTTTACAAAAATATTTGCAAGAGAAAGGCTTGAGATTACCTGGTGGCTTAAATCCCACACCTAAAGATTACGCTGAATTATTACAGAGCGTTGAGCATCGTTTGGATTATGAACAAGTTCAAACGATGTTATTGCGCTCGATGACTCAAGCGGTTTATCAACCACAAGCTGATGGTCATTTTGGTTTAGCGCTAGAAGAATATGCACACTTTACATCGCCTATTCGACGTTACCCTGATCTTATTGTGCATCGAACGATTAAAAAAATTCTGTCGAAAATTACTCGTAAACGTTCTGGTTTGGAAGGACGATGGGCTGGTGAGTACGCACAATTAGATGCTATCGGAGAGCATTGTTCTTTTACGGAAAGACGGGCGGAAGAAGCCACTCGTGATGTCAGTGATTGGTTAAAGTGCGAATTTATGATGGATAAAGTGGGGCAACACTACACAGGAAAAGTGACGAGTGTCACCTCGTTTGGTTTGTTTGTTCGGCTCGATACTTTATATATTGAAGGCCTTATTCATATCACACAATTAACTAATGATTATTATCACTTTGATGCCGCGAAAATGGTTCTCATTGGTGAGAACACGCGTTTACGTTTTGGGTTGGGTGATACCTTAGATATCATAGTCTCACGTGTTGATTTAGAAACCCGGCAAATTGATTTTGAGTTAACGGGTCTATCCTCGTCTAAACCCTTGTCACGAAAAAAATCAAAAAGTCAAAAAATCTCATCAGAAAAAAAACTTCCTAAATCAGAGAATAAAAAAGATAAAACCAAGAAAAAAAAAAAACCTGAAAAAAACGTAAGCAAAAGAAAAAAAGCACGAAAAAAACGTCGTCGTTAATTGTCTGGAATCGTAATATACACAGTGATTAAAGCAAAAAATTTGCATAGTAATATGAGTTGTTAGGAGTAAAGTGTGGCAAGTGAAGAGTTTTTATATGGTCTACATTCGGTAGAATTGGCAATAAAGCGTGATAAAAAACGGATTAAACGAGTTTATCTCCTTCATGCTTCAAAAAATGCCAAACTCCAAAAAATTATTCAACTATGCAAAGCACATCATATTGCCTTTGAAATGGTAGACAAACTGTTTTTTACACAATATCAATTAGAAAAAGTTAATCATCAAGGTGTTACTGCTCTCGTCGAAGCAAAAACAATGGGGTCAGAAGCCGATCTTAAGCGTTTATTAGAAAACTTATCGCATGAACCTTTGATTTTACTGCTTGATGGCGTCACTGACCCTCATAATCTTGGTGCTTGCTTAAGAACAGCAAATGCTGCGGGTGTGGATGCACTTGTCGTTCCTAAAGATCGTTCTGTAGGCCTTAATGCTACAGCTTGTAAAGTTGCCAGCGGAGCAGCAGATGTAACCCCTGTATTTCAAGTAACGAATTTGAATCGTACCATTGATTATTTGAAGTCACTGAATATCTGGCTATATGGTACTGCTGGTGAAGTTAAAGATACGCTTTACACCACCACTTTTACTGGTGGTGTCGCTCTAGTTATGGGATCAGAAGGCGAGGGCCTTAGGCAAAGTACGCGTTCTCATTGCGACTTTCTTATTAAAATACCTATGTTAGGTCAAGTCTCAAGTCTCAATGTCTCTGTAGCCACTGGTGTAGTGCTTTTCGAGGTAGTACGGCAAAGAGTAGCTCAATGACTGTGGACATTGAGCTCGACGTCTTGATCCTGTAACGCCATATACAATTGTTGGCGCAATTGTGACATTTTTACGGGTTTAGGTAGATAGCTGTCCATACCTGCTGCGATACATTTTTCTTTATCGCCTTCCATCGCATTTGCCGTCATTGCGATAATATGTTGATGGCAAGGTTGTGTTCGTTGATTAACAATTTCACGAGTAGCTGTCAACCCATCCATTTCAGGCATTTGTACGTCCATTAATATGATATCATAATGTTTATGAGCACATTTTTCCACGGCTTGTTGTCCGTTAAGAGCGGTATCAACGTCTTGATATCCCAAGCGATTTAGCATTTGTAATGCGATTTTTTGATTAATCGAATTATCTTCTGCAAGCAAAATAGTAGCAGGTAATAAATTTGCTATTTCTTCTGTAGGGTGGTTTTGCGTTGTCAGTAAGTCGTGTTGAGGAAATTGTGAGATTTGCAATAAAGCCGAGCACATAGCATATAATTTTTGCCATTTTATCGGAGCCTTAATTTCAAAGGTTTGATATTCGTAAGCAGCGATGAGCTCTTCTTGCGGAATTGGGCTAATAAAAATCACAGGTTTATGTTTTGTATAGCTAAGAATATCTTTCACTTTATGTGTTGGAGTTACTTTTTTATTGTGATTAATTAATGTCAACTGATAATCTTTCTCTTCAATACTGACAGGGTTATCTTTTATGGTATTAAAAACACTTACGTCTAGTTTCCAGCGCTTTAAGTATTGAGAAATAATATTTGCAATTTTCATATTTTCATGACAAAGCAATATTTTTTGCGAGTTAAATGGGCAAGCTTCTGGATTGAGACTTTCTTCTTTATTGGTTGAGTGTTTTACAAGAGGTATATGAAAACTAAACGAAGTGCCTCTATTGACCTGGCTATCCACCCAAATTTTACCTTGCATAAGTTTTACGAGTCGTTGTGATATAGCCAAACCTAACCCTGTACCACCGAAACGACGCGTTGTTGATGCATCCACTTGCGTGAAAGCTTCAAATAAACTTTTCATTTTATCCTTAGGAATACCAATACCGCTATCAACGATAGTAAACTTTAAAAAAGATTGAGAGTTTTTGCTCGTTATCACAGATTTTATAGTGAGAGTGACTTGTCCTTTTTGTGTGAACTTTAACGCATTACCTACTAAGTTAATCAAAATTTGTCGTATGCGTTGTGAATCGCCAATGACTTTATCCGGCGTTGATTTAGCAATAAAATAAGCCATTTCAATACCATTGGCCTGAGCTTGTACAGTAAAAATATCGAGTACTTCTTCAATTAATTGAGTAAGTGAAAAGGGATGATGTATGAGTTCAATTTTCCCTGCTTCTATGCGAGAGAAATCTAATATATCATTAATAATTGATAAAAGATTTTCACTACTGATCCGAATCATTTCAACCAATTCTCGTTGTTCATTCGACATAGGTGTTTCAAGCAGTAAACTGGCAGTACCTATCACGCCATTCATTGGCGTACGTAATTCGTGAGATGTTGTAGCTAAGAATTGATCTTTTAAAGCACTCACTTCTCGTAATTTGGTTGCAACTTCTCGTTCTTTGGCTAGTTCCCGCTGATGTCGGTGAACATAGAACCAAATAAGCAGTAAAAAAATTGTTACATAAGCAAGATTTGCCCATGGTGTGAACCAGGGCGCAGGATGAACTTTAAGTTTTACACTAGCAGTATTGTAGCTCCAAACACTATCACTATTACTGCCTTGTACTTCAAAAATATAATTCCCTGGGTCTAAGTTGGTGTAAGTCACGAACTGATTGTTACCACCATATTGCCATGCATCGTCAAAACCATTTAAACGATATCGAAATTGATTGCGTAAAGAGTTTGTGAAATCTAAAGCAGCGTAACGAAACGAAATGACTTGATCAGTATGGGATAGTTCGATCCCATTTTTTAACTCAAAAGGCTTATTTGTGATTAGTTGATTATTTTCAGAAATAACACTGGTAATGACGACTTTAGGTTGTAAAGGGTTTTTCTTTATAGCCTTAGGATGGAAAAAATTAAAACCATCAATACCACCAAAAATCATCATACCTGAACGTGTGCGTAAAGCAGCTGGTGGATTAAACTCATTATTTTGCAGACCGTGAGTCACATCAAAATTTTTGAAAGTCATTGAACGCAAATCCAACTGAGATAAACCATAGTTGGTACTTAACCATAAAACGGGCTGATCGAGTTCTTCCAAGATGCCATAAATGTTATCGTTAGGTAAGCCATCCGTTTGTGTAAAATGCGTAAACTGATGAGTGTCGTTATGATAGAGGTTCAATCCTCGACGAGTGCCCACCCAAATACGTCCAGACTTATCTTCATGTAGAGAGAAAATATAGTCATCACTTATTGAAGTTTTATCATTGGGTTTATGATGAAAACGTTGAAATGTTTCAGTAATTGGGTCGAATCGATTAAGGCCATGCGTTGTTCCTACCCACAGTTTACCTGAGCTGTCTTCAAGTAAAGGACGAATACGATTATTTGAGATCGAATGAATATTATATCTTTCGTGTAAATAACTTTTATAGGTGTTTTTTATTTTATTATAAGCGATTAATCCTTTGTCACGGCTACCAATCCATAGCGTACCATTACTGCTGTGATAAAGACTAATTGGTTTGTTTGTTGGTATGCTATTAGGATCATTAGCGTCGTGGCGATAGGTAATAAAGTAATCTTGATTTCTATCATATCGTGCTAAACCGCCTAATGTGGTAACCCATAATTCTTTATCACGATCTTCATAAATAGCACTAACGCGGTCATTAGGAATACTGAAAGGGTCATCTGGATTAAAGCGATAGGTTTGATATTCATCACGATAAATATCAAAACGACTCACACCAGAATTTTGTGTGCCGATCCAAATATATCCCAAATAATCTTCAGCCATACCTCGGATCACTTTCCCGCTAAGAGTGGTCGGTTTATTTTCATCAACACCTTGATGATGAAAATATTTTGTTGCAGGATTATAAATATTAACACCGCCGGTTTGAGTACCTATCCATAATAATCCTGAACGATCTTCAAAAATGTCATGGATATTGTCATTTGTTAGACCACGTTGTTTAGAAGCATTAAAGCGATAAGAAATAAATGCGTCAGCATCATCAAATTTCTCTCCTAATCCTTCGGAAGTACCTACCCATAAAGTACCATCTTGATCGAGTAGAAGGGTGTTTACACTTTGATGAGGTAAACTGTAAGGGTTCCTTGTATCAGCGGTAATGTGTTTGTAATCGCCATTTTTTTGAATCACAAATAACCCTGTTGTCGAGGTTCCCAGCCAAACATTTTGAGCGTTGTCTTCAACCATAGAAGTAACATGAGAGACGGTGTGCTGTGTGCGAGTTGTCAAATGGATTTTTTTAAAAGTGGAGGTTTGAGTTTGGTAATAATAAAGCCCAGAATAAAACATACCAATGTAAATATTTCCCTGACTATCCTCCATCAATGAAGAAATATAATCATTGTTGGGAATCGCTGCCCCAAAAGTGGTTATAGGAATGGCTTCTAGTGCATCAGTCTCGTAACGATAGCGGTACAAGTTAGCTCTATGTCCAACCCACAAATGTTGTTTGCCTTTAGCAATAACAGAACGAAAGGTGCGTTGCCCACCAATGTAGTTTGGTTGAATATATCCATAACGATCAAATGACATAGTATCAGGATCGTAACGATTGAGGCCATTCCAAGTGGTTATCCATAGAGAGCCGCGATTATCAATCACTAGATCAGTAACGTGGTTATCCGATAAGGAGCGAGGATCATCGGTTTCGTGACGAAATGAAAGTAACTGATAACCATCATATCGACTCAGGCCACTCATGCTCCCTAACCAAATGTAACCATCGGTATCTTGAGTGATAGAAGTGACAGTATTCGTTTTTAATCCATCATTAATGGTGAGTGAAGAAACCGAAATGGCTTGGACATTGTGAAGTATGCACAAATAGAGTAAGGTCGAGGTAGTGCAAATTTTGATAATTTGCACCTCTTGCACCAAATAGAAAGCGTTTAGTATTTTTTTCGTTATTATGTTAGTTAGAAAACCCATAAAGTATTCCCAATGTGGAGCTTAAGCAAAGGTTCCACTTATTCAAAGGGATATACTCGTCATCGAAACAAGCCCTCCTACGTAGAATCCTGCACTAAAATCAAGCTACGCCTAACTATACTGTTGGCGTTAAAAGTAAAAATCTAGCAAGCCCGTGAAAAATGGTATGTTTTAATTTTTTCAATAACAGCTTATTTAAAGTGTATGCAGGAATCGCGGACTGCGACATAGGAATAATTGCGCGATCAAAGTGCTAATCAAAGAAAAATATCTTAGGTGTAAAGTCTAACAATAAAAATGGATAAAAATTATTAGTCGTGAATCACAAGGAATGTCTGAGACTGGGATTGCAATTTCATTCATCACGCATTAGACTATCGCGTCCTAAATTAGTATTAAGTTCTCCTTGCTGCATCGTGTTTGGATACTGAAAAAACTAACAGATTGTTTTTGTTAAGTTTTTTTTATCACAGCATGGGTGGCTGGATTCCGAGAGGAGTGTTTTACACATGAGACATTATGAAGTAGTTTTTTTGGTGCATCCTGATCAAAGTGATCAAGTACCGGGTATGATCGAGCGTTATTCAGCTTTAGTGACTGATTCTGGTGGCGTTATTCATCGTGTTGAAGATTGGGGGCGTCGTCAGTTAGCTTACCCTATCAACAAAATCCACAAAGCTCACTATGTTATGATGAACATTGAAAGTGGCAAAGAAGCTGTCGATGAGTTAGAAAATACTTTCCGTTTCAATGACGCAGTGATTCGTAATCTAGTCATCCGTACTAAGAATGCGTATACCGAGCCATCTCCATTGGTTAAAGCGAAAGAAGAGAAATCAGAGCGCGGCGATTTTCGAGATCGAAATGACCAACGTTCAGAGCGCAGAGAAGAGAAGCCTGCTGAGCAGGAAAAGCCTGAAGTCGTAGAAAGCGAAACAACAGGTAGCTCTGAAAGCGATACCGAATAAATACCTTTGATCTTTTAAGGAGATAGCCAATATGTCACGTTTTTTTCGCCGTCGAAAATTTTGTCGATTCACCTCTGAAGGTGTAACTGAAATCGATTACAAAGATTTAGCGACGCTAAAAAATTACATTACTGAGACTGGTAAAATTGTACCAAGCCGTATTACGGGGACCAAAGCGAAATATCAGCGTCAATTATCGACTGCTGTTAAGCGAGCTCGCTTTTTAGCCTTATTACCTTACTCGGATGGGCATGAGTAAAAAACTAAATAAGAGTAATCGCTTTGAATATGCTGTATTTAAGTGATTGCTTTAGTGTCATAGATTGATTAAGAGGTAGGCAAAGTGAATATCATCCTGCTAGAAAATATCCGAGGTTTAGGTCAACTAGGTGAAGCAGTTGATGTGAAACCGGGTTACGGACGTAACTTCCTAATTCCACAAGGCAAAGCAGTTCCAGCAACTGAAGAGAATGTTAAATATTTTGAAGAGCGTCGTGCTGAGCTTGAAGCAAAATCCGCTGACTCTTTAAAAGTTGCGCAAGATAGAGCTGAAAAATTCAACGATTTAACCATTACTATTGCAGCAAGAGCGGGTGATGAAGGTAAGTTGTTTGGTTCAATTGGTTCGCAAGACATTGCTGATGCAGCAACAGAAGCTGGTGCACAACTTGAGCGTAAAGAAGTACGTTTACCAACAGGCGCTATCCGCTCAACAGGTGAATTTGAAATTGCTATTCATCTGCACCCTGAAGTTGACGGTACGCTAAAATTGGTTGTTGTAGCTGATGCTTAAAGGTGTTGGGCGACAACAGATAAGTTGATAGCCGGTACACTTTTGTTGCATTATATCCTATTAAGAATGTAACTTGTTAAATTGGTTGTTAACTGAACGCTTTGTATTATCAAAGGCACTGTACACATTTCAGGTATAGTGCCTTTTTCCGTTATGTGGCATGAATAAAAATATCGATTTACCTGATAACGTAAGATTACCTCCTCACTCTATTGAAGCCGAGCAATCGGTATTGGGTGGGGTTATGCTTGATCCGGAATATTGGGATAGATTAGCGGAAATCTTAGTCGAACAAGATTTTTATCGCCAACAGCATCAAATTATCTTCTCAGCAATTCGCCAGCTCGTCGAAGGTGGCCAAGAACTTGATATCATCACCCTTTCTGAAAGACTTGAGGGAATCGATGAGGACAATGTCAGTGGTGGGATCGCTTACCTCACTGAGCTGGCTAAAATTACACCAAGTGCAGCTAACATTCTGGCTTATGCTGAGATTGTTCAAGAAAGAGCTGTGTTAAGGCAGCTGATAGGGGCAGCGAATGATGTAATTGATGCGACCTTTAATCGAGGCGCAAAAAAGCCGGACGAGCTAATCGATTTTGCTGAGTCGACTATCTTTCGTGTGGCTGAGTCACGTGATCATCGAGAGTCAGGTCCGCAAGGGATTAAGCCTTTGTTGCAAAAGGCTTTGAGTAAAATTGAAGTCATTGCTGAAGCTAGAGGCGGGATCACCGGTTTATCAACCGGTTTCACCGATTTAGATAAACTGACGACCGGAATGCAACCCGCTGATCTGGTTATTGTGGCGGCCCGTCCTTCAATGGGTAAAACCACATTTGCTATGAACATGGTAGAGCATGCTGCAGTCAATGCAGATAAACCTGCGTTGGTGTTTTCCATGGAGATGCCGGCAGAAGCGTTAATGATGCGTTCTCTTGCTTCGCTTGGGCGGGTCGACTCAAGCCATATGCGAACGGGTGAGTTAGATAATCAAGATTGGGCGCAATTGACTAGTGCTTTTAACTTGCTCAATGAACAAGGCAAGCTTTATATTGATGATACACCAAGTTTAACACCATCAGAGGTTCGCAGTCGAGCTCGGCGGCTGTATCGAGAACATGGTGGTCTTTCTATGATTATGATTGACTATTTACAGCTGATGAAAGTACCTGCGCTTAGCGACAATCGAACTTTAGAAATTGCAGAAATTTCTCGCTCTTTGAAAGCGTTAGCAAAGGAACTAGGAATACCCGTTGTGGCTTTGTCTCAGTTGAATCGAAGTTTGGAGTCGCGTGCTGATCGTCGCCCAGTGATGTCAGATATTCGTGAGTCAGGTTCTATAGAGCAAGACGCTGATCTGATCATGTTTATCTATCGCGATGAAGTATATAATCCTGAAACAGAAGCCAAAGGAACGGCAGAAATTATCATAGGCAAACAAAGAAATGGTCCTATTGGTACCGTAAGATTAACTTTCATTGGAAAATATACACGTTTCGAAAACTATGCAGTAAGCGAAGAATATTAGCTCTGCCATGTCGCCAGTTCTTCCAGTTATGATATTCTTATTAATGTTCTGTGTTCCTTTTTAGCCATCCACTCAACATGTTTGATCACTGGTGCTATCTTAAAATATGGATTAAGACCTGTAATTAGTACTTGCCATTGTGCTGTTTAAATGACATGAAGTGCTAACCTAATGATTTAAAGCGGAGCCAATATTGAGAATTGCAAAAGCGATAATTAGCTTCAAAGCCTTGCGACATAACTTATCTCTGGTCAAGCGTATTGCACACAATAAACCTATCATGGTGGTTTTGAAAGCGAATGCGTACAGCCACGGTATTACAGAAGTTGCAAAAAATTTGTACCCTGGCTACACCAGTATTGGTGTTGCCTCGTTGCAGGAAGCTATCTCGCTTAGGCAGTTAAATTTAGAAGCAGATATTATTTTACTAAGTGGTGTAAATCACACACAAGCTATGCAACAAGCTATTGAAAATAAAGTGACTTTAGTGGTGCATAACGCTGTGGGTTTAGATCTGATGATGAATAACTTGCGCAACTATCAACAGGATATTTGGTTAAAAGTCGACACGGGTATGCACCGTTTGGGTTTTGATTCATCAGAATTTATGCAAGCGCTAGAGAAATTGTTGCAAGTTGGTGTTCCCAAAGAGCGTATCGTTTTAATGTCTCATTTATCGCATGCGGATGAGTTGGATGCTAATCAGACTCAAGAGCAAATCAATCAATTTAAAGCCTTAACCAAAAATTCGGGATGTCGTCGTTGCTTAGCTAACTCGGCAGGTATTTTGGCATGGCCCGAAGCCCATTTTGATTATGTACGAAGCGGTCTAATGATTTACGGCTGCTCGCCGCTAGCGAATACCATAGGCAAACAGCATCAATTGCAGCCAGCTATGAGCTTTGAATCAGAAGTTATTGCGGTAAAAACTGTTCGTAAAGGTGGGACTGTTGGTTATTGCGGTACTTGGAAAGCGGCCCAAGATACGCGTATCGCTGTTGTTTCTGTCGGATATGGTGACGGCTACCCTCGACATGCTACAAATGGTACGCCTGTATGGATTCAAGGTAAAGAGTACCCATTGGTAGGGCGTATTTCTATGGATATGTTAACCGTTGAAATTGGCGGTGATTCTATACAAGTCGGTGATAGGGTAGTTTTGTGGGGTGATGAACTTCCTATCGAAACCATCGCCAGCTTCGCAGATACGATTCCTTACGAGTTGCTGTGTAATATTACACAGCGTGTCACTTTGGTTTATGAAGAAACTTGAGAAGGTGTTTTTAGAGCAGCCTGGTACACGGCTTCGTAGACTTTATCATGCGCATTTTGATTGAGAGCTTGAGGTACCAAGGTATCGGCTTTAGCGAGATCCGATAACGTTTCTGAAACGGCTATTTTCATTTCATGTGTAATTTGACTGACACCGGCATCGAGTGCGCCACGAAATAATCCAGGAAAAGCCAGCATATTGTTGACAGTCTTACCATCTGAAGCATACAGTGCGCCTCGTTCAATAGCGACATCTGGTTCAATCTCAGGATCAGGGTTAGTTAAAGCTAAAATGATTTGTCCTTTTCTGACTAATTCAGGTTTTATCAAACCTTTAACGCCAGTTGTCGCTATGACAATATCAGCTTGCAACATTAAATCTTCGAGGTTAGCTGTTTGCCCACCGCGCTGTTCTAAATATTCACAAGCAACGGTATTTATGTCACACCCAACAACATCTTTAACGCCGTAGCGCATTAGCAAGGTACAAATACCCATACCGGCAGCACCGAGTCCAACTTGGCCTACGGACTGTTCTCGAAGATCAATCCCTAAGCGTTTAGCAATAGTTAGCAAAGCTGCCAGTACAACCATAGCAGTGCCATGTTGGTCATCATGAAAGACAGGAATAGGTAGCGCTTTGATGAGTTGCTCTTCAACTTCAAAGCACTCCGGAGCTTTGATATCTTCAAGCAAAATGGCACCAAATGATGTGTAAATAGATTTTACTGTTTGAACAATTTTTTGTGGGTCTTTTTCTTCAACAAGGATAGGAACCCCAGAAAGACCAGCTAACTCTGACAAAAGAGCAGCTTTACCTTCCATCACTGGTAAACCCGCCTCACAACCAATATCACCCAAGCCTAATATGGCTGTGCCGTTGGTAATCACGGCAACAGTGCTAGAGCGATTAGTAAACTCACGAATTTTTTGCGGTTCTTTGCGAATGAGTTCGCAAACTCGTGCCACGCCTGGCGTGTACACATCTCTCAATACCTCAAGAGAGTTAATTTCCAGTTTTGAAACGGTTTTTATTTTACCGCCTTTGTGACGGTTAAAAACGCGATCAGATTTACCAACAATTTTAGTATCGGCTAAGTCGTTAATACCTCTGACTAAAATTTTAATATCAAAATTGTCATCATATTCGATGGTGACTTCCCAAATTGTGTCCGAATCTAAGCGTCGAACTGCGTTAACACCTTCAACAGTGATACCGCACTCACCAATAACGCCAAGAATTTTGGCCATATTACCGGGTTTATGGGGAGCTTCTACCAAAAGCGTTTCGACGATTCTCATAGTTGATTGATCCTGCTTCTATTAATCGTGATAAAGTCTAACTGGGTCATTGAGGAATTACCAGTTACCTTTAGTATGGCTAGGAAGTGGATGGCTTGCCATGGTTGATGTCCATGCAGTGAAAGGCTATAGTAAATCACCCTAAACTAACGCTCATGTTGAGGTTACTATCAGATATGACAGAAATTGATCGCAAGCTTTCCATTGCACCTATGATGGATTTGACGGATCGACATGATCGCTTTTTTTTGCGTTGTCTATCGGAAAATGTGCTTTTGTATTCGGAAATGATAACCTGTGGAGCTGTTATTCATGGTGATCGTAATTACCTGCTTGGTTTTAACGCAGAGGAACACCCGGTAGCATTACAATTAGGTGGTTCTAACGCAGAAGAACTCGCGGAAGCGGCAAAAATTGCTGAAGATTTTGGGTATGACGAAATCAATCTCAACGTTGGTTGTCCAAGCGATCGTGTGCAGTCGGGCCGCTTTGGTGCTTGTTTAATGGCTGAACCTCAGTTAGTCGCCGAATGTGTTGCGGCTATGTGTGATGCTGTAAGCCTACCTGTAACGGTCAAAACGCGTCTAGGTATCGATGATTTGGATAATGATGACTATCTACATACTTTTGTGAATGAGATAGCCAAAGCAGGATGCGATACATGGGTGATTCACGCGCGCAAGGCTTGGTTACAAGGGTTGAGTCCTAAAGAAAATCGCGATATTCCTCCGTTACAATACGAACGGGTCTACTTCCTTAAGGAAACTTTTCCTCACTTGCATATCACGCTGAATGGTGGAGTACTCAACATTGACGAAACCCTACAACATTTAGAATGCGTTGATGGTGTTATGATTGGTCGGGAAGCTTATCAAAACCCCTATTTCTTGGCGGAAGTGGATAAGCGAGTCTTTGGAGTATCCTCTATTCAGCCTTCTCGGACAGATATTGTGCATAAAATGTTGCAGTATATAGAAGAGCAGTTGAGCCTAGGTGCCAAATTGAGCCATGTTACGCGTCATATGCTTGGGCTATTTAATGGTATGCCTGGTGCAAGAAGGTGGCGACGTCACTTAAGTGAACATGCTATCAAACCAGGAGCAGGCCCCGAAGTGCTTTTAGAGGCATTAGCGCAAGTTGAATCTTTTTAAGAAAAACTCCCATGTAACTTTGTTAAATCTCAATTTATTCAATGTTGCTCAAAGAAAACAGGCGCATTTAGCAGGTCTGTTCGCTATTTGTGTTTTTTTAGATGAAAAAAAACAACTAAACGGCAAAAACATGGGGAGTGTGAGCGCGCTCCAAAGAAGATTTCCAGGCATAGCAACTGATGATGCCAAGCGTGTTCTGCATTTATGTGAATCTCGATATGATTCAATACAAAAATTAACACAAAGGTTTTCATCTCTTAATTCAATGGATGCTGAAGCTTTATTGGAAGTATTTAAAGAATTGCATATAGGTTTGTTTCCGCATCCCAAAACCAATGCGCTTATTCTTGCGGCGCGTGGAACAGCTTCAAGAAAAGATATTCAACAAAATGTGATGACGGCTTTGGGCGCTAAAGGTGAAAAATACCAATCTTTACAACAATTAGTTCCTTTGCTTAAAAAACATCAAATTTATGCTGATATCTACACAGGAACTTCACTCGGAGGGGGCATTGTGATGGCACTAGCTAACATGTTAGATGCTACGGAAGCTGTCGTTATCACTTTTGATGCCCAAAGGCTCAATCGCCGCCAATATCACTTCAGCCAATCTCATCAAAATGTCCAGGCGGTTCCTTGTATCGACTACCGCATAGCTTCTGTTTTATCCTTGGGAGCCATTATGAGCAATCCCTTATTTAAGCAAGTCAAAACCCTTGCTATTCCAAAACATGCCGATACTTATAATCCGTTAAAACAATTAAAAATCAATCATTCGCCTGGGGAAATTACGCGATACCTCAAATAAAAATCTCACAATATATCCTCCATTCAATGACCACACGGTTGGAATTCGTCAAAATTCCTAAAAACTGGTGAGTTTTCTTAAGTTGTGCCATCAATGAGTTATGTAGGAGTCATGAATTAAGCGTATTTTTAAAGCTTTAGCTGATAAAAAACAGGTTGGCATTCTTCTTGTAAGAATAAAGCTTGTTTTAGACCTTATGCCTATTGACACTGAATCATTTTTTTTCAATCGTAATGCTCTTATCTAAGAAAGTTGACTAACAAATGTAAAGCGCAACATTGACAGAGGTACAATATGATAAAGTTTTTGTTCACAATAGGTCTAATGGGTTGGGTACTAGAAGGTTCGTGGGTATTGGCGGAGACCAAAATGCCCAGCGAACAGCCTATACATTCATCCAACAACAATCAACAGAAGCTATCGCTCATTTTTGAGCAGGGCTTTGTCAGAGCTATGCCTCCAGGGAGCCCGACAACTGCTATATACGGTAAGTTAAGTAACACTACGAATCAAACAGTGGTTGTAACGGAAGTCTTGTATGATGGTGCTCATGCAATGTTTCATCAGACTTTGCATGAAGAGGGTATCGCAAAAATGCGGCATGTTTCCGAGATTCAATTACCGGCTAAGAGCTCAGTTGAATTCATACCAAACGGCATGCACATCATGTTAATGGGAATGACGGAACAACCCAAGGTAGGGCACGAAGTTGCTATCACTTTAGTGAGTCAGGATGGTAAAAAATATAACTTTAAAGTGCCAGTAAAAAAATAACTTTGTTTTTTTATAGATAACTGAATAAAGAAAGCAATTAGGATGAATATGTAATGAATGAAGTCAATAATCGTGGATATAAGCGCTTTTTAAAACCTGCACTAATCAGTTTTTTCTCTGTATTTTTTCTCTTTTATCTCATAGCCATTTTTTGGAGCATTGAGCCTGACGTCTTTGATGTCAGAACGGAACAAGCTTATCGCGTCAAGGAAAATGAACAAACTCTTGTGGTGGGTTATACCACCATCAATACCTTAATTCGCATAGCTGATGAGTTATTAACAAAATCAGGCGGTTTTATCAGTAATGATGTGGTACCTCCCGGAGTGTTTATGGATAACATGCCCGGTTGGGAGCTTGGTGTTCTCACACAAGTGCGCGATATGGCTCGTGTCCTGCGTAAGGATATGAGTCGTTCACAGTCGCAATCGGTTGAACAGGATGATTTAAAAGAAGTGCAACCCAAGTTTAATATTGACCGCAACAAGTGGATGTTTCCTTCAGCTGAAAATGAGTATCGTGAAGGCATTGAGGGTTTAGAAAATTATTTACAAAAGTTAGCAGATAGCACCGATCCCAATACGCAGTTTTACGCGCGAGCTGACAATCTTCGTGAGTGGCTACGTGATGTTGAAAAACAACTGGGCAGCTTATCACAGCGATTGGCAGCAAGTGTCGGGCAAGAGCGTATCAACGTTGATTTGGCCGGTGAAGCAGCAGCGACTCAATCTACTCGAACTTTAACAGAGATTTCTGTGAAAACACCTTGGTGGGAAATTGATGATGTTTTCTATGAGGCCAGAGGTGCTTGTTGGGCTTTAATTCATTTGTTACGTGCTATTGATATTGATTTTGCTGAGACTCTTGATAAAAAAAATGCAGCTACAAGCTTACGACAAATCATACGAGAGTTAGAAGCAACACAACAAACGGTATGGAGTCCAATGATCTTAAATGGTAGTGGTTTTGGACTTTTTGCTAATCACTCATTGGTGATGGCATCCTATATTTCTCGTGCAAATGCCGGGGTTATTGATTTGCGCGAATTACTCGGCCAAGGCTAAAACATATAAAGAGGAAAACATAATGAAAGCACACTTAAATTTTTGGATAACTTTATTCACGAGCTTCCTACCATTATCGTTAGTAGCTGGAGAATCTGTTAATCAAAGTCTTGATACGAAAGACATTGAAAAAGTCGAAATTAGCGTAGTGCGTGGTGAAGTGACCGTGCAAGGTAATACCTCTTCAACTGTGCAAGTTCGCGGCGAGTTGGATGATGCATTAAAAACATTTATTTTTGAAAAGCGCGATAATCGTTTAGTGATTAAGGTTGAATTGAAAAAAAATTCTGATCGTTATGGAAAAGGTTCGAAACTCACTATTAGTATGCCGGAAGCATTAGCTTTAGCTTACAATGGTGTTTCTACTTATTTAAAAGTGAATAACATAAAAAATGATACCAAAATTAATTCCGTCAGTGACCAACTAGAACTTGAAAATATTATATCTCCAGAATTTAAGCTAGCTAATGTGAGTGGAAACATTGCTCTTAAAAACTCGAAGATTGCCCATGCAAAGATTTCGACCGTTTCTGGCGATGGTAATTTTGAATTAGGACAGTGGAAAAAACTAAATTTAAGTAGTGTGTCAGGTGATGTTTTGATAACAGGTAATGTCTCTGGTGATGAAAGTTCAAAGATATCATCAGTGAGTGGCGATATCGAGCTCAGTTTGGCACCGGAATCCAATGTAAAAATGTTATTAAACTCAGGGCCTAGTGGAACGATTGATAATCAATTGAGTCGCGATGCTCGTTTCACCAGAAAAACTGGCAAATCGGTAGAACTCGTCATGGGAGAAGGGGACGCTAAGTTGAAAGGTTCTACAGTCAGCGGCCATTTAAAGTTGTCACGTCTTTGATAAGAATTGCTGTTGTCACTTTCTTTCTACAATTGTAATGACAACAGCATTCTTAGTTGGGTTAATCTAGAGCGGCGTGATTGATTAGCCGTTAAAGCGCGCTACGCTAGCTTCGATTTCCGCTTTCGCTTCATCTGCATTAGCCCAACCTTCAACTTTGACCCATTTATTAGGCTCAAGATCTTTGTAATGCTCGAAGAAGTGAGAAATTTGATCTAATAACAATTGCGGTAAATCAGTTACTTCTTTGACATGACGATAGTTAGGTGTCAGCTTATCAACAGGTACAGCAACAATTTTTGCATCAACGCCTGATTCATCAGTCATTTTAAGAACGCCAACTGGGCGACATCGGATAACTGAGCCCGCATGAAGAGGGAAGGGGGTTGGCACAAGAACGTCAACGGGATCACCGTCTTCAGATAGTGTGGCGGGGACATAGCCATAGTTGGTCGGATAATGCATGCAAGTTGACATAAAACGATCGACAAATAATGCGCCGGATTCTTTATCCACTTCGTACTTGACGGGCTCGCTGTGGGCCGGGATTTCGATGACTACATTGACCTCTTCCGGGATATTTTTGCCGGCTGGTACTGTGCTTAAGCTCATAAGGCTGCTCACTCTTCCAATAATTAAACTCGAATATAAAATAGACCAAATTGAGCACAAATTCATCGATGATGTATTTTATGCCAATTATTTATCAAAAACCCTTGCATTATACTGGGGGCTTTTTTAAAAGAAAACATCAATGCCTGTGTAAGGAAATGAGTCCAGCATAATACGCTAGTCATTGTGCTGGAAATTTTAAAAAATAGTCGATGGTGCTGGCCCAAAAAGATATTGCATTCAAATGGGGCAGTAGATGGAAGGCAGGAAGCCCTCAGCAACTACAAAGGTTGAAAAGGTCTAAACTTTGAAAGTGTCCTTTGTTTTCTTATCAACCAATTGATTTTTCAGTTTTTGGTATTGAGGTAACCCCTTTTTATAAGGTGGATAGTCTTCACCTTGAATCAAGGGTTGCAAATAGTCCCTACAGGCTTCAGTAATGCCAAATCCATCCTTCGAAATAAATTTCTTTGGCATCATTTTTTCAACATTTGCGACGTCAGCAAGTTTAGCTTCGCCAATTTCCCATTTGTAGGTTTTGGTTTTTTTCCGCACGATAGTGGGCATGACAGCAGTTTTACCGGCTAAAGCAAACTCAACGGCTGCTTTGCCCATAGCATAAGCTTGCTCAACATCAGTAGCAGAAGCAATATGTCTTGCTGCGCGTTGCAAGTAATCGGCCACAGCCCAATGATATTTGTAACCCAATTCTTTTTTAATCATAGAAGCAATAACGGGTGCAACACCGCCCAGCTGTGCGTGACCAAAAGCATCAGTTCCTCCGGCTTCGGCTAAAAATTTACCATCTTTATAGCGCGCTCCCTCAGACACAACAATGGCACAATAGCCATATTTATCCACAGATTGTTTGACTTTCTTCATAAACTTTTTTTCATTAAAAGCGACTTCAGGAAAAAGAATGATGTGTGGGGCATCGCCTTCATTCTCTGCAGCCAGGCCACCAGCTGCTGCAATCCAACCTGCATGTCGGCCCATGACTTCCATGACAAAAACTTTGGTTGATGAATCACACATGGATTGGACATCGTAACCAGCTTCGCGAATCGATACGGCTACGTACTTAGCAACAGAACCGAATCCAGGACAGTTATCGGTTATAGGAAGGTCGTTATCAACCGTTTTGGGTATGCCAATACAAGTAATAGGAAAATCGAGTTTTTCACTGATTTGTGAAATCTTGTGTGCAGTATCCATTGAGTCGCCACCGCCATTGTAAAAAAAATAACGGATATTATGGGCTTTAAAAACTTCGATAAGTCTTTCGTACTCTGCTTGGTTATTTTCAAGCGATTTTAATTTATAACGGCAAGAGCCAAAAGCGCCGGAAGGTGTATGTCTTAATGCTGCGATCGCTTTAGCAGACTCTTTGCTTGTATCGATCAGTTCCTCACGAAGAGCACCAATGATGCCGTTTTTACCCGCAAAAACTTTTTTAATCACGGCTTTATTTTGGCGGGCGGTTTCAATAACGCCGCAAGCGGACGCGTTGATAACGGCTGTAACACCACCAGATTGTGCGTAAAAAGCATTGCCTTTGGGCATTTTGGACATAAAAAAGCTCCTGTAAGATTTAAGCATGACAAAGTGTAAGAGTTGCTGCGAATCATACACGAATTAAAAGCATTACTAAATGTATAGGAGAATGACCTATAGAAAAGCAAATTGAAGGAAGCATTACCAAAGATGAAGACTCGTTAATTGTAACCAAGTGTGAAATGCCAGAGGAGTCGGCACCCAAAAGCCGACACTTGGTGTAATTATCACTATAATTCAGTTCAGAATCGAGTATGATAGGCGCGCATATTAATAATAGGTAAGTTGTTATGGACGTACATATTTTGGGCATTTGTGGAACCTTTATGGGCGGCATTGCTATCATGGCAAAGCGCTTGGGTTTCAATGTGAGCGGATGCGACGAAAATGTTTATCCGCCAATGAGTACTCAGTTGGAAGAACAAGGAATTACACTGATTGAAGGTTATGATCCTGCGCAATTAGAGCCTGCACCCGATTTGGTCATTATTGGTAATGCGTTATCTCGTGGTAATCCAGCTGTGGAATATGTGTTGGATCGCGGTTTACCTTATATGAGTGGCCCGCAATGGTTAGCTGAACATGTGCTATCGAAAAGTTGGGTCGTAGCGGTAGCTGGAACACATGGCAAAACGACTACAGCTTCCATGATTGCTTGGATTTTGCAGCATGCGGGGCTCAACCCGAGCTTTTTGATTGGAGGTGTGCCACTAAATTTAGGTATTTCTGCCAAAGTTTCTGAGTCTCCTTTTTTTGTCATTGAAGCGGATGAATATGACACAGCATTTTTTGATAAGCGTTCGAAATTTGTTCACTATCACCCACGTACCACTTTACTTAATAATCTCGAGTTTGACCATGCAGATATTTTTCCTGATTTAGAGGCGATCAAAACACAATTTCATCATTTATTGCGAATCGTACCCAGTAACGGACTTATTATTCGACCTGAGCAAGATACGAATTTAGATGATGTTTTAGAAAAAGGCGTTTGGTCACCAATACAAACTTTTGGTCAGGAAGGAACTTTACGTTATCAAAATGCAACAGCCGATTTTTCGGCTTTCGATGTGTACTATGGTGAGCAGCTTCAGGGTCGTATTGAATGGTCACAAGTTGGTGAGCATAATGCTAAAAATGCTCTAGCAGCGATAGCAGCAGCAAAACATTGTGGTGTAAAAGGTTCTCACTCTATAGACGCGCTCAATGCTTTTTTAGGCGTCAAACGCCGTTTGGAAATTTTAGATACGTTTAAGGGTATTACTATTTATGATGATTTCGCTCATCATCCTACAGCTATTAAAGCTACGCTGGCTGGTTTGCGAGCGAGTGTTGGTAATGAACAAAGAATCATTGCTGTGCTCGATCCGAGATCCAACACCATGAAAATGGGCGTACATAAAGAAGATTTGGTCGAAGCTTTAAATCTCGCAGATAAGGTCATTATCCACGATGCTGAATCTTTGCTGTGGTCAGTGCAAGCGGTTTTTGAATCATCGTCAATCGATTGGAAGGCTATCGAACTGACCGAGCAGATTGTCGAGCACTTAATGACAACAGTGCGAAAAGGTGATCACCTTCTGTTGATGAGCAATGGAGGCTTCGATGGTCTTTACAACAAACTGTTAGAAAAAATAAAAGCAAAACCATGAAACCTTATCGTGATGATGTCACTCTAGCTGTGACGGGTGCTTCAGGAGCACCTTATGCTTTGAGCTTGATCAAAGCCTTACTCGAAGCCGACCGAGGCGTTCATTTAATGATTTCTGACGCTGCTCGCGTTGTATTGGCTACAGAGTCCGAGTTGCAGTTACCCGCTGCACCAAAAACCATCAAAGAAAAGTTATCGCATTTTTTACAAGTTCCTACAGAAAAATTATACGTGTATACCAAAGACAACTGGATGTCGCCAGTAGCGAGTGGGTCATCTTCACCACGAAGTATGGTGGTTTGTCCATGTAGTACAGGCACTTTAGCGGCGATTCGCTCGGGTACAAGTGATAACCTCATCGAACGGGCTGCTGATGTTGTTTTAAAAGAGCGTGGTAAACTGATATTAGTGCCGAGAGAAACGCCGTTTTCAACCATCCATTTAGAAAATTGTTATCAATTATCTTTGGCTGGGGCGGTGATATTACCAGCGATGCCTGGTTTCTATCACAACCCGCAAAGTGTCGACGATTTAATCCATTTTGTAGTGGCCAGAATTTTAGAGCAACTGGGTATTTCTCAGTCGCTTATCGCTCCTTGGGGCTATTCTCAGAATACGAATGTTTCGTAAATACGTCAAACCATTTCGCATTAGGGTAGGCTTGCAAAAATTGACTCTCCAGTACGTCAATCTTCTCGATATGCTGGCATAAATCACTTGCTTGTCGCTCAACACGTTTTTCAAAAACTGCCACTCTTTCATCTATTTGGGCTTCGAAGGTTTCCATTTTGGCCGCGAAGGTAGACAAGTTGAACCAGAATGAGGGTGAAAACAGATAACTGGAAAGGTTTTGCTCAAGAGATTCAGCAAAAGTTTCCACACTTTCTTCGATGCGGCGTTCAAAACCGTTTTCAATAAGCTTTTCAATAGATGTAGAATCCCAACTGTTGAGTTGTTTCAATTCTTGATTAAATTGATTTAACGAGTCGGTTAATTGCTTTTCAAGATCACTGAACTCGGCATTGGCATCTGAAAAAAGATTGCCTAGCACGTCTAGAGCTACTTCTGTACCGAAGGCTGCGCCATCCAAAGCTATCTTAGTGGCTTCTTCAGCGACTTTTTGATAAGACTCGCGATACTCAGTGAGTAACTCGATATTTTCATGACTTGCAGGGTGCTTCTTACCGTTTACCAATAGTTCATTATCTGAAGTCACTTCGAATAATGGATGATGCCCCTGAGCAATAGAAATTCCACCGTCTTTGTAAGTAAATCCATAACCACTTTCAAAATGACATTGGTCAAATTCCAGTTGTGTTTTGTGTGCAAAGCTGGAAAAGGGTAACAGTACGAGGAAAGTTGAGAACAGTCTTGAAAATGTTTTTTGCATGTTATTTTGCCTTAACTTGAGTTGTATTGTTTATATTGAATTTGTAAACAAATAACATGCCATAAAATATTTTTAATAAAATCAAAGAGTTAATTTTTATTAATAAGAATGTATTAAAACGATTTAGCAGTTTCACCAAAAATTAATAAATTTCGCCAAGTGGATGGTCTTAGCGCCTAACTTCAGCAATGTATTTTGATAGCTGTTCAATTTTATCCGCATCATTATCGACAATAATGATCGTCAACTGTAAGCTGTCTGGTGTCATGGTTGGAGTCGTGGCTTCCATGGCAGCAATAAAACCATTAATACGTGCTACAGAATTGTCACTACTTAGTTCGACATCGATAACAGCTTGTTCAAGCAGTTGAGGGATGCCATCATCGGTTTTTGATAGCGCAATCACTTTTTGCAGGGTAATATTTTTGGTTACACAACGTAATTCCAAACCAGAGCTAAGTCTTAACTGGCAAACACCTGCAGCAGCTTTTTTAGCGACTTTCTTTTTGGTTGACGATGGCGCTTTACTTGTGCCGCCACCTGTAAGGACGTCAATAGAACCTGCAGTATGTGCTGTAGAGTGTTTTTGTGGTTTTTTTGGACCGTTTGAATTTTGAACTGAGTTGCCAACTAAAGCGTTCATTGTGCTGTTGTTTGTATTTTCCCGTTGATGTTTTCGGTGTGTTTCCAAGTTTACGCCAGCTTTTTTGAGGGTAACACTGACTTTCTCTAACAACTGTTGATTATTGAATGGTTTAACCAAATAATTGCTCACACCCGCTTGGATGGCTTTTACCACATGATCTTTATCGCCTCGGCTAGTTACCATAATAAAGGGGGTTGTGCTTTTGGCTTCTTGTCGGAACCAGGTTAGCAGTTCTTCTCCGCTCATTTCAGGCATTTCCCAATCACAGAGGATTAAATCAAAATTTTGATTTTTTAGAAGTTGTCTTGCTTTTAAGCCATTGATTTCTTCTTGAATTTGCCAATTAGGGAAAGAAGTACGAAGAGCTTTTCTGATCAGATCTCGAATTAATCCCGCATCATCCACAATCAACGCTTTAAATTTGGACATAAAGTATAAGCTCTCATAGTTTTAAGTTAAGGGTGATCACTGGTTTTGGTTAGCAGGATAATGTTTGACGACTTTACCTTTTTTTAAAATAGGTACTCATAAGTTATAGCACAGCAAAGGGTGGGTTTTTCAACGCTGATCAGATCTGTCATAATGCAAAGCCATCTCATAAAGGTATTGGCGTATGATTAACTGGGTTTTATCAGGGTTGATTTTGCTATTAATTCTAATTCAGAGCCAACTTTGGTCTAAAAATAATGGTATTCCTGTGCTGTTATTTTTACAAAAGGATGTCGAGCGTATTAAGCTTCACAACACAGAGCTTCAAAATAGAAATCAAAAAATGATTGCAGAAGTTAGTGATCTAAAAGAAGGCATGGATGCGATTGAAGAACGCGCACGCTACGAATTGGGGATGATTAAAGAAGGCGAGGTTTTTTTTCGTCTAGTAGAAAAAGCATCAACAAAAGAATCCGCTGATGAGCAATAAAAGCATGCCCAAGTTTTGGGGGATTATTCCTGCTGCTGGTGTTGGTAAACGTATGCAATTATCAACCCCCAAGCAATATTTAAAATTTAACAATAATTTTGTGGTTCATCATGCTTTAAAAAGATTAATGACTCATCCAAGCATACAGAATGTCGTCGTTGCCTTGTCCAAGGACGATGAATACTGGCATCAACCTAGTGAAGTAACGGCGTTAACATGCGAAGGCGGTGCCGAGCGTGTGGATTCTGTTTTAGCGGCTGCGCGTTTTCTGCTTAATGAGACCCAGTGTCAAGAAAGTGATTGGGTGTTAGTCCATGATGCTGCACGGCCGTTTGTTTCGTTACAAGATATTCAAACTCTTGTACAAACTGCGATTCAACTGACAGAGCCTATGCAGGGTTGTATACTAGCGGTGCCGTGTCGCGACACAATGAAGTGGAGTGATTCATCGGGCTGGATTCAAAAAACGGTTGATAGGAGCCATCTGTGGCATGCACAAACACCACAATGCTTCCGTATTGGTGAATTAGTAACAGCCATTTTAGCAGCACAAGCAGCAAACCATCATATGACGGATGAAGCCTCCGCTATAGAGTTCACGGGTGGCAGTATCAAACTAGTTATAGGCTCAACCAGTAATCTTAAAATCACCTTTCCGGAAGATATTGACATCGCCGAGTTTATGTTCGAACAGCAAAAAATGTTGAGTGCAGACTAAAAACTGGGAATGAAAGAATACTAAAATATTATTTTGAGAGAAATGTTTCATGACAATGAAAATAGGGCATGGGTACGATGCACACCGTTTTGGTGGTGACTCACCATTAATTTTAGGTGGAGTCAGTGTACCACATCATTGTGGTTTACTGGCGCATTCCGATGGTGATGTAGTAATACACGCTGTTTGTGATGCGATACTAGGCGCGTTGGGATTAGGAGATATTGGTAAGCATTTCCCCGATAATGACCCGCAATTTAAAGGTGTGGATAGTCGCGAATTATTGCGGCAGGTTGTTAAGCAAATGCTACAACAACATTTTACTTTAGGTAACCTTGATATCACTATTGTGGCACAAACACCTAAGCTTGCCGCTTATATAGAAGATATGGCCAGATGTTTGTCAGACGATTGTCAAGCAAGGCGTGACGTCGTTAATGTCAAGGCAACAACAACAGAAAAAATGGGGTTTGTCGGTCGTGAGGAAGGCATTGGTGTTCATGCTGTTGTATTGTTGCAATCCATTCTTGAGTGATGTGTTAAAGGGTCAAGACTTACTCTCTCTAACACGAGTTAATATGAATAACAAACAAAGTATTTAAATATGAATTGGTTTGATTCCCTCGCATTTGTATCATCCGCGCCTAAAGCTACAGCCATTCTTAAACAAGAGCCTGAAGATTTTTATGTGGATGAAACACTGAGTTTTCCTTTGACGGGTTCTGGTGAACATCTTTATGTTCAGATTGAAAAAAGACAAATGAACACTGAGTTTTTGATAAAAATTTTATCTAAAAAGCTAGGTGTAAAATCACAAACTATAGGAGTGGCAGGACTCAAAGATCGACAAGGCGTCACGCGACAGTGGTTAAGTTTTCAAGGTGTCACACCAGAGCAACTGGATATTGTCATAGAAGATGAACCAGATATCCGAATTATCGATTATCAATGGAATCAAAAAAAGCTTCGAAGAGGTGCGATTGCTCATAATTACTTTAAGCTATGTTTGAAGCAGTTTAGGGGTGATAAAGCAGAAGTTGAAAACCGTCTTAATTACATCAAAATCTCAGGCTTTCCAAACTACTTTGGCCCGCAACGTTTTGGTATTCAAGAAGGCAATATCAACAAAGCACGAGCCGTATTATCTGGTGAACTGAAGCCCAAACGACGCGAGCAGAAATACTTTTTTCTTTCTGCTGCACGTTCTTACTTATTCAATCAGACGCTTTCGCTCCGTTTATCTGATCAACAATGGTTAATACCTATGTCGGGTGACTTGATGAACTTGCAGGGATCTACACGTTTTTTTGCTTGTGATATTGTGGATGAAAACATTATCTCTCGTCTAGAGCAACAGGATATTCATATCACAGGGCCTTTAATGGGCCGTCAAGGTTGGATGACGAAACATGATGCTCTGAATTTCGAAAAAGCGTGTTTAAGTGAACAAGATGTTTGGTTAAAACAATTACAACAAACAGATATTGATAGTGATCGTCGCGCTTTAAGAGCTTTATGTGAAAATTTATCTTGGTTTTGGCAAGAAGATGCATTGGTTTTAGAGTTTCAACTAGCAGCAGGTATGTATGCGACCAGTTTATTAAGAGAAATTATTGATTACTCAGAAACAGAAAACATAAAATTATCGTTGTAAAGTATCGGAGAGTTAAGATATGAGAATTTTGGTCAGTAATGATGATGGCTACTTTGCCGAAGGGATTAACTGTTTAATCGATGCACTATCAACGATTGCTGAACTGACTGTGGTTGCTCCCGATCGTAATCGTAGTGGTGCCAGTAACTCGTTAACATTAGACAATCCGATTCGAGTAAGTCGTACAGAAAAAGGGTATTACTCCGTTTCAGGAACGCCGACGGATTGTATACATCTTGGAACACATCATATTATGGATGAGACTCCGGATATGGTAGTTGCTGGAATTAACCATGGAGCAAATCTTGGCGACGATGTATTGTATTCTGGTACCGTAGCGGCAGCAATGGAAGGAAGAGCATTAGGTATGCCTTCTATCGCTGTTTCTCTGCATGGTTTAGAAGGGAATCACTTTTCAACGGCAGCTCACGTTGTGATCAAATTGATTGAGAGACTCAAAACTAATCCTTTACCACCCGATGAAATATTAAATATTAATGTTCCAGATGTGCCTCTTGAGGATGTGGCGGGCATAAAAATTACGCGTTGTGGCAAACGCCATCGGCATAATACTATTGTTCCATCTAAGGACCCAAAAGGGAGAGAGGTTTTTTGGTTGGGCCCTCCTGCTCATGGTGATGATGTTTCTGAAGGCACGGATTTTTATTGGATCGAAAAAAATTATGTCGCTGTCACGCCTTTACATGTCGATTTAACAGCACATCCTAGCATCCCTATTATTGAAGATTGGGCAAGAGATTTTAAGTTATGA
>JBCCZV010000004.1:0-69556 GCA_039187085.1 Pseudomonadota bacterium
ATCTTTCAAATTGTTCTCGTACAACAATAACAGATAGCAAAGCAGATTTTGATGCGTGTATCATCACACCAAAATGTGGTAGTGGAAAATAGTTTTATCTACCAAAATCTAATGAAGTATATGATAGTGTTCTAAGTTTAGCTTTAACCAGCTTAACAGCAAAACTGCCGGTAAGCATCGTTGGTATTAATACATGCACTCAATCTAGCTACGAAGATGTTAAACATATTTTAATGACTTATTAAACAAAAATTTATTTTTTGGCTAGCTTCTAAAATGAACTCAAACGACCCATTATCACTGAAAATATATCAGCAAAGGATAATTGGTTACGTTAAAAGCTCAGTGAATAATTTCGCAACTCTCTTTTTTCAATTTCAAAAACATAGAGAAGGCGTTTTTTTACAATCCTATATTATCATTACTATTTATTAATTTTTTGCTTCTTAAACACTCACTTTATAAGATTAACTTTTTGTTATTAAAAGTGGAAGCCTTGAATCTGAAACCAATATTACTTTAACTGCACCGGAAGTCATTGAAGACAAGATTCCGTAAGAGGAAACATCAATTTTTATAGTTTCTAAATAAGAAATTTTTGGGTAATAAAAAAGCAATACGGAACAACAAGAAAAGTTCTCCGTATTGAAAAAGGTAGGGTGCTTTTATGAAAGGAAATAAAACCATTGAAATGAGTATATTTTTAAAGTGCTTCGTCTTTTTTGCCTTTTCTATTTTTTTTCAATGCTTTCAGTTGTTCCTGCTGTTCCGGCGTTAATATTTCCATAATAGCTGCGCGTTGAGCTTTGCGATTAGCGCGTTTTTCTGATCGATCTAAATCAGCAGATTGAGAGTTTGCTTCATCAGCAAGTGTTTGTAATTGTGTTTTCTGATCATCAGTTAGTTCAATTTCTGTGAGAATTTTCTCAATAAGTCTATTGCCTTTTTGGCCTTTGTCATAAGATTGGACTTGCTGGCCGACACCCAACGCAATAATCATTAATGACAAAACAACAAATAGTTTTTGCATAATGTGCTCTCCGATTGATTGAATAGAGTAAGTCTTCATAGTAAGAGTTGTTTTGTAAAATAGCGTAATGGCTATGTAAGTAATCTGTAAATGCCCATTTCATCTTCATAGTACAGGAGTCTATTATGGAATGATTTTCATTTTCGTCTACCCCATATTATTTTGTCTTAAAACTATGAAGTATATTCCCAATAACGTATTAATTTTGAGGAATTGTCATTTTTTCTTCATAACTAAGTCACCGAAATTTGACATTCATTGCCTAAATTACGGATTACCAATCCTCTCCTCCTTTGTTTAAAATTAAAAGGTAATAGTTATGTCTCAGAAAACATCGCGAAGACAGTTTCTACAGCAAACTTTGAATTCGACCGGTTACATCGCCTTAGGAACTAACATTTCTTCTATGTCTGCCTTTGCAAATGGTGAATTAGCCAGCATTATTGCTAGCTATGGCACTTTACAAAGTGCCGATGCTAATGGTGTACGTTTACCATCAGGCTTCCGCTCTCGAATTGTTGCTACTTCAGGGCGACGAGTCTCTAACTCTAATTACATATGGCATCGTAGTCCTGATGGTGGAGCTTGCTTTCCTACATCCAGCGGTGGTTGGATCTACACATCCAATTGCGAAGAATCTCGACGCAATGGAGGCGGTGCTAGTGCGATCTATTTTGATGCATCAGGTAATATCACTGGAGCTCGTAGCATACTCACAAATACAGATCGTAACTGCGCAGGTGGTGCAACACCTTGGTATACCTGGTTATCATGCGAAGAAGTTGATCGTGGTGCGGTTTGGGAAACCGATCCCTATGGCTATTACGATGCTGTTGAACGCAAGGCTTTAGGCTATTTTAAACACGAAGCTGCTGCCGTCGATCCTTTTAATGAAATTATCTATATGACCGAGGATGAAAGAGATGGTTGTTTATACCGTTTTATTCCTTCAAGCGGTCTTCCTAGTCGTTTTAATTCCAGCCGTCTTGAGTCAGGTCGTCTGGAAGTGGCTTTGTTAAATGGTAGTAGTGTTAGTTGGCGCGAAGTACCCACCCCTAATCCGAGTTCATCCAGCACCAGAACACGCTACCAAGTGTCAGATGCTTATCAGTTTAATGGCGGAGAAGGCATTTGGTACGACAATGGTTATGTCTTTTTTGCTACCAAAGGTGATAACCGCATCTGGGCTTTGGATACACAAACACAGATCATGTATCTAGTTTACGACGCACGTACTAGCAATAATCCTATTTTAACTGGGGTAGATAATATTACAGTTTCATCAACTGGTGATATTGTTGTGGCTGAAGACGGTGGCGACATGCAAATTGTTATCTTGGATTACAGTGGAAATCCGACTCCTCTTTTACAAATCTCCGGACAATCGGGTTCTGAAATTGCTGGGCCAGCATTTAGTCCTGATGGTAATCGTTTGTATTTTAGCTCACAAAGAGGTTACAGCAGTCGTTCACGCTATGGCATCACCTATGAAATAACAGGGCCTTTTCGCGGTTAAGTTGATTTAATTGATTGATTAGCTGTTTTTTACGGTACTCATTAATCCATATTCTTTTAATTTATTAGCCACCGCCGTATGTGAAATGCCCAAGCGCTTACCTAATTTACGAGTGCTTGGGTATTTTGGATAAAGTGATTCTAATAAGTGTTTTTCGTAGTGTTTCATAGCTTCATCTAAACGCATTTCCCTTTCAAAATAGGGGTCTTGTAAAGGGGCTGATTCCTCTTGCGTTAAGTGATAAGGTAAACGTAAGTGCATTGGCTCAATAATAGCAGTTTCAACAATGGTGACAGCCTGAAAAATAGCATTTTCAAGTTGCCGCACATTTCCAGGCCAATGATAATTTTGCATCAAGTCTAGTGCTGGTTTGGAAAATTTAGGGCAAGGGCGTTGAATTTGCTGACTGGATTCTTTGGCGAAATGCTCGGCTAAGAACTGGATTTCCTCAGGGCCTCTCTCTTTTAACGTTGGAAGATTCAGCGTTAACACTTTTAAGCGATAAAACAAATCACCTCGAAATCGTTTTTGTTCTACCAGAGCAGGTAAATCATGATGAGTTGCACAAATGACTCTCACATCAATTCGTATTTCATCCTGACTACCTACACGCCTAAATCGGCCATCTTGAAGAAATCGCAACAATTTTACTTGTAAGTAAGGAGACATATCGCCAACTTCATCGAGAAAAATTGTCCCACCTTCAGCAAGTTCAATCAAACCCGGCTTACCATGAAAATCGGAAGCCTCATGATTGCCTAGCGCGGAACCAAATAACTCTGTTTCAGCTGCGTTTTCAGGTAAAGCAGCACAATTTAATGCAAGAAAAGGCTTATCACGCCGTTCACTTTCTTCGTGACAAGCTCTTGCAAAAAGCTCTTTACCCGTTCCTGTATCACCTACAACCAGCAACGTGGCCTGTAAAGAAGCTACGCGTTGTGCTTCGGCAACAACAGATTTCATGCGTTCACATTGATGTAAAATCTGATCAAGAGCTCTTGATTGATTATGATTTTGAAAAGCAGCAAGTTGCTTACCAATACGATTCATCGAATGTAAATAGATTACTGCACCAGAAATACGATTATTTTCATCGTTGCCTAAACACACAGGAAAGCTATCAGCAATAAAGTTTTCGCCAAAACAAGAAACATGTAAACCAAACTGGTTATTGGAATCTTTTGTGAGATTTTCAATCTCCAAGTTATGACAGAATGTATTGAGGTTTTTTCCTATTATTTCTGTATTTTGATAAGATTCTGCGGCTTGTTTGAAAAAGTTTTTTGTTGCTTGATTAGCTACCAGAACTACACCTTTTTTATCGACTGAAAAAATAGGTTCTGGCATAGCATCCATAACAATATTAAATTCATAATGCTCACGTTCACTCGGCATAAAAGGAACTAAACACGCATGATTAACACCAGATATTTTAACTAAATCTTTTATGATAGCATTTAATGTATGTGTAGCAGCCCCTGGTAATTTTAGGAACAAACGCCTGTGGCCTAATTCAATCCCTGTTAGGTTAACTCTATGCTGTACAACGATCGATAAAACTTCTTGTGTTATACCGAGTCGATCTTTACAAGATACCTCAATTCTCATGGTTTGGGTTCAACAGCTTCTTTCATTGCATCTAGAGTTTCCCAGCGTTCATAAGCTTTTTGTAGCTCAGATTGTTTTTCTCCTAATTGTGTGAAAATTTCATTGGCTACAGACTGATTTTGCTCATAAAAATGAGGGTCAGTCGTTTTTTCCTCTATATCAGCGATTTCTGTTTCCAGTTGTTCTATTTTTTCTGGTAATGCATCTAACTCACGTTGTTCATTGTAAGAGAGCTTTTTTGTTTTATTATTTTTTTTGCGGCTATCTACTTTCGTAACTCTAGCTGTAACTTGTTTTTCTTCGATGGATTGGCGTTGACGTAACCAATCGTCATATCCACCTACATATTCTTGCCAGTGACCATTGTCTTCACACACCCAAGTACTTGTTACAACATTATTAATAAATTCTCTGTCATGGCTTACGATAATAGCCGTACCTTGATACTCCATAATAATTTCTTCGAGTAAGTCTAAAGTATCCATATCTAAATCATTGGTTGGCTCATCTAGAATCATTACATTGGAAGGCATTGAAAAAATTTTTGCGAGCAATAGGCGGTTTTGTTCTCCACCAGAAAGAGCTTTGACTGGTGTATTCACACGTTCTGGAGTGAATAAAAAATCTTTTAGGTAACTAATGATATGTCGAGACTTACCATTGATTAGGATTTCCGATTTACCTTCAGCAACATTATCCATTACTGTTTTTTCGAGATTAAGTTGTGCTTTTAGCTGGTCAAAATAAGCGACTTGAATATTCGTACCAATTTTTATTGTACCTTCAGAAGGTTGTAGCTGCCCTAATATCAATTTAATGATAGTACTTTTTCCACTACCATTAGGTCCAAGTAAACCAATACGGTCACCTCGAATAATAGTTGTCGAAAATTTTTTTAAAATCGTTTTTTCGTGATCATAACTAAATCCCACATTTTTTAATTTCGCAACAATTTTTCCTGAGCGTTCAGCACCTTCTATATTGAAACTGGCATTGCCTTCCAAATTTCTACGCTCAGACCTTTCTTGGCGTAATGCTTTTAAAGCTCTAACTCGTCCTTCATTTCGTGTTCTTCTTGCCTTTATGCCTTGACGAATCCAAACTTCTTCTTGTGCTAATTTTTTATCAAACAAGGCATTATGCTTCGCTTCTACTTCTAAACGTTCTGCTTTTTTTACAAGGTATTCTTGATAAGTGCAATTCCAGGATAATAAATCACCACGATCTAGCTCAATAATACGTGTTGCCATTTTTTCAGCGAAACGGCGATCATGCGTGATAAAAATTACCGCTCCTTCATATTGCAATAAAGTTTCTTCTAGCCATTCAATATTGTCGATATCCAAATGATTAGTTGGCTCATCAAGTAATAATAAATCGGGATTTTTTACTAATGCTTGCGCTAACGCAGCACGTCTTCGCCAACCTCCCGACAAATTTTCCATGGTTTGAGTGCCTTCTAAATTCAACTTCATGAGTACAGTTGATACTCGCTGTTCTAGGTGCCAACCTTGTTTAGCGTCGAGAAATTGTTGAATTTTTTCCAGTGCGAGAAGTTGATCTTTTGTTTGCTCACTATCAGCTTGTATTTCATCTTGTGCCAAAGCGTGACTGATTTCATGAAACTCTTGGATAGCTTTACCCACTTCAGCTAAGCCCTCTGCCACAAAAGTTTCTACACTCATTTGAGTTTGTTCAGGTAATTTTTGAGATAATTCAGCAACATTAATTTCTTGTTGGATTCTAATCTCTCCGTCGTCAGCTTTCTGTCTACCTGCAATCAAAGATAACAAAGTGGACTTACCAGCGCCATTGCGACCTAACAGACAAATTCTCTCACCTTTTTCTACGGAAAAACTCACATTATCTAATAATTGGTAATGACCAAATGCAATAGAAACATTATCAAATACTAACATGGCCATGATCGAATTTATCTCCTTAATGATTGTCTAAATAAGCTATACTATGAACCGGAATGAAAGATTAGTTTGAATCGATTGAGCTTATCGAATCTATTCAATGTTATTTGTGTACGTGTGGGAATTTCTCTCCTGCTTTGTCAGGTTTTACAACAAGGTTTTAGAAAAATGCAAATAAGTGCTGTGCCGTCTCTTATTGTTTCGCATTTCATTATATTTCTTATTGTCTTTTGTCATAATGACTTAGCCCTAGCAAACTTAAATGGCTCAGAAGCATCAGCTTCTCATCCATCACTCCCCCTCATCAATATTGAAGAGCAACGCGAACTATTTTTATCAGCTGAAAAAGCTTTGAGAAAAAAAAAGCTTACACGTTTTAAGGAATTAAAGCGTCAGTTATCGCAATACCCACTTGAAATGTATCTCGATTACGCTTTTCTAAAACGTTATATCTCTCAAGCATCGTCTGAAGACGTTGAACATTTTTTTGAACGCACCATAAACTCTCCGCTTGAGAGAAGATTTCGTGCCAAATGGTTGAAACATTTAATCAAAACTGAACAAAATGCAGACTTCATCCGATTTTACAAACCTGGCATCAATACATCCTTGACTTGTCATTATCTTACACTGCGCACTAGGCAAGGTGAAAGGTTAGAACAACTTGACGCTGTTATTAACAATTTATGGCAAACGGGAAAGTCTCTACCTCCAGCCTGTGACACAATTTTACAAGCATGGCGCGATGAAAATTTTATTTCGGAACATCGTGCATGGAATCGCATTCATCTTGCTATTGAGCGCAAGAATTACGCGCTCGCTAAGTATTTGAAGCGCTACCTGCTAAAAAATGAGCGATATCTCGTCGATTGGGCCATTGAGCTTCGTCGTTATCCTCAAGGGGCTCTCAAAAAGCTTACACAAACGCCTCGCTCCGAGAAAGAATCAGAAATTTTCTCTGAATCAATCAGGAGGCTAGCTTGGATTGATCGCGATAAAGCTATACTTGCCTGGCAAAAATTACAAGATAGTCGTTCACTTTCTCCTGCTCAAGCTTACAATGTCAGTGAAACTATAGCCGTAAGCTTAGCCGTTGATAATCATGATGCTGCACCGCAATGGTTACAATCAGTTCCTCACAATGCTTCCAGCCCCAAACTTAACGAATGGCGACTCAGACATGCACTTCGGCATAGAGATTGGGAACAAGTCCAAGAATGGGTAACACAGCTGAATTTCGCTGACACTGAATTTGGTATCACCGGGCAACGTTATTGGTTCGCTCGAATGCTTTCTATACAAGGTTTTGAAAGTCGCTCGCAAGATATATTCAAAGAACTTGCTAATGAACGCAGTTACTACGGCTTTTTATCCAGCGCATTAATACAAAAATCTCCCAATCTCCGCCATCAACCTATGCGTGTTCCACTCGCTTTAATCGCACAAGTTGCTCAAAACGACACCATTAAACGCGCAAAAGAGCTTTTCCATCTTGGCCGTACAACTCAGGCACGCCGCGAATGGGCAGGTTTATATCAGCAGTTTAATCGGGATGAATTAAAAGCAGCCGCTATCGTTGCTTCTGAATGGCAATGGTATGATCGATCAATTTTCACTGCCGCAGCTATTAAACACTTTAATGATATCGAATTGCGTTTTCCTTTAGCTTATAAAAACACATTACAGAAATATGCCGCTCAGCATAAGATTGATCTGTCGTGGGCATTTGCCATCACTCGTCAAGAAAGTGCTTTTATGTCAGATGTGCGTTCTCACGCAGGAGCTACCGGCTTAATGCAGCTGATGCCTTACACCGCTAAAAGTTTGGCAAAAAAAATGCGCATTCGTTATCGGGGTAAGCATGAATTAACTCGTCCTGAAAAGAACGTTAAATTTGGAACTTTTTATTTACAACAGTTATCCAACCGATATCAAGGCAATCCTATTCTTGCCACAGCTTCCTATAATGCAGGGCCACATCGTGTTATACAATGGATTCCTAAAAATGACAGCTTATCTATGGATGTTTGGATAGAAAATATCCCTTACAACGAAACACGAAATTATGTCAAAAATGTCGTAGCTTACGAAGCGATTTACAGCCAAAAGCTCGGCCAGCGTCCTTCACTCATCAAACGAGTTATTACCGAAACCGTTGGTAAAGACACAGGATCTGATAAATATGTGTCTCGCAGCCAGGCTGATTGAGATGATAAAGATAGAGTCAATCCATCACTTTAAATAAAGAAAGTAATGGATGACATCATAACTTTATTCTTCTAAAAGCGGTATTCTAGCGTGGCTCTGTACTCACGCCCTGCACCAGGATATTGATCGATAACAAAATAATCTTTATCAAAAAGATTATTGATCTTTATGGATAATAACCAATCTTGAAACCCTTCATAACTGGCAATGGCATTCATCAAATTTCTTGCTGAGATAGTTATATCGCCAACATCTGATTGACGCCCATGATGTTCAAACTCTAAAGCACCATACCAAACTTCTTCCCAATTCATACTGACATTATAAAAAGCGGTAAAATATGGCCTTCTAATTAATTGTTGATCTGAATTTTTATCTTTTGCATCTTGATGACTTAATGTTAATTCATGTGTAAGTTCATAAGATGCCAAACGTAATGTCAAATCAGTACCAAAGACTTCCGCTTTGTCGATATTAATAGGTTGAAAAACCCCTGTATCTGGATTACTAGACCAAGTAATTAAATTATCGTATTCAGTAAAATACACTGAGCTTTCAAGTTCAAAAAAAGGATGAAGATAGCGAATTAAAAACTCTGAGTTATCGGCAATTTCTGAAACCAAGTCGGGATTCCCCATACTGCCAAAAGCTTCAGGGAAATACAAATCATTAAATGTTGGGGCTTTAAAACCACGAGCATGAGACAAAGTCATTAGCATGTTTTTTGTAGTAAAAAAACCTAAGCTTGCGTGATAAGTAAATTCTTCATCAATTCCTTCAACATCATCGTAACGTAATGATGCTTCTATTTGTAACTGTTGCCTTTGATACTGCATGATTCCAAAAAGCGCTGAAACTTCTCTTTCTGTTTCACTGTATTGATCTCGCGTTTCAATAGACTCGAGATACCAATCAACACCAACGGAAACATCTACATGGCTTTGTATTGAAAAATGATTCACTAAATTCAGCTGTGTTCGGTCTGTTTTAAATAACGAAGTCGATGAACCAGGAACAATTTCATCCGCATTATCTTCATCACGATCTTGTGAAAAACCCGCACTGAACTCTAGACGGCTGACACCCATATCGATTTGGTTTGTCCAGTGAACAAAACCGTTACGGTAATCTGTTTCGTCCCCGCCAAAACCACTATCAAATTCTACATTTCCTTGATCCCACTGTCCGCTGAGTTGTGAACGCCATATATCAGATAAATATTTCTGACCATGAAAAGTGAAAGACTGGCGCTCATAGCCGTCATCATCAGGTTGGTCAACGGCAAAGGGATTACTTAAATCTGGTCGAATAACATCAAAACCATCAGAACTTTCTGATGAAAAAGTCACGCTGATGCCTTCTTTATCACCGATACCAAATCCACCACTCACTCCCCAATACGCATTACTCCCTAAGCCAGCTTTTACATAACCTTCTTGTTGACGAAATTGACGAGTGAATATTTGGATCACGCCACCAATAGCATCCGATCCCCATAGTGAAGCACGAGGGCCTCTTACAACCTCAACACGTTCAATCTGATCGACAGATAAACTGGATGTTGATTTTACACCAACAGTAGCCGATCCAACACGCATACCATCAATCAAAATTAAAACGTGATCGGAATTACTACCCCTGAAAAACAAATCTGTATTATGAGCTTCCGTACCCTGAGTGATTTTCGTTACACCAGCAACACGCTGTAAAAGCTCTGCCAAAGATCGAGGTTGGATTTTTTCAATTTCTTCACGCTCAAAAACATCAATCGCAGCTAGTGCTTCCGATTGACTTTGTAGTACCCGCGAAGAAGTCACCTCTATAACTTCAGCATTATTTTCTGCTAATGATAAAGGTGTATGCATTAAACCAATAATAGCCATGCTCAGCATGACGGGTTTTCCCATAATAATCAATTTCATTTTTCTCTCTTTAGTTTGTTTTGTACGAAGAGTTAGCATCGTGTGAGTAAAATTGTCGTGATTGTTCTAATTTTTCGCAAAGATTTATTAATTCGCCTAAAACACGTTCAGACATTCTATGGAGTTTATCAGCATCAAGTTGAATAATTTGCTGATTTTTTACTGCAGGTATTAATGTATAACGATTCCAATCAATGTGTAAATTTTGCGGTGTACTTGCTGCTAAAGGCTGAATAATGACTTGTGGTTGCCATTGAAAAACACGTTCTAAACTCACCGTAGGATAATCATTAGCTACGCTATCAATAACATTTTCTGCACCACAAATTTTTAACATTTGCATTGGCCAAGCTTGACGTGCTATAGAGGTTAAAGGTTTAGGAAACAATTCATAAAAAACGCGCACCTTCGATTTCCCAAAATATTTTTTCTGTATGGCATTAAGCTTTTTTAAAAAACGATCCGCTTGATAGTTGGCCGTATCTTCTAACCCCAAAACCTTACCAAAATATTGCATTTCCTTAGCCACATCATCTAATTCTTTAGGTTCGGAAAAAATAATTGATAAACCTAAATCCTTGAGGCGCAGCAAATCGTTAGAAGAATTACCGGATTGCCAAGCAATAATCAAATCAGGCTTCAATGCAAATATTTTTTCAACCTGCAATCTACTATAATTACCAATGATTGGGATGTTTTTTGCTTGTTCGGGGTAATCAGCGTGACTCGTGGTGCCGATAATACGTGAACCTGCTCCTATCAAGTATAATTGCTCAACGATATGTGGCGCTAAAGCAATCACTCGCTGAGGAGCCTCTGCGCTTATTTTTTTTGAGAAAATAATGAAAGCCGCTATAACTAAAATTAAGCGTATTGTGTTAAAAGACATTAGTAATCAATACCTTTTTGCGCTTTTATCCCTGCATCAAAGGCATGCTTGATAGAGTTTATCTCACTCACGGTATCCGCTAAATCCATTAGCTTTTTTGGGCAATCTCGGCCGGTAATTATAAGATGCTGCATTGGGGGCCTCTCTTTGATCGCTTTGATGACACTCTCTAGATCCAAATAGCCAAAATTAATCATATAGGTGAGCTCATCTAAAACCAGTAGATCTAAAGCCGCTGTTTGTAACCAGGACAATGTTTTTTTCCAGACCTCTTCAGCAGCTTTTTTATCAGCGTCCTTGTCTTGTGTATTCCAAGTAAAGCCCGTTCCCATGACAATAAATTCTACTCCATGAGTCTGTAACAAATCTCTTTCTCCGCAAGTCCATTGCCCTTTAATAAACTGTACAACAGCAGCTTTTTTTCCATGGCCTACAGCACGAGCGACAGTACCAAAAGCTGCTGTCGACTTACCTTTGCCATGACCTGTATTCACAATAAGCAATCCTTTTTTATCACGGGCTGAGCGAATTTTTTCATCCACATTTGATTTTAACTCTTGCATTTTTTCTTTATGTGAAACATTATCATGATTTGGTTTTTTATTGGTCATAATAAGAACCTTTTAAAATTTTTGTCCTATCAAAGAATTTTTTAATTTAAAGCCAATTTATTTTTCAGATTGCTTAAAAAGCACGATAATAAAAAATAAGCTACCCATTAGTGATGTGATAATACCTATTGGCAATTCTTGACCCACTAACAAAGAGCGAGCTAATGCATCAACCCATATGAGAAAAATTCCACCTAAAAGCCCTGAACCTAACACTAAGGGAATAATGGTGTGTCCAAACCAGAGGCGTACAATATGTGGTACCATCAATCCAACAAAGCCGATTCCACCACAGAATGCGACAACCACAGCTGATAACAATGCACATAGAACGAGTAAAAAAGCTTTAAATACGGTGACTGAAACACCTAATAGCTTTGCTTGTTCATCACTAATTAAAAAGGCATCGATTTGACGACTAAACCCAATACAAATAATTGTGGTGAATAAGATAACAGGTACAATAAAATAGGTTGCATGTATTTTGACATCAGCCAAACTCCCCATTAACCAAAACAAAATACGCTTACTTGCTAATGGGTCAGTGATGTATAAAATACCTTGCATGATAGCGGCCAACAGAAATGAAATTGCCACACCTATTAAGATAAGATGCTCCATACGTGCCGTCATTTTACCAATGATCAGAATAGCACTAATTGCAATGATAGCACCGGCAAATGCACCTAAAGGCACGGATAGAAATGAAGCAGCAAAGCTTGTTACTACCACAGCTCCTAACCCTGCTCCGGAAACAATTCCCAGTAAATAAGGTTCAGCTAGTGGATTGCGCGTGGTGTTTTGCAAAATGGCCCCAGCAATAGCAAGTGCGCTCCCTGCTAAGAATCCAATTATCACTCGTGGTAAACGAAACTCCCACAGTAAAGTACGAGAAAAAGCATCATCACATTCCCAGAATAAGCATCGATAAAGTTGAAAACTATTAGTTTCAGTTGGCCCTATATTGATGCATAGAATAACACTTAATAAAGCTAACCCTAACAATCCCCATCTTAAGGTTATCGTATTCATCGATCATTCACATTGTGGGGATAAAAAAACCTAACATTGGGCAATTTTTTACCGTTTACTTGGCTTTCAGTTACTTGACAAGACAAATGAAAGGCTTCTTTTAATATATTTTCTTGTAACACGTCTTCTGCTATACCTGATGCAAGCAATTGACCTTGTTGTAACAACAAAAGTTGGTCACAATACTCTGCAGCTAAATTAAGATCATGAATAGCAATGATAACCGTTAAACCTAACCCTTTAATCAGTGCTAGAACTTGATGTTGATGATAAACGTCTAAATGATTCGTCGGTTCGTCTAAAAATAAAAAAGGCGTATTTTGAACGAGAGCCCGTGCTATCAAGCACCGTTGTTGCTCTCCACCTGATAGGGTTGAAAATCGTTGCTGCTTTTTATCGAATAGGCTGACACGCTTCAAAGCTTGTTGAATGTTTTTTTCATCTTTTTGTGAATCAAGTTGAAATGGTTTTTTATGAGGGATAAGTCCCATACGAACGACTTGCAAAAGCGACAGATCAAATACGGGTTCTATTTGTTGTGAAACAACAGCCACAGAACGCGCCATTTCTTTTGGTTGCAGCTTACTAACACACAAGCCATTTAATAAAACTTGGCCTTGAAACTTTTCTAGGCCAGCAAGACAACGTAATAACGTTGATTTACCAGCACCATTCGGCCCAAGCAACCCTACCAACTGCCCCTTATTGACAGAAAAGTTCAACATTGAAATAGCTGTGTATCCTTGACGCCAGCAACATAAATCCGTTACTTCAACAGCAGGTTTGACGATATTATGTTGAGTTTTTGGATCATCGCCAAATTTTGATGAGGCATTTAAAAAAGCCATTTTCTTGATAAGTGTAATCAATGATTAAAAGACGCCAAGAACAAGGCAGGAAATCATAGAAGATGCCAGTGGTGTTGAAACCATTGAATCATCGTGTTTTCCCGCACGAAATCAATAGCTTGTAGGGCTGGTATCCTGACTCGTCGTGATAACCCGTTAAAACCCTTCCCAGCTTTTGGCCAGTGGTTTTTGTTTTAAAAGCACGACTTACAGTTGCGGGCACAGTTACGGATTTTCACCGTATTCCCATTTAATGCTTTCAATACTTGAATGCAACCCTACAAGTTTCATGGAGCGGAATCATAGCAAAGTCTTTGTGTGATGTCGATGCTGAAATACTCGTTTAACAAAACACATTGAATGAGTTGCTTCATATATCACTTCTTTTCGTCAGTGGACTCTTCTGCAAAAGCATCATCCCAAGAAGGCTGTTCTTCATCATTGAAGTCGTCAGTTTCTGCAAAAGCATCATCCCAAGAAGGATCTTCCTCTCCTTCGGAAGTTTCTGCTTCTTGCTCAATGTCTGGCATCGCAGCCTCTTCATCAGCTTGTGAAACTGGAGTAGCTTCCTCAGATTCAGCATTTTCTTCGGATTCAAAACTTTCTTCATTATCAACCGAGGCATCAGCAGTATCTTCTGCAACCTGGCTCGTTGAAGCTTGCGAGTCATCTGACACATCAACATCTCCAGAAGCTGGCGTATCTTCTGTGCCTAAAGCACGTTTTGAAAAAGCCGACATGGCTTCAACAATTTCTTCAGCCGTCATATCCTGGCTGTTGACTTCTTCACCAAACATGGAAGAATATTCAGCGAATATATTATTTAATGTTTTTAATGTTTTGTGTATTTCCCGTTTTAAATCTTTATTTTCACTTTGTAAATCTGATACCTTGGACTCAGATGTTTCTAATTCTTTACGTATACCCTCTTCGCCAACCTCTGCATTACTTTCAGATGATGACTCACCCTCCGTTGATGAAGGAGCCTCTTGCACACCACCTGAAGCGTTAATTTCCTGCTGTAATAAAAAAGTGGTTGTTTCATTGTATTGATCAACCAAATCAGACAATTTTTCATGATCATTGTGTAATACACCATCCATCAAATGAATAACGAAATTGTTACGAACTTGATTGAACCCTTTTAATTTTCCGTGAGAATTTTCTTCCTCAACACCAATCGCCCCAAAAAAATCTTGTGCCATTTTTTCTTGATTAGGTTTAGTTTCAATCATTCGATTTTTAAGGTTTTCTAAAATCTTCTTTTTATTTTTTCGATTTTTAAACCAACTTACAATGAATATAATGTTCAACAACAATGGAATGAATAATAATTCTGCGGTTAAAATCCAAAAGTCCATATTCATGTAGTGCTTTCCTCATTGTCTTCTTCAGCACCCAATTCTCTCTTTAATGCTTCGACGGTAGATTGTGATGATTTTTTTGAACGCTTCCAAACTAAATAACCAATAGCACCGATAACCAGATTAATCACTAAACCCAATGAAGCCCACAATAACAAATTAGAACCTCCTTCAGCTGGCTGGCTCTCTTCATCTGTTTCTTCTGGTGGTGTTTCTTCAGCTGAAGTTTCTTCCGTTTTTACTTCTTGCTCAGGTTCTGCAGGCTTTTCAATTTCCTCAGGAGGTTCGGGTTCTTTAACAGGTTCTTTAACTTCTATTATGGGCTGCTCAAAAATAAAGCTAGGTAAACTCACACTGAAATCTCTTTGTGTTATCGTTTTACCCGATGCAGAAAAATCAACCGTGTAACGTCCACCTTTTTCCGAGAAAGGAACTCGAATGACTTTGCGTATGGAGCCAAAGTCTTCTGCTTCTAATTCCAGTTCAGTGCCTTCTGGCGTCAGTATTTTTGCTTTTACAGTGAAGTTTTCCGTAGAAATAACTTCTTCTTTGGGCGTGATTTCTAATTGATGGGTCACACCGGGTTTATCAGAAACAATAGGGTGGATATCCATAGGCGATCCATAGACATTCATTTGAAAACGTTTTTGCCGTTTAAATGTTGGGCTATCCGCATTGATAACAACATCAACTTTGCCAGATTCTTCACCAACATTAAGCAACGAAGTGAAAACACCATCACCGTCTTTTTCATCACTCGCTTTACCATCATCCATTGCTTCAACCGCAAATTTTTCTTGTTCTTCTTTAAGAATACTATTTGAGATTGTTGCTAATTCTAAAAATTCAGATTTGGTAATGATTTTATCATCTTGTTGAAGAGTAACTTTTAAGAGAAGTTTCTCATTGGCTAAAACATTATTAGGTAAACTGGATGTTACCATTTTTAAATTGGAGACAATCATTACTCGATTATCAGGATCCATATCAGCTTGAATCATCCACGTGCCAGGTTCAGGAGTTTTTATTGTCACTAAATCAAAGTTGACATCTTCAAACCAAGAAACCGTTGCAATTTTTGATGAGCTAGTAATTTTTTGTTTCGATGGAGATACTAATACTGTTTGAGGAGCATCTTTTTTGGTGAATACTAATAAAGTGAATTCTTCTATAGCTTTATCAATATCAAACTCATTACCTTCAATAGGCACTTTATCTCTATCTGTGGCCTGCTCAAAAATTTTTAAAAAAACCGGCGTTAGTTCCTCAGCCTTTTCAACTTGATTAAACCAACCATCCGTTTCTTTAGACAATCTTTGCAATAAATTGATATCAGCATCTTTAGACAGTGCAACCGTATGTATATTTACACCTGCATTTTTCAGTTGTGGTAGTACCTCTTTAATAATTTTGACTCTGGCTTGCGCATTTTGAAAAGAATCTTTTGAAATATCAACAACACCATCAGTTAGCAAGATTAAACTTCTTTTCTCTTCATCATTTTTTGATAGCCAATCATAACTAGCCTTTATCATCGCATCACCAATGTTGGTAAACATTGCATTTGACTTAATGGTTGGCGCAGCTTTATTGGCCATATCTTTCCAAGCATCATCAACTTTCTTATGAGGTACCAACATATTTACATATTTGCCAAATGACCAGACTCCAGCTTCACTATCTGGTGGCATAAGATTGGTAATTAGCTGTAAGGCAGGAACACGAAGGTTTTCTGGATCATTTTTTTTCATACTTCCTGAAACATCAATCAAGACACGAACATCACTTCGTTTCTGTTGAGGTTCTTCAGCAAGAATACTCATTGAAAGCAAGAAAGCAAAAGTAGATATCAACAAGCTTGGTTTTCTGCTAGCAGCGATTAGAATAAAGTCTTGTAGAAACCGAATAGCTGAAAGCATATGACAAAACACGTTTTGACTCCTTAAAAACCCAGAGTGAAACTAACTTACCTATTTTCAGCAAGTTATCACTTAGTAATCGCTCTTCAATAATGGCATTTATTGTTTAAGTGTAGTCAAAAGGGAAAAATTTGCTTGCAAACAAAGGGATAGGCCAGAAAAAGCTCATTTGAATGTCAGATATGGGTTTTAGTCAAACCAATCGATAACGTAATCTTCTAAATCTTCTATTTCATGTTCTGAAATCACTCGACCTTGAACTGACTTGCCAAGCTCATGAATGCGATTTTTATCATTACAGACTAAATGGTGCCACTCAGGTAAATCTTGACCTAACCATACACGTCGGTATGCACAACTATCAGGTAACCAATCCATTTCTGGTACTTTTTTAGGTGTTAGCTTAACACAGCCAGGAACGAATTTTTTTCGATTTTTATAATCTTTACAGTGACATGTCTGTGTATCTAACATAAAGCAGGATACATTGGTTTGGTAAAGTTCGTTGGTTTCATGATCTTCTAATACGTTGACGCAACATTTCCCACAACCATCACACAGCTGTTCCCATTCTTGTGATGTCATTTCCTCCAAAGATTTTTTTTTCCAAAAGCTCATAAGCGCTTAACCCAAGTCTCTATTTTAAGCTTATCATCAAGACTCGCTACTATCTTGTCACCATCCATTAAAGCACCAACACCAGCAGGTGTTCCGGTCATCAATACATCACCCTTTTTAATATCACACCAAGACACTATTGAACGAACCTGCTCTGTGACAGTAAAAATCATATCTTTGGCTATTCCCTGCTGGCGGTGTTGCGTATTGACAAACAATGAAAAAGTCAGGTTTTTAAACGTCTTAAAAGGATAATTTAGCCAAGGTCCGATGGGGCAACTGCCATCAAAGGCTTTAGCTGCTTCCCAAGGCAAACCCTTCGATTTAAGTATTGACTGTAACCCTCGCCGTGTTAGATCAAGACCAATAGAAACACCCACTATTGCTGATTCAATTTCTTCATCTTTTAATGATTCATTCGTTCGACTTATTGGATTGCCAAACAAAAGTGCAAGCTCTAATTCGTGGTGTACTTCACCAAACGCTTTCGGAATGAGTAAAGGAGCCCGCAAATCAACCCAGGCACTAGCAGGCTTCATAAACACCACAGGCTCCTCAGGAACTGTGTTGTTGAGTTCTTGTGCATGGTTTTGAAAATTTCGTCCAATACAAAAGATCCGGTTAACTGAAGGCCACTCATTTTGAACTGTCATTGTCATAATTTTTCTGTTGAAAATTCCGGGGGGTTTTTATGACTGTATTTGTTCTGATAAAGTTAAGGGTGGCATCTGGACATAAAAGCCCTCCTCCTCAAGTTTTCGAGTCACCTCTTTAATGTCTGCTCTTGCTAAATTTTCTCTTTTGGATAAGTTCACCATCATAGAAAACTCAGGTTTACCAAATACTTTTAACAAAGGTTCGGGGACAGCATCAAAAGCATCTTTTTCTTTAAGATACAAATAGGTTTCTAATTTATTAGGGCTTCGGTAGATATAACAAATCACTCGGACTTCTCTAGTTTGTTAATATTAATCTGTTAAGTTAACAGCTTTCTGGGTTAAAAGATTATTTTCGCTCTGCAGCCAAAGCATTTGATTTTATATAGCGTGAAATAGATACTTCAAACTTGTCTTGAAGCAAAGCCTTACGCCAACCCCGCCACAAACGCGGTGGCTCAGATAATTTATCCAATCGAAAAAGTATGTATTGTTCAAGGAATTTTTTATTAACGAGATAGCTCAGTGGAATATTCATAGACTCGGCCGCTTGACTTGCAATGCTGCGAAGTTCTTCCAGTAAAGGCTTACTATGCTGGACATCTAAAATATTAACAATGCGCGCCGGTTTATCCATTTCTGGAATCGCCAAACCCAATTCAACACAACGCAGTAAACGCTGACCAAAACGCCTCACATCACTTGAATGTAAATCTTTTGCTTTAGAGAGGCGCCCTACACTGTTGGGTTGAATTTTAGCAATTTCCAACAAGGCAGCATCCTTGACGATGAAATTCCGAGGTAAGTTTTGTTCTCGCGCTTTTAATTCACGCCACGCAGCGAGCTCTCTTAGCACCGCTAACTCTTTAGGTTTGAGTCGAAAAGCACCTTTTACTTTTAGGTACATGTCTTCTGGAATGGGGTGATAGCGCTTTTTATCTAAAATAGCATTACAATCTTCTAGAAAATAATCGTAGAGTCCGCGACTTTTCAGTGTATTAACTTGTTTCTCATAAATCGCTTCTAAGTAAGCCACATCATCAGCAGCGTAGTTTAATAAATCTTCTGATAAGGGGCGAGCCAGCCAATCAGCACGTGACAATCCTTTTGGTACCGTTTTGTCAAAATAATGCTCCACTAAATAACTATAACCCACTTGAGGGCCTATGCCCAAAAGCGCCGCTGCCATTTGTGTATCGAACAACTGGCTGGGTAGTTGGTGAAAATGATGAAAAAGCGCATCAACATCTTCACCACAAGCATGAATAATTTTGACGATATTGGGAGAGACGATCAGTTGCTTGAGTGGTGTCGTGTCTTTTATAGAGACTAAATCAATAACATGGCAAACACCATCAACCGCGATTTGAACTAACCCCAACATCGGATAGTAGCTTTTATCACGCACAAACTCCGTGTCTATAGCAACAAATGCTTGCTTCATCCATATATTAACAGCCTGACTTAAGGCAGAATCTTCGGTGATATAATTAAATTGCAATAAAGTCACCTAACCATAAAAAAACAAAAACATTCATTCTCTTACTAAAGCATTAAGCAGCCGTGCGATCTCTCAATTCACGACGCAATATCTTGCCAACATTCGACTTGGGAAGCTCCGTCATAAATTCAACAAACTTAGGCACTTTATAAGCGGTTAACCTTTCTTTCGCATAGCTAATTAACTCTTTATCAGTAACGGATTGATCCTTTTTTACCACAAAGATCTTCACAACTTCTCCTGAAGATTCTGAAGGAACTCCAACAGCAGCAACTTCTAACACCCCTTCATGCGCAACAACGACATCCTCAATTTCATTTGGATAGACATTGAAACCAGAAACAAGAATCATATCTTTTTTACGATCGACAATACGCAAATACCCTTCGGCACTCATAGCTGCCATATCACCGGTGTAAAGCCAACGATCTTTGTCAAGTACTTTGTCTGTTTCTTCTTGCCTTTGCCAATATTCTCGCATCACCTGAGGGCCTCGTACGCAAAGTTCGCCCGCTTCATCCAAGCCTACTTCCTTCCCCTCTTCATCGCGAATACTGATTTCTGTTGAAGGGATGGGTAAGCCAATGGTTCCATTATATTTTTCAAGCGCCAGAGAATTGATACAAACAGCAGGGGAAGTTTCTGTAAGCCCATAAGCTTCAAGAAGTGGTTTACCTGTAATTTCATGCCAACGCTCGGCCACCGAACTTTGCACAGCCATACCGCCACCCAATGCAAATTTGAGGTGGCTAAAGTCAACATCCTTAAAACTTTCTGTATTAAGTAGCCCATTGAATAAAGTATTAACACCCGTTATGGCAGTAAATTTGAGATTTTTTATTTCTTTGACAAAGTTTTGCATATCTCTTGGGTTAGTGATCAAGTAGTTCAATCCACCCAATTTTACGAAAGTCAAACAGTTAGCTGTTAGCGAGAAAATATGGTAAAGAGGCAACGCCGTCACAATCACTTCACGACCTTGATCCATACTCGGCTTTAACCATGCGGACGATTGCTCAAGATTAGCAATAATGTTTTTGTGGGTTAACACGGCACCCTTGGCAACACCCGTTGTCCCTCCCGTATATTGAAGAAAGGCAATATCTTCACCATTAACTTCAACAGGTTTAAACGTACAAGACTTGCCTTGTGCCAACGCATCTCGAAAAGAACGAGCCCCTGTCAAATGAAAATCAGGCACCATCTTTTTGACGTGTTTGATGACAAAGTTCACTAAAAAGCGTTTAAGAGGGTTGAGCATGTCACCAATAGCCGTCGTCACAATATGCTCTATCGGGGTATCTGACACAGTTTCTTCTAGTGTGCCTGCAAAGTTTTCTATGATAACAATAGCTTTAGCGCCTGAGTCGTTTAGCTGATGCTTCAGCTCTCTCGCTGTGTACATAGGGTTAACATTAACCACCGTCAAGCCTGCTCTTAGCGCGCCAAACATAGCTATTGGATATTGCAAAACATTAGGCATCATGATAGCGATTCTATCGCCTTTTCTAAGATCCAATTTATTCTGTAAATATGCAGCGAAAGCTAGGGATAATTCATCGAGTTCACGGAAACTGATTTGAGTTCCCATATTTTCAAAACAAGGCCGTTCTCCGAATTTCGTCACCGATTGTGCAAGCACATCGTTCATAGAAGAATAGGCATCGGGGTTTATATTTTCTGGAACTCCAGTCTGATAGTTTTTCAACCAAATTTTTTCCATCCGGTAGCTCTCTCTGTGTTTCTCATCAATTTGTTATGCAATATTTGCGTCAAATTAACTCATTTGGGCTTCTTCGGTCAAACGCTTACCTATCAAGACATGCAAAACGTCTTGATGACACTTGCTTTGCCAAACCCTAAGGCCAAAGATGCGACTAAAATTACATACATATTTTTGTTACAGAAATACGACTTAATAAGTCTCATTGGCTTTGTTTAATACTTGATGTTCGGACAAACACTGTTTAATGAAAGCTTATTTTACAAACAAAAAGCAACACAAGCATTTGATTTTAATATAATTAATTATTATAGCATTCTAGTGCTACACTAAACTCATAAAACCTTTAAGCAACAAAATATTTCTAAAGTTTACGGAGCCCTATAAATGAAAAGCGTCAGTATATCCGATCTTTCGATACTGCTTGTTGAGCCCTCTCTGATGCAACGCAAAATTATTTTGTCGATGCTTGAAGAATCTGGTGCCCAAAAAATAGAAGGTGTTGGTTCAGCTGAAGAGGCTTTAATTCGCCTTCAAACATTCATTCCTGATTTAGTCATCAGTAATTTATATTCAGGGGAAATGACAGGAGCAGACTTGGTGATGAAGTTACGCCAATCAGAAAAGATGGAACATATTCCTTTTATGCTTATTTCAAGCGAAAACCGTTTTAAAGCGCTAGATCCCGTACGTCAGGCAGGTGTTGTCGCTATTTTGCCTAAACCCTTTGAAATAAAAGCACTGAAACGCGCACTGGCCGCTACTGTTGACTTTATTGAAGCCGAAGAGCTCGATTTAGAGCATTATGATATAGAAGATATTCGTGTATTACTGGTTGACGATAGTAACACCGCTAGAAAGCATATAGCGCGTGTTTTAGAAAGTTTAGGCGTTAAACATATTACAACTGCAAACAATGGAAAAGAAGCGAGCAAGCTCATCGACGAATCGATTTTTGATTTGATAGTAACCGATTACAACATGCCAGAAATGGATGGCGAAGCTTTAATACAACATATTCGCCAGAATACACACTTATCTCATGTTCCTATTCTCATGGTCACCAGCGAGTCGAATAATGCGCGATTGGCTAATATTCAGCAAGAAGGTATGTCTGCTGTTTGTGATAAACCTTTCGAACCTCAAGATGTAAGAAGTACTTTGGCTCGTCTTTTGAGTGAGTAGCCTAGCAAAAATATTTTCATTGCTAGACGCCTTAAAAACTAGCATGTATCTTTGCTTTCTATCTTTAGATTCGTTATTGAATAGCGAAATAAAAAACAGGGAACTTCCATGCTAAAAATTTTTTCTGCCACAACTAATAATCTTGATCAACTGACTCATTTATTCGACCTGTATCGTCAATTTTATGGACAAGATAGCGATATTCTTAATGCTAAACAATTTCTTTCAAAGAGATTAGCGCAACAAGAATCTAAAATTTTTATTGCCGAGCTCGATGGGTCAAGTGTAGGATTTGTGCAGCTTTACCCTTCTTTTTCTTCGGTATCGATGCAAAAAATCTGGATACTGAATGATTTGTTTGTTGTAGAACAAGCACGAAAACAAGGCGTGGCTAATGCATTGATGGAGAAAGCGAAAGATTTGGCAACAGAGACGCTAGCTGTCCGACTTGAACTCTCCACTCAGCAGGATAATCGCAAAGCCCAAGCACTTTACGAAAAATTAGGTTATGTTAAAGATAACGAATATTATCATTACTCATTATCTTTATAGAAAATGAATTTTGAGACGTGCCGTTTTTCAATTTACACCATGTTTGTTTAAAAAAGAAAATATCGCATCGACACACACTTGCGGTTTTTCAATATGGACATGGTGTCCTCCTTCTACTTCAAATTTTTCCACTTTTTCTAAGCAAGCTTTGCGCTTTAAATAATGTTGTTTAGCATGCTTAAATCCATTATCGGCTTCGATATAAAGCACAGGGCATTGAACCCCTTTCAATTGAGTTTGGACTTGCTTTTCAGTCAATCGAATAGCCGAGTGCACACGCAAACGAGGATCAGTACGCCAAACATAGCCTTGTGGTGTTTTTTCAAGGCCTCGCTCAACAATATCTCTCAAGGTTTCATCTTGGTTGTTACCAATTTTATTTCTTAAAGCAAGCGCGCTATCCACGCTATCATAAAAGGGTGATTTCTTGTTTTGACTAGCGACAAATTGTTCAACCGACATACGCAAATCTTCGAGAGCATTGCTGGGCTCGGAAACTAACGGCCCAAACACATCCACAGAGATCACTGCCTCAACTAAGTCTGGAGCTGCTGCTGCAATTAATGTTGAAATGCCGCCTCCCATTGAATGTCCTAACAAGATAACTTTTTCAAAACCTAACTGTCGGAGTAATACAATAATATGTGTCACACCATCAATAAAGTGATAGGCAGCGCCTGGTTGATAATGACAAGACAACCCGTGGCCCATTTGATCCAATGCCAATACTGAGTGAGGTTTAAGTAATGGAGCGACAGAAAGAAAGCTCGCCGCATTATCCAGCCAGCCATGTAAAGCGATAATCGGTGTTTTATTTCCTGATTCCGATTTCCAATAAAGCCCTGCCAAGTTTAAATCACCTACATTGTAGGATACCGATTCCATTATTTTCTCCTTAGCCAGACAATTACTGGTATTAAGTTAAAAGGTAATATCAATGCTATTTTGCCGTTCGCTAATCACGTAGCGTTTTTTTTCGTTTTTTACGATACGTGCAGAGCATACTTCTGAGTCATGAGTGAAAAACAATCGTGAATTTTCATCGACCACTTTATCTAACAGCCATTGTTTTTCTTCGATCAATTTTTCGGGAAAGCGATCATACCCCATTGTTACGGGCAAGTGTACCCAAGGCACTCCCGGTATTAAATCAGCGGCATAAATGAATTTGCCTTGCGGTGTTTTAATTTCTGAAACGAGCATACCTGGGGTATGTCCATGTGAACGATGGAAGGTTACCCAGTCTCCCAAAAGCGTTGAATGCTCTCCGCCTACAATCTCTAAGCAACCACTATCTTGTAATAATTGATTGAGCTGGGGCAAAAAAGACGCCTTATCTCGAAAGTGTGGTTGTAAAGCTCTTTCCCAGGCTTCTTTACCTACAATAACTTTAGCATTTTTAAAAACTAATTCCGGAGCAACATTCTCTTGATAGGCGCTTAATAAACCACCGGCATGATCGAAGTGCATATGCGATAACACAATTGCATCGATATCCTCCGGCTGCAAATCACACTGCTGTTTGAGGTTTTCAATAAGTACGTGATTATCCTCCACAACACCGTAGCGGGTTTTAAATTTCGGTTCGAAAAAGCTACCTATACCTGTTTCGAATAAAATTTTTTGTGTATCTGTTTCTACTAATAAAGCACGACAAGCTAATGGAATACGATTTTTCTCGTCAGTCTCTATCCATTGTTCCCACATGGCTTTAGGCACATTACCAAACATAGCGCCACCATCGAGTTTTTGTTGATTACCCATCACAGATACTAAGCGCTTTATTTTTGACATAATCAGTCTTCTCTTCAATTAAAATTAAATAGGCTCGTTTAGGTACTTTAACGATTTAACTTCATCAACCAATAGAAGCATATGGCACCGCTAGCAATCCAAACACCTATCCAGAAAAAAGCAGGGATCATTGTGATAGATGCCAAAGCTGTTGCATCACTATGAGGAGCACCCAACTGCCAGATAGGACTGAAAATGGCCCGCTGTAATACATACAAACCGATAAACTGAATGAATAGTTTTAGAGTTTCTTTTTGGAATTTTAATAAAGGCAGTGTAAATAGCCCGAGTAGAATGCATAGAATGATGGTTGTTTGAATACTGCCTGACAATAAAATTATAGCCAGAATAACCGATAAACACGTTAAAAAGGTAAACACACTACGAAAAGTTGATGAGTTCACCGTACCCGCCGCATAAAACAAGACAGCCATGAGTTGTGCACCCAGATAGCCACTGAAGGCAATCCAAAATCGTATACCTCCACTAGAATAGGCTAATCCAGAACCATTCCAGTAAATTCGAATTGAATTGAATTTTCCACCCGTGAGAATACTAGCAAGACCATGACTCATTTCATGAAAATAGGTTTCAACCCAATTAAAAGGTTGATTGATGAAGGGCACATAACTGATAACAACAGCTAGTAAAGTGAGTAACCAAAATGACGCTTTTCGACTCAAGTGAACCTCCCTAAGTACTCTTTAAATGCTATTTGACCTGTTTTATCAATCCCAACAGTCTCTGAGATTCTGGAATTCAGATCAAGTGATTTACGCAAGTTTATCGAGAAATTCTGTATGAGTATTACATTAAAAAGATGCCTAATGATTATTTCGAGTTCTTGAGAAGTCAACACTCTACTCCTCAAGAAGTCTATTCCAATCACCTGGTCGCCGCTTGTCGCATATCCTTAACAAATGAAGATAAGTTTTCTAACATAACAGGCACATCATCAACATTTTCTTCAATAATTCTTACAACGGCTGATCCTGAAATCGCACCTTTTGCACCGGCTGCTTTGGCTGCTTTAACATGCTCAGTTTTTGAAATACCAAATCCTAATACCGGCGGAGCGGATTTCATTTGGGTTAAACGATTGATCATGGAGTCAGGAGGCATACTCGCCACCACTTCAGTGCCAGTAACACCTGCACGACTTAACATATATACATAGCCTTGACTATGTTCAGCCACTAAATGTACTACATCATCGCTGGCGTCCGGCGGCAATATCAAGACTTGTTCCAATGCATATTTTTTTGCCGCATCTAAAAACGGATGTGCTTCAAGCAAAGGGACATCCGCGACTAAAATGGAATCGACACCAATTTTAGACAAGCGTTGATAAAAAGCGTCCACACCTCCGCGCATTACCAAATTGCAGTAGGTGAGTAATCCAATAGGAATATCAGGATATTCTTCACGAATTTCTTTGAGCAACTGTAATGACTGTTCAATGGTCACTTGATTATCCAAGGCTCTTATGGACGCTTTTTGAATAGTTGGCCCATCCGCGATAGGGTCAGAAAAAGGAAAACCTAACTCAAGCGCATCTGCACCTGAAGCAATCAAGGTTTTGATAATTGACTTACTGGTCTCAATGTCTGGATCACCGAGCGTGACGAAAGGGATAAACGCAATACGGTTTTGCGCTTCTACCTGTTGAAACACAGGTCCATAACGATTACTCATTTTCATTTACCTCTTGGTTTTTTAATACACGCCTGACGTGTTCCAGATCTTTGTCACCACGACCCGAGAGATTAATTAAAATCGTACTCGGCTCCGTTTGTTCTTGTGCATATTTGTATGCGTAAGCTAATGCATGCGCTGATTCCAATGCAGGAATAATACCTTCCGTTTCAGATAAACGCTTAAATGCTATCAAGGCTTCATCATCCGTCACAGCCACATACTCTGCCCTCCCAATATCTTTCAAATGTGCATGCTGAGGACCTACTGCGGGATAATCTAAACCAGCGGAAACCGAATAACTCTCTTCAATTTGCCCCTCTTCTGTTTGCATAATATAAGTGCGGGCACCGTGTAACACGCCCGATTCACCTTTCGTCAATGTTGCTCCGTGATGATGAGTGTCAATGCCTTTTCCGCCGGGTTCAACACCTATCAAGCGTACATTTTCCTCTTCAATGAAGTCAGCAAACATACCAATAGCGTTTGAGCCACCACCCACGCAAGCAATCACAGCGTCAGGTAATACTGTCTCTTTTTCTAATATTTGCTTTTTGGCTTCTTCACCTATCATACGCTGAAATTCACGCACTAACGTTGGAAAAGGATGAGGACCAGCCGCTGTTCCCAATAAATAATGCGTATCTTTGTAAGTAGCGGACCAATCTCTCATGGCTTCGTTAACAGCATCTTTAAGCGTACCACTTCCAGCACTGACCGGTATAACGCGTGCGCCCATAAGTTGCATACGAAAAACATTGGGCTGCTGACGAGCACAATCTTTCGCTCCCATGTAGATACGTGCATTTAAGCCGAGCAGAGCACAGGCAATGGCGGTTGCAACACCATGCTGCCCAGCTCCAGTTTCGGCAATAATTTCATTTTTTCCCATACGCTTAGCCAAAAGTGCTTGACCTAGCACTTGATTGGTTTTGTGTGCACCACCATGTAATAAATCTTCGCGTTTAAGGTAGATTTTGACTTTTGGGTTAGGTGAAAACTGCCGACAAAGCGTTAAGGGAGTTGGGCGTCCCGCATACTCCTTTAAAAGGGTAGCAAACTCATGTTTAAATTCTGAGTCATTTTGCGCTTTAAAAAAAGCTTCTTCTAATTGCGTTAAAGCCGGCATTAAAATCTCAGGCACGTACATGCCGCCATAGTCACCAAAGTAACGGTTATAGTGGAGAGCTTTCATTATTTTCCTCAAATTTTGACAATTAAGGGCCTTAGCAAATCATATAGCGAGGGCTCTAAATAAAAAATAATTAAGTATTATCTGAAACTTTTGTGTTATTCACCTTAAATCACGTAATCATCGCGTAATTGCGCAAAAAGCTGTGATATTTTTACTGAATCCTTGTAACCCTTTACCGACTCGACACCAGAATTTACATCTAAAATTCCAGAAAAATTTTGTCGAGCTTCAATAATATTGTTCGGGGATAACCCGCCTGCAAGTATAAAGCGTTGATCTTGCTTTATTTTTTCAGGAATATCTTGCCAAGATAAAACTTGGCCTGTTCCTCCAAAAGCATCACCAGCTTTTGAATCTAATAGTGTACGATCAGCGTAGGCCACTAGCTCAATTGAGCCCACTTCATTTCCTGGAATTGCCTGCCAAATTTCTACACCTTTAGGTAATTCACGACGCAATTCCGCACGATAGGCGTCGTTTTCTTGGCCATGAAGTTGAACAGCGAATAGCTTGAGCAAGGCTGCCGTTTGCACAATTTCTGGTATAGGTTGATTAACAAAAACACCGACAAAATCAAGATCAGCCGCTTCAGTAATCAATTTGGCTTGTTTAACACTAATTGCACGAATAGATTTTGGTGCAAAAATTAACCCTCCATAACGCGCCCCAGAACGAGCTGCTATTTGTGCAATATCCGCATGCATCAAGCCGCACACTTTAATATCGCCATGCGTTAGACCTGCAGACGCTTTTCGTAAATTTGGTATACTCATTAATGCGCTACCTACCAAGAAAGCGTCAACGCTTGACGCTAAGTGCTTGATGTGTTGATAGGACTGGATTCCCGATTCTGACACTAATAGTGAGCGAGAAGTATTTTTCGCGCTCAGCTTCATTGAAGTTTCAATATCAATACTCAAATCTTTTAAATTACGATTATTGATCCCAATAATTTTAGCGCCGAGTTGCGTAGCACGGTGAAGTTCTTCTTCAGTGTGAACTTCAGTAAGTACATCCATCTGCCATTTTGTTGCAACTTTATGTAATGACCGATAATCATCGTCATCTAAAACCGATAACATTAATAACACAGCATCCGCACCGTAATATCGTGCTTTTAAAATCTGATATTCATCAAAAATAAAATCTTTACACAAAACCGGCTTATTTGATTGTTGCTTAACTAATGTTAGATTGGCATCAGCCCCTTGAAAATAATCCGGTTCTGTTAATACTGAAATGGCAGCAGCATAGTCGTTGTAAACTGTTAGGATTTTTTCTATATCAAAATCTTCGCGTAATAATCCCCGAGATGGTGACGCTTTTTTACATTCCAAGATAAACTGTGGTCCAGGCTTACGTAATGCTTCTTCTAAACTCCGCATGGAAACAGTTAATTGCTCTTCTATTAGAGCTATAGGTAGTCTGGTTTTATCGATTTCTATGCGTTCTTTGCGTCGTTCCACAATAGTATCAAGTACACTTTTAGCCATTGGTCATCTCCACCAACTGCTCTAATTTTTTCAAGGCTTTACCTTGATGCAAAATGTCTAAAGTAAAATCCATGGCTTCTTTAAGCGTGTTTTTGATGCCGTATAAGTACACCAGTGCAGCAGTATTCATAGCAATGATATGTCGATGAGCAAGGTCACCTTCACCTGCCAACACAGCACGAATAGCTTGTGCATTTTCTTGCGCGTCTCCTCCGACAATTGCAGAAAGCTCAGCACGCTCTATCCCGAAGTCACTAGGTTCAATTGTATATTCTGTTATTTTGCCTTGATTCATTTCTGCCACTTGTGTAACACCATGCAAAGCAATTTCATCCAGCCCTTCTCCATGTACCACCATGGCTCGTTGGCAACCTAAATGTGCAAGAGTTTCGGCTATGGGTCGGCATAATGTCGGGTCGTAAACTCCCATTAATTGAACTTCTGGTTTTGCTGGGTTCGACAAAGGACCTAGGACATTAAAAATTGTACGTGTTGCTAACGTTTTGCGAATAGGTGCTGCATGACGTACGCCTTGATGATAAAAAGGGGCATAGAGAAAACACACATCAAGTTCTTGCAAACATTTCTCAGCTACCTCGGCATCATGTTCTACTTTAACACCGAGCATTTCAAGTACATCTGCAGAACCACACTGCGAAGATACGGAACGATTTCCATGCTTTGCCATAGGAATACCACAAGCTGCGGCTACAAAAGATGCTGCAGTAGAAATATTGATAGTTTTTAATCCATCTCCTCCAGTACCACAAGAATCCGCAACCGGTTTGCTTGGTTTCGCGAATGATTGACATGCCCTTCTAACAGCCTGAGCAGCACCAGCAATTTCTTGGGGAGTTTCTCCTTTTATTTTTAGACCAATAATTGCTGCGGTCATAGTAATAACATCCATGTCACCATTCACAATGTCATGGAAGAGCTGATTACTTTCTTCTTGTGTTAATGCCTCAGCAAGATAGAGCTTATCCAATAATGCTAACATCAATACTTTCTCCTCTAATGCGTTAAAATTTTGTTAAAAACTCTAGAAATGTTGCTGTAACCAATGGATAGTTTGTTGTAATAATTGATAGCCTTGTGTGCTTAAAATAGATTCGGGATGAAACTGAAAACCTACGATTCGATGATGGTCATCAACAAAACTCATGATAATTTCTTCAAAGTGTGCAATTGCTTTAAGTTCCGAAGGCAATTCACTTACAACAAGAGAGTGATAACGTGCAATACGTAAGTTTTTCGGTAAATCAGAAAAAATAGTATGAGATTCCAGTTGAATCGTACTCGCTTTGCCATGAACAATAACATCGGTTTGAGTCACTTGTGCACCGTAACTCAAAGCAATGGCTTGATGACCTAAACAAATACCTAACATTGGCAGTTTCCCTTTAAATCGATTAACGATTGCCACTAGCTTACCTGCCTCAGCAGGATGACCAGGACCAGGAGAAAGCACCAAAACGGTTTTTGGGTGTTGAGCAACAAATCGGTCAATTAAATCCAAAGAAACATCATTACGATATACAGTGACGGCATAGTTTAACTTCAATAAATCATCAACCAAGTTGTAGGTAAATGAATCATAATTATCAATAAATAAGATATGCATATTTTTTTCGTATGAATTCATACTGATACCTCATCATCAATTTGAATATCAAAATGATGCGCTTCTGCGATCGCTTTAATGACCGCCATAGCTTTATTTAATGTTTCTGTAACTTCAGCGTCTGGATCTGAGTCATGAACAATACCCGCCCCTGCTTTAATATAAGCCATTTGATTTTTAATCAATGCTGAGCGTATAACGATGCAGGTATCCATATTACGCTCGCCATCCAGATAACCGACGGCACCACCATATGCCCCACGACGCTTTTTTTCGACACGACGCAAAATTTCGGCTGCTTTTATTTTAGGTGCGCCCACTAAAGTTCCCATGTTCATACAAGCCAGGTAGGCATGAAGCGCATCCAATTCATTTCGCAGTTCCCCTCTAACTCGTGAAACCAAATGCATAACATGAGAGTATCTATCCACATTGAGTAATTCAGGCACATGACGAGAGCCCGGCTTAGATATACGAGCAATATCATTTCTCGCAAGATCAACCAACATGAGATGCTCCGTTACCTCTTTTTCATCCATTTTCAGTTCGGCTTCAATTTTAGCATCGAGATCTAAATTCAATTGACCATCATGATATTTACCTCGAGGTCTGGTGCCTGCGATAGGGTAGACTTCAACATGTCTCGAAGACTCTTCATATTTAACAGCACTTTCTGGAGATGCGCCAAATAATTGAAAGTTATCATCGTTCATAAAAAACATGTAAGGACTGGGATTTAAACTTTTGAGTTTTCGATAACTCAGAAAAGGATGAGTACAAGGTAAGCTAAATGTCCTTGAAGGAACAATTTGAAAAACCTCTCCTTTAGCAATTTCTTGCTTCATAGCACCAACAACGGATTTATACTCGGAACGACTCACATCAACGGCTACGGATTGTTTTTGTGTATGGGTATTTAAATCCGGCAATGCAAATACTGTTCCTTCACTTACAGACTCAATTTGCCGTTTTAAATCAGCTAGCGTACGACTCATATCAAAATAGCAAGCTTCTTGATTTTCTCCATCAAACACATTACCAATTAATCGAGCACTGTAACGTTTATGGTCAATAACTAATAAGGTTTCAGCAAGATAAAACACATAGTTGGGTGTATCAGCTTCTCCCGTATTAACCTCAGGTAAGGTTTCAAAGGTTTCTATCAAATCATAACCAAATAAACCACATAAAAAGCTTGAATAAGGCTCATTAGATTTACCAAAAACTTGTTGTATTTTTCTCAGAACATCAACAGGAGAGCGCGAAAATAGCCGTCCTTCTTCATCTTGATTGCGATCATTTTCTTCATAACTTAATGTGAGATGTTCATCTGAAGAAGAAGTCTCATCATCAGTCAAATTTAACTTTAACAATTTAAGAGCTTGAACACCGTTAGCGTTAAGTGCTGATAGCGTTACTTGCCGTTCAACACAAACAATTCGCAACACAGAAGACAGAACCAAAAGGCTTTTTTCTGCATGTTTCGATCCTATTTCACTAGACTCTAATAGCATGGTTGATTTTTTTTTGCCTTGATAAGTCAGGTGATAAAAAATATTTAAAGGGTCATGCTGACAATCCACTTTAACACTTAAGGATTTAACCTTAGGTTTCGTGTTTACAAAGGTAGTCATAATCTTTTCCCCGCTGCAGAAATAAAAGGCTCAAGTTCCAACATTAAGCGTTTAAATTGATTGGCTGTGAGAGATTGGTATTCATCAGAAACGCTTTCGTTGAGTTTCAGGTGTGTTTCTAACATCAAACCGTCAGCACCACATGCAATAGCAGCTTTAGCCAAGGGTGTTACTAATTCTCTTATTGTTGTACCGTAAGATGGGTCAACTATGACGGGCAAATGTGATTTAGTCTTAATATAAGCGACAGCATTTAAGTCCAAAGTGTTGCGAGCTGCATTTTCAATGGTTTGAATTCCTTGTTCACACAGTACAATATTTTCGTTACCTTCGTTATAGATGTATTCTGCCGCTAGTAAAAATTCTTCAATCGAAGCTGATAAGCCTCTTTTTAATAGAACAGGTTTTTGGGTTTGCCCAACACTTTTTAGTAATGCGTAGTTTTGCATATTTCTGGCATCGATTTGGAACATATCAACATATTCGCTAATACTTTCAACATCACGTGTATCAATGACTTCAGAAATCATTGCTAGGCCACTCTTATCAGCCGCCGCCCGCATCAACTTCAATCCCTCATACCCTAAGCCTTGAAAAGAGTAAGGACTGCTTCCCGGTTTAAATGTACCACCGCTCAGACCTGAAGCGCCACTTTCTTTTACCATGGTGGCAATATCCTCAATTTGCGTAGCGTTTTCAACGGTACGGGGACCCGCTATCACTGAAAACACCTCTGAGCCAATGGTAAAATGTTCATTAATGTTTACCAAAGTATCATGTGCGTGAAACTCTCTGCTCACTAATTTATAAGGAGTAGTAACTGGTTTTATCGCTTCAATTAATGTACTAGGTAACGTGCTTAAGCGCTTTAACGCTGATTCTTCTCCGATGGCACCAATAACAAGTCGCTCTATTCCTGGCATCAAAAGCGGCTTCACTCCATGATCTTCTATAAGTTTTACGAGCTGTTTCGCATCTTCATGCGTGGTCTCAGGTTTTAAAATAATTATCATCTCTACCTTGCTCAAATTATTGTTTAAAAAAAACCCGCCGTTGAGCGGGTTTCCTTAGGTTAAAATTAAAACGGAAAAACCCTACTCTATTAAGCAGAACCACCACCAAAAGCTATCTTGAAATAAGCATTTACACACGTTTAATTTTCCTACGATACCAATAAGTTATTCCCATAAGCAAAATACAAAAACAAAAAAGCCCGCTTTCGCGGGCTTTTTACTAATAAGTGCTCGTGCACGGCATTGCCCACTCCTATTTAAGAATGTAGCCACCACCAGATTTTTGCACGTACACTATACATTGTATTCTCTCCAAAAATAATAATCTTAGGCTAACAGATATCATCAATGAGTCAAGCTATATTCACGAGACTTTTCTGACAATGTTGCAGTAGCTATTTTAAATAACTGATTAATCCATTATTCAAGTCAAAGTCTTTGAATTACTCTGTCAACACAAATTCTCGTGCTGATTCGCGCCGATTATACATTGAGCCCATTACTTTGCCGTAAGCACCGGTATTAGCTATTGCAATAATGTCGCCTTCTTCTGTCATGGGAAGATGACGGTCAACGCCTAATTTATCACCAGTCTCGCAAATAGGTCCAACAATATCAACCGTTTCGCAGGCGGCTTGATTCAGTTTGGTCAAATTTGCAATTTCATGATGTGCCCCATAAAGAGCTGGACGTATGAGTGAGTTCATACCTGTGCTGATTCCAACATATTTGTGGCCTTCTTTTCCTTTTGTTTGTGTCACAGTGGCTAATAACACACCAGATTGCGCTACCAAAAAGCGTCCTGGCTCCAACCAGTATTCATACTGAGGAAAAGCTTTCTTCACTTCGCTTAATACACCATCGAGGGCAGCAAAATTCAATGCGACGTCAGAGTTCTTTTCAGGTACGCCCAATCCACCACCAAGATCGAGGTATTTAACGTCAGGAAAGTTTTCAGCAACCTTGACTAGTGTTAATGCGGTATTTTTCCAATTTTCGTGATCCAAAATGCCAGACCCCGAATGTGAATGTAAACCAATCACTCGACAATCGGTTTGTTTTACTGCTGTTACTAATTCATCCATTTGGAAAAGCGGTACACCGAATTTTGACTGGTTACCCGCTGTTTTGACATGCTCATGATGCCCCTGCCCCTTGCCAGGATCGATTCGAATAAGAATGTCTCTACCCTTAAAGACTTCAGGCCAAGCCTGTAAAGGATAGAGGTTATCCAACGTTAATATCACGCCTTTTTCTATGCCATATTGATACTCTTCTCGCGGAGCAAAATTTGGTGTAAACAATATGCGCTGCTTGTCTAAGCTTGGAAATAGTGCTAATACGTGCTCAATTTCTTCTGGACTTACGCATTCGAAGCCCATATTGGCGTCATAAACACGCTGTAAGATTTCAGGATGAGCATTAGCTTTAATGGCGTAAAAAACGCGCTTTATAGAAGACAAACTTTGTAATTGGTCAATCGCACCTTGCACACTTGGCAAATGATAAACATAGGCATGTTGGTGCTGCTTGGCTAAGGCGATAAGTTCAGCAGCCTGGCGTTGCCACCAAGCCTTTGCAATCGCGGTCTTTTCTTCAGAGACTTTCGCAAAAATTTGTTCCCAAGCTAAGCCAAGAATACTGCTATCTGCATTTTGCGTGATAAAAATCTCATGGAGCTGTTGGACCAACCGATCCGCTTGCAATTCGTCAACAACAATCGTCAAGTTCAAATCATTAGCGGCTTGTGATAATAAATGAATTTTATGCTCATGGAAAACTTCAAAAGCATCCGCCAATTTATGGAGTATGGTGCGGATATTGTGTCCCACGATAGAGACTGCTGCACAGTTTTCAAGTACACTAACTCGACATATAGTACTCAACTGACGTTGCAAATGCTCTAAAGTCTGTCGCTTTATTTTTCCAGCAGATGGATCTAAAGAAACCGTCACACTCGATTCTGAGGTAGATACTAAGTCCACCGATAAACCAAACTGCTTAAAATAGGCAAATGCATCGGCCAAAAATCCAACTTGATGCCACATCCCTACGGTTTCCATTGAGATGAGAATGACATTTTTTCGTGCTGATATAGCTTTCACTTGGGCTACACCGGTCACATCATCCGTAATTAATGTACCTTCAAGTTCAGGCTGGGGCGTACTGCAAATTTTAGTGGGTATTTTGCGTTCTCTGACAGGATGGATACAGCGTGGATGAAGAATTTTCGCGCCTGTCGTTGCGATTTCTTGTGCTTCATCGTAAGAAATGTGTTTAATCAAACGAGCAGCAGGAATAGCTCGAGGATTTGCTGTAAACATACCAGGAACATCTGTCCATACTTCGTAGGATTTGGCTTCCAGTTTAGCTGCAAAATAAGCACCTGAAGTATCCGAGCCGCCCCGCCCTAACAGTACAGTTTCGCCATCAATGTTACTAGCAATAAATCCTTGCGTGATAACCAAAGGACCATTTTCTTTAAAAACTCGTTGTAACTCTGGTTCTGGTTGAAAGTCACATGTAGAGTTCAAGTAATGTTTTTCATCACCTAGAAGGACATCTCCCTCTGCCTTTAGGACATGGCGGGCATCTAACCAGTACGCAGCTACACTGAGCTCACGTTGTAAGTAGGCAGCACCCAAAGTTGTTGACATCAATTCGCCGAGAGAGACGACTTTCGCTTGGGTACGTGGACTGTATTCTCCCACGAGTGATATGCCTTGTAAGGTATGCTCCAAAATCTCGAAATAGGCATTTAAGAGAGGCTCAGCAGTAAGGCCCAACTCTGTTGCCAATGTTACATGCTGTTCTCGTATAGCATTCACAACATCGATATGCTCATTGGAAACACTACGATTGAGAGCTTCCTCCAATTGATTGGAAACTCCACTTAACGCCGAATGAACGATACAAACTCGAGCTTTATTCTCTAACTTTTGTTTCACAACCTTAGCAATAGTTGCCCAATTTTTAGCCGTTGAAACACTCGTGCCCCCAAACTTAAGTACTATCCAGGGATTTGTATTCGTCATTGGTTTCTCCCATATATTTTAGATGTAAATGCGAATCGTTAAAAATCATCGAGCCAAACATCCTACACTATCGCTGGCCTCCCTGCCAACCAATGATCGTAAAAAACCAACTTCTTCATCGTATGAAGGTTGAATCAAGGTTTTAAGTGTTTGTCGAGAAACACTACCAGTTTTTTGTAGTATTCTTCACGATGTTCAATATCGAAAAAGCCATGACCTTCTGTAGGTTTATAAAGCCATTCATAAGGTTTATCTCTTGCTTTTAGTGCATCCCTTAAAAGATAAGCATGTTGTGGAGGCACTCTTTGGTCTTTTCCGCCATGAATAATGAAAACAGGGACATTGAAATCATCAATGTAAGTTAGTGGTGATTCAGTTTTTAAGAGTTTGACATCCGAGCTATAAGCTTCTTCAATTTCTCCGCGTAATGATTTAATTTCAGCGTAATCTGCGTTTTGTGACTGATAAACCAAATCGTATGGGCCAGCTGCAGCTACACTGCATTTAAACAACTCAGGCGCTTTAATTGGAGCCATCACAGCAGAGTAACCTCCAAAACTCCAGCCCATAATACAAATTTTATCTGAATCAATTTTTTTCAGTTGCGCAGCCCAACGCGTTCCATCAAGAATGTCATTTTGAATCAGTGTCGAGCGCTTTTGATAAGCAACTTCTTCAAAGTTTGCTCCATAGCCACCAGAACCTCGATAATTGATTTGTAAAACAGCATACCCATTATTCGCTAACCATTGATTTTCACTGTCATAACGCCATCTATCCCGAACTCCAAATGGTCCACCATGTACATTGACGACTAAGGGTAATTTATTCTGCGTCAGATGTTTCGGCCAAGTAATGTAACCGTGAAGACTTTCGCCATCTCGGGCCTCAAAAGTCACTGGCTCCACTTCCGCCAACCAATCGGGATTAAGCCACTCTTTTTTAGCCAGTAACCAACGAGCATCTTTCTTTTTTTGGTCATACAAAAAATAATCGCCTGAATTTTTATCAGAACTCACAGTAATAATGAGTTGATTACCATCTCTTGTACTAGACTCGAGATTTACAGTCTCTCCTTTAAATGCTTTTGATAATCCATTTAATATTTTGCTTGTCTTTTGCTTTTTATCAAAGTAAATAGTTTTCGGTTTGCCTGGCATCATTCTGACACCGATGATATCTCTAGTCATTGGGTCAAATAAAAAATTATCGACATCAAGCTTCGGATGTTGGAAAAGTTTTGCTAAAGATTTTTTCTCTTCATCAAATGCGTAGAGGGCTGTTGTATTCGTTTTTCGATCTAAGAAGTAGGAGATACTACCATCAGCATTAGTTGATAAGGGTTTGTAGTGATATAAAATATCGTCTTTTTGAATTTCTTGCCAATTTTCATCGACAAATTTAAAGGCTCGGTATTTTGATTGTTTATCTCGACCATAGGCATACTTCACTATGCCACCATGAGTCACAATAATATCAAGATTGCCAAAAGGTGTGCTCGCTACTCTATTGAGCTTACCAGATTTAACATTAAGCCTATAAATCGTAAAAGCTCTGTCGATATCTTGTGTTTTACCCACAATTTTCCGTGATGAAATCAATATATTTTTAGGATCATCTGACATCATTGAAAGCACTTCACCCATTGCTTTCTTATAAGTTCCAGATGTTTTTTTTATTCTGGAACCCGTACTAGTCTGACTTGCTCTTTGTCCAAATAAAATTTTATTTTGATTGTTTTCTAAATCAATAACAAAAATTTCACCGTAGGTATGAGGCTTATCATTTGTACCTACTCTTAAGGATCGAGAATAAATGATTTTATTGTTGGTGGCCCAATCAAAGAAATCTACGTGTTCGTGTCGCAACAACTTGTAATATTGCTTAGGTTTCAACCCATCTAACGCTATAATAGCAATACCCGTTTGTTCACCTGAAGGTATTGTAGCGGCGAAATACCTGCCATCAGGTGATACTTTGACAACTTCGTAGGTGGGAAATCTAGCAAAAGCTTCCGCTGGAATTTTTGTGTGTTTGTTAGCCGATGAAGCCCCCACACCACTCGTTATAGTAATTGTTAATATGAAAAAATAAGCGAACCATTTCATGAATTTATTCCATAGTTTTTTCAGTTGTAAGTACTTTTAATGTTGATCAAAAACAGATAAGAAATACTTTGTTAATTTTTAATCAATTCTTTAAAAGAAACCTTCTCATCCTAATAATGCAGGACAAGCATACAATAAAAATCTTATGAAATAAAAAAGTATCAATCTCGAAATATCAATTTATCAATTCTGTAATTTTTCTTGTATATATTGACGAATCACATTGACATCTGCGGGTAAGCTATCGCAACGTTGCGGTAAACCCTCAAGCGCTGCGATACTTGCAGTTTTTTCAGGCAATATACCTATGGCTTGATGCACGCTATCTGGAAATTTAGCCGGATGAGCAGTACTTAGACAAATCACTCTATCGTCGGTATATTTTTTTGCTGCAGCAACCCCTACTGCCGTGTGAGGGTCACATACAATACCTTCTTCAGCCAATGCTTTAATAGTCGCTAAAGTTTCTGATTGGCTAACTTTATACGCCACAAAAAATTGTTGAGCTTTTAACAATTGAGTTTCACTCAGTTGATATTGTGAATAAGCTTTTAATTCAGCCATTTTTGCTCTTACTATGGAACCATCGTAACCACACAGATCATATAAGAAGCGTTCAAAGTTACTGGATACCTGAATATCCATGGCAGGACTTAACGTCGCTTGTACTTCTGTTACTTTGTAGCAACCCGTTTTTAATGTGCGCTCAAGAATATTGTTTTCATTGGTAGCAATGATAAGCTTGTTAATTGGCAAACCCATTTTTGTGGCAATATATCCTGCGTAAATATCGCCAAAATTACCAGTTGGTACAGAAAAAATCACTGGTTTTTTTGGATTTGCTTCCTGAAAACGCAATGTTGCATAAAAGTAGTAAACAACCTGTGACAGTATTCGAGCCCAATTAATAGAGTTGACTGCGCCTAACTGAAGTTTATCTTTAAAATCTAAGTCACTAAACAATGCTTTAACAATATTTTGACAATCATCAAAAGTGCCATCAATAGCAATATTGAATACGTTTTCATCCAATACGGTTGTCATTTGTTGCTCTTGGACTTTACTGATCTTGTCTTTAGGGTGGAGCATGAATATATTAATACCTGTTTTACCTCTTACCCCTGTTATAGCAGCACTGCCAGTATCACCCGACGTTGCTCCTAATATATTAAGTTGTCTTTGGTTTTTGCGAAGAAAATAGGAAAAAAGATTTCCTAAAAATTGTAGAGCAACATCTTTAAAAGCATGTGTTGGACCATGATAAAGCTCAACTAATGAAACTTGTTTGGTATGTGTGATAGGCGTAATGTCTGGATGTGAAAATGTGTTGTAACTATTTTGCACAAGTTCACGTAGATCATCTTTTGGAATAGATTCTCCAGTAAAAAGTTGAAAAATTTCAAACGCTAACTGTTGATAACTCAACATTTTCCAACGCTGAAAACGCTCTTGTACATTCGGTATGACTTTGGGTATAAACAGCCCACCATCTCTAGCGAGACCCTCTAAGACGACTTGTTCAAAAGTGTATTTTTCTTGTTTGTCATTGTCGCTTCTTGTGCTCACATACTCGATATTAAAGACATTACTCTTAGTTCTTTTGTTATTTTTTAGCATACTTTTAATATTTTTTAGGGCTTGTCGGGTTCTTTGTTCGTTTTCTATCAGCGCAAAACGCACATAATTATCACTGTATTGGCCGAAACCTATGCCAGGAGACACTGCGACATTGGTTTCCTTTAAAAGTTGCTTCGCAAAGTCTAATGACCCCATATGATTGAATGCGTCAGGAATTTTTGCCCAGACAAACATCGTCGCTTTAGGAAGAGGCACCGACCAACCTATTTGATTAAGCCCCTCATAAAGTACGTTTCTTCGTTTTTGATACATCTGGCGAATATCTTCAACACAATCTTGCGGTCCAGACAATGCTTCAATGGCTGCAACTTGAATAGGCGTGAAAATACCATAATCCAAATAAGATTTAAGCTTAGTGAGCGCACCGATTAGTATAGGGTTTCCACAGCAAAAACCAACCCGCCAACCCGCCATGTTATAGCTTTTGGATAACGAATAAAATTCTACAGCTATGTCTTTAGCTCCCGGTATTTGCAAAATTGAAGGGGCTCGATAACCATCATAGACTAATTCAGCGTAGGCTAAGTCATGCACTATCCAGATCTCATGTGCTTTTGCCAAATCGACAATACGCTGGAAAAAATCAAGCTCTACACATTGAGTACTTGGATTGGCAGGAAAATTCAATATAAGCATTTTTGGCCTTGGCCAGCTATTCGCAATTGCCTCTTCTAAAGAGTCAATAAAAGCATTGATGTTTTCACTGAGAGGCACATGCCGAACGTCCGCACCAGCAATAACGACACCGTAAGGATGGATCGGATAAGCGGGGCTTGGTACTAAAACCGTATCGCCACGTTGCAAGGTTGCTAATGCTAAATGCGCTATTCCTTCTTTTGAGCCGATGGTAACAATCACTTCGGAATCATGGTTAAGTTCAACTTGATATTGCCGCTGGTACCATTCAGCCATAGCTAATCGTAAGCGCTCAATACCCTTTGAGGAGGAATAACGGTGCGTTTGAGGGTTCGCTGCAGTTTCAACCAATTTGTTGATGATATGTTCAGGCGTGGCGCTATCCGGGTTGCCCATACTAAAATCAATGATATCTTCCCCTGCAGCACGCGCTTGCATCTTGAGCTCGCCAATCACATTGAAAACATACGGGGGAAGCCTGTCAATTCGGTCAAAGTGTTTCTTCACGGCTGAGTCTTCTCTCAATTAAACATTTAAAAATTGGTGATCAACCACCATATCTGTTTTTTAAACGGCATAATGGTGTATAAAATCATTATTTAACAAGCATTCTAGAGCAATGGGGCTTAGTTATACTCAGTTATAACAGTATAGTTTTGGTTGAGTCCAGAAAGCATAGTCAAACCTAGAGGAAAAAGATGAACGAGAATAAAAGTAATAGCCCAGAACTTGATGAATTTATTCAATTCCGAGAAAGACGAAAAAAAGGTAACGAAGTTGTACTTGATACTGACAATAAAGTTATCAAGCGATTCTTTAACCTGGATACTCAATGCTATAAAGAAGGAGCGCTGGATAAATCAACTAAAGAGCTTTTAGGTTTGGTGGCTTCGCTGGTACTGAGATGTAATGACTGCATAGACTACCATGTTGAAGAGACAGTGAAATCGGGGCTAACCAATGAGCAGATTGAGGAGGCAATGAGCGTTGCATTAGTTGTTGGAGGTTCTATTGTTATACCTCACCTTAGACATGCAAAACAAAGTTTACTGGCCTTAAGAGAGGAGCTTACTCCATAAAAATAAATGGGTTTTTAGAAAAACCTGAGTAAAGACAATTTAGTATTTACCAACCCATTATTTCACGTACAAATGGAATGGTAATTTTGCGCTTACGAACCAGACTTTCGTGATCGAGCTGCTCAAGTGTTGTCAAAATTTGTTCTAAGTCTCGACCTACACGCTTTAGAATAAAGCTGGCAACTTCATCGGTCAAGGGTATACCCTTTACGCATGAACGGTCTTTCATCACTTGCAATTTACCCTCGTCGTCTAACTCATTCAGTTTATAGACCGCAGACCAAGACAAACGAGAAAGTAGATCAGGGAGTTGGACGCCTAAACCTTGAGGAGCTTGGTCAGCACTCATCAATAGTTGCCCACCAGCATCCTTAAGACGGTTGTAAAAATGAAATAATGCTTGTTCCCATTCTTTATTACCGGCCACCTTGTGCAAATCATCAAGACATACTAAATCAAAAGTTTCCATACCATCTAACCAATCAGGAACAGCTATGCTTTCACTCAAGGGTAGATAAGAGCTCATGAGTTCTTTTTCGGCAGCCAATTGACAAACAGCCTGCAATAAATGTGATTTACCGCTACCCGAAACTCCCCAGAGATATAGTGACTGGTATAAATCACTACCGATGAAATGTGATAGCATATAATGTATTTCATCGTTATCACCAACAATAAAGTTGTCCAATGTAATATCTTCTACAAGCTTGAAGCTCAGCGGAAGTTGGGAAAAATCTCTCGCACTGTTTCGACTAGCCATTTTTCATTGCTCCATACAAGCCACTGCGTAAATAGCGCCCAACGCCATGTCTTAGAAGTACCACTATTACAGCAGCAATCGGTAAGGCCAGTAATACCCCAGCAAATCCAAAGAGTTGGCCCCCCGCCATAATAGCAAAAATTACAGCGACTGGGTGTAAACCAATTTTATCACCAACCATCATCGGTGTTAAAACGTAACTTTCTATCAATTGACCAACACCATAAACAATAAATATAGGTATTAATGAAGCAATTTCGCCTTGGTATTGAACTAATCCTGCTATTGTTGCTGCTAGAATGCCAATAATTGTTCCAAGGTAAGGTACAAAACTTACCGCTCCAGATAAGATTCCTACCATGAGGGCGACATCTAATCCAACGAGTGTTAAACCAACAGAGTATATAATAGTTAGCGAAAACATAACCAGAAGTTGTCCCTTAAGGAACTGTCCGATGACTTCGTCACATTCTTGGGTGATTTTAACAACTGTTGGACGAATAGTACGTGGCAAAAGTCGATCGATCTGCGCCACTAAAATATCCCAATCTCTCAGTAAATAAAAAGCGACGACAGGAATTAATACCAGATTACTTAATAACAAAATCACGTGAGCGCTTGAGGAAAATAGGGCTTTCAAAAATTTGGCAGCGACCTCCGTGGCACCTTGCCAATTATCTTGTAATGCTTTGCTCATAAGCTCTAAATTAATATCAGACTCAACACCCAAACGTTCAAGAATATTAGGAACAGCATCGTTCTGTAACCAAGTAATTATCAGTGGGGCTTGAGAAATAGCAATTTGCATCTGATAAGTAAGGACAGGAATAATCACGATTAGCAATAACAGAGTCATCAAAGCCACTAAGAAGAAAACAATAGAGACTCCCAAAGAACGCGGTATTTTGCGAGCTTCTAAACGATCAACAATGGGGTCACCTAAGTATGCAAGTAATCCTCCGATCAGAAATGGCGTCAACACAGGCATAAGCAAGTAGAAAACCCAACCCACGAACAAACCGGCAAAAAGGATACGCCACTTATAAGATTCAGTCATTGGCACTTCTCCGCCTTTCCTGCAAGAATTTACGGCTCCAAGCCACAACGTAATGGACACCACTCGATACTGTCAACGCAAAGACTAACCATATTATGGCCTTGATAACAACTTCTGCGATGACATTATAAGCCAGCTCAATGAGAACCAATAACACCAAGAAAATTTGAAAAAATGTATTGGTTTTACTCAGCAATGATGGAGTCATTATAAAAGGTCCAATAATGGAGTGATAGACAGTCGCTCCCGCAACAATCACAATATCACGAGCAAGCACTGCAAATAACAACCAAAAGGGAAGATAGCTTAAAAATGCCAAGGTGGTATAAGCGCTAACCATCAGAAGTTTATCCGCTAATGGGTCAGTGATAGCACCGAAACGTGAGTGCCAACCGTAATGCTTAGCAAGAAAACCATCAACGCCATCAGAAAGTCCTGCAACAAAAAATAGCAACAAGGCCCATTGAAAATCTTGAGCAAATAACAACCAGACAAAGGGAGGAACGAGTAAAACTCGCCCAACCGTTAAAATATTTGGCAATTGTTTCAGACTCACGGTACCCACTCGTAAACGAGTTGTCTTTGTCCATCAACAGCAACGCCGAGTTCATCGCGCAACAGCAATCGTCTTGAAAGCTTTATCGCATTTTTTAAATCGGTTTCTGAACCATTCACACTAACCGACAAGCGTAAGTTTTGATTGCCAAGTTCTGAGACATTAATATGTTTCACAGCGGTTAAATTCTCAAGCGTATTCATAATTAGGCCGTAATCTTTCACATTTCGAATAGGACTAATGACTAAACTCAGTGTTTCGGCATTCACCTCGTTCAGGGCCAAACTATAACAACCGCCTAAAAAATCTGCTACTGCATCGATACCGGCATTGATATGGTCGCTAACATTTTGACTGCTAAAGTCCCAACGGCGCTTGCCACAATCATCAACAATCGTCCAGCGGCTTCGAATAGTATCGCGCTGCTCTAGGCTAACCATTAAGAAGCTGTTGGCACCATAGGGTTCAGATATTTCACGTACAGGTTCTTCAAAGTGACCCCAAATATCAGAGAGTAAGTAGTTGTTAGTTACATTTAAATCATTTCTAGGAAGTAAAAAAGGTAAACCTCTACGCCCACTTTCAGCTTTGAACAACTCAGTAATCGGAGAAGCTGCCGATTCATCAATTAATTGCCGGCCATTTTGTATATCGCTATACATCACCCAGCCTAATATTAATGGGCGATTTTCACTCCATAATTTAGCACTAGCATTTTGCAGTAATTGATTAATCTGTCGTTTATCAAATTTTACATTGAGTAATAAAGGAAACTCTTGCGGGTCAGCCAAGAGCATATTTTCATTTGGCGAATAGTGAAAACTTAAAATGTAGCGATTTGAGCGCCCTAATGCATCACGAATACTAGAAATTGACAGCACGTCTTGGCTACCAGATACGCGAATAAGGATTTCACTCATGGCTTCCGACATGGCTTGATCACGAATGTTTTGCGTTTGATTTTCAACTGGCCACGCAGTGTTGTATAAATTTTCTACTGTTGCAGCTATAGATGTTTGATAGATTAGAGAAAGACCCATAAATCCGAGAAATTTTAGTCGATGTATAAGCATAGACTTTTTGAAGGATGAGATACTACTTGATAGTACGACTAAAACATGTAAGCTAAATAGCTTACTTTTGTTGAGCAACATCACAAAAAATAGTGAACATTTTATAATCCAAGCAAGACCTACTCGGTCAGTATTCGTTGAAACTTGTTGGTTCATATAACAAAATTCTTTCATGACGGGTTAAGTATCAATATTTCAATGGCTAACCTACCACTTTCCATAGAAAATTGACAACGAAAATATGTCAGAAGGTTCGCCAAAAGGTTTCATCACTCTTCACAGATTGATAAAATAGCGCCCTCGCATTTTGCTGTTCACCTAACTTTGGAACAAAACCGTGTCAGAATCCAACCAAGACTCGAGAAAACCTCTCACTTACCGTGATGCAGGTGTCAACATTGACGCCGGAAATACTCTAGTTGAGCGTATTAAATCCGTCACCAAAAAAACACGCCGTCCTGAAGTACTTGCTGATGTAGGTGGTTTTGGTGCCTGTTTTGAATTACCAACAGGGTACCAACAACCCGTTTTAGTTTCTGGAACCGATGGCGTTGGTACCAAGCTCAAACTGGCAATCGAACACAATAAGCACGATAGTGTAGGCATCGATCTCGTGGCTATGTGTGTGAACGATCTCATCGTGCAAGGCGCAGAGCCTTTGTATTTTTTAGACTATTATGCTACTGGTCAACTAGACATTGATATAGCGGCTGAGGTGGTATCAGGTATTGGTGAAGGCTGCTTACAAGCAGGCTGTTCACTAACTGGCGGTGAAACTGCAGAAATGCCCGGTATGTATGAAGGTTCAGACTATGATCTCGCTGGTTTTTGTGTAGGTATCGTTGAAAAATCAGACATTATTGATGGCTCTCTCGTGACCTCTGAAGATGTTTTGATTGCCTTAGCCTCATCAGGTCCCCATTCAAATGGCTATTCATTGATACGCAAAATCATTGAAATACAAAATATTGACGTTACGCAAGCCTTCGGTGATTCACGTTTAATTGATCATTTGATGCAACCTACCAAAATTTATGTTCGCTCGATACTGAAATTACTTAAGCAAGTTCCCGTCCATGCCATTAGTCATATCACTGGAGGCGGACTACTTGAAAATATTCCTCGCGTTTTGCCTAATGGCTCAAAAGCAATTATCCAAAGCAGGTCTTGGGAAATGCCTCAAATTTTTCATTGGTTGCAAGAACAAGGCAACATTGAGCGTGATGAAATGTATCGAACTTTCAATTGTGGAGTGGGATTGGTCATAGCAGTAAATAAAAACCAAGCTGAAAAAACGTTACAGCTACTCACAGAGGCCGGAGAAAAAGCTTGGATCATTGGTAATGTTTCGGAAAGCACTGACATCGACACTTCTTGCGTTGAGATTGTTTAATCTCCAAAGTTTTGTAAAGATAATAAGTTATCTAAAAGAAAATATGCTATCTAAAAACCCACCCTTGTCTCTGGCTGTACTTATATCAGGAAATGGCAGTAATTTGCAGGCTATTATTGATGCCATTGCTGCCAAAAAGCTCAATGCCCAAATCACATGCGTCATTGCCAATCGGCCCAATGCTTATGGTTTAACAAGAGCAAAAGAGCACAATATTGCCACACACACCCTGGATCATAAGTTGTTCACTTCTAGAGAGTCATTCGATGAAGCTTTATCAACACTTATTGATAAAGCTGATCCTGACTTGATAGTACTAGCGGGATTCATGCGGATTTTAACCAAAGATTTTGTCCTAAAATATCAAGGAAATATGATCAATATCCATCCATCACTACTTCCCAAATATCAGGGCCTTAATACTTTCTCACGAGCAATACAAAACAATGACACCTTCCATGGAACATCCATTCATTTTGTTACTCCTGAGCTAGATGGTGGCCCAGTTATTGCTCAGTCAAAAACACAGATTCACTATCCCGAAGACAATGAAGCATCTTTGCGTTGTCGTGTCCAAAGCCTGGAACATGAATTACTTCCTCACGTCTTGATACTATTCAGCGAAAATAAAGTTTCTTTGAGGCACAATGCACCTGAAACATCTATTGTGTTAAATGGTGATAGTTACTATCAATGCCCCTTGCAATGGAATCCGAACACTAAAACTTTGGAATCTAAGCCTAATGACAATACTGACTAAAGCGTTTGCCGTATTTTTAGTAGTGTTTTGTGCTTGGGTTGTATTGCTAATGAAAGAAGCTTTTGCAATTCAGCCCTTACCCAGCGTTGAATATCCCTCTAAAAAAAATACACGAGTTAGCATCGAAACAACGCATGAAAGCATGAACTTTCCCGCCCAATTGTTGCTTCCTTATAAAGCTGAATATGACGGCTTTTATAACGGGAAAAAGGTAGGAACAGCATATCGCGAGCTTAAAAAGCTAGCGGAAAATCGCTATGAACTGATTTTTTCAAGCCATGCCAAGTTGCTATTATTTGAAGATAAGCGTTCAGAAAGTATTATTTTTCAAATAAATTCATCGCAATTAATGCCTCTTAAACAAACTATAGAAGAAAAGCGGCCTTTCAAAAATAAACGAACGGGGGAGTTCAGCATTGATTGGAAAAGCGGTTTAGAAAAAGGGAGTTTTGACGGCCGCCAATGGGAGGTACCTCACAAGAAGCCTGTTCTTGAGCAAGTTTCTCAAATTTTACAAGTACGCGCCGATATTTTTCATGAAAAACCTATTGATACATACCTCATTACAAAGAAAGGGGAAGTAAAGTCTTATGATATCAAAATAGTAGGCTCGGAATTCATTAAAATTGGCGCACTAGAATATGAAACAATCAAAGTTGAACGGATGCGCTCTAATAGCCCCCGAGTAACGGAAATTTGGCTTGATAAAAATAGAGACTTTTTTCCTATAAGAATTCGTCAATTAAAAGATGACAAAGTCCAAGCTGATTTACAACTGCGTTCATTAGACTTTTTAAAAGTCACTAGCGCGAGTACACCATGAACCCTTGTAAAAACAAAAGAATAAAACGATAAGCTATGGAAGTCATAACGCTAGGTACTTCCGCTGGTACGCCAACATTAACACGAAACGTTAGCGCAACCGCTATTCGGAAGCGCAATAAACGTGCTTGGTACTTGGTGGATTGCGGCGAAGGAACTCAACACCAATTACTCCGTACTCATCTATCACTTCATCAACTTGAAGCCATTTTTATTACACATGTTCATGGTGATCATTGTTATGGACTACCTGGTATTCTCGCTAGTACTTCAATGAGTGGCCGACGACACCCTCTCGTTGTAGTTGCACCCCAAACGATTCGTGATTGGCTAGAAATCACCTGTAAAATTACAGATATGAATCTTAACTACGAGATTGTTTGGAAAGATTCTCTTAATATGGCAACAACAGTGCAATTCGAATCGTTTTTAGTAAGTACTGTTACTCTTTCTCATCGTGTTCCTTCTCGTGGTTTTGTTTTTGAAGAACGCCTCGTCCCTAAATTAGACACCCAGAAATTGACATCAAAGAAAGTCCCTCCAGGGCCTATCTGGGGCGAGCTACAAAAAGGAAATGAAGTAGAGTTCGAAGGCACTCTACTAAAAAGTAAAGATTACCTATTACCGCCTCCTACACCACGTACTGTGATTATTGGCGGTGATAATGACCAACCGGAATGTTATTCACATTATATGACAAATTGCCAGCTTATGATTCACGAAGCCACTTATACCGCTAAAGTTGCAGAAACAGTTGGTGATTGGCCACAACATACCTATGCAAGACAACTCGCTGAATTTGCTGAAAAATATTCATTGCCAAATTTGGTGATGACACACTTCAGCCCTCGTTATACCGATAGTTTGCATCGAAGCGTAAAACCAGCTATCGATGAACTTCGTGAAGAAGCAATGAGCTTCTACAGCGGGAATTTGATGTTGGCTAATGACTTTGACATATTTTTACTCGATAACTCAAAATCTGTACAGCAAATTAAGCAAGGAGCGCTCAAGGAAACCTTGTGAAGGCTTTAAAAGCATGCAGATTTCCTGTGAAATGTCTCACAAAACCAATCTTATTACATAAACCAAGCGCTCAAAACAGGCGTTTAGTAAGCTTTTATTTTGTTTAAGAAATTTTTGTTATTTTTCCAAATAACCTAACAATTATGGATAACATCTTCAAAATTAAAATCAAACGACACATACTCCATTCGCTAAACTATTTCAAATATCTATTAAAATCAAAATCTTACTTATTTAGTAGGTAATTACTCACATGATGGATTCTGCTCTCTTCTCTATTTGACACTGGATCCCATACAAATTACACTGCGGTTAAATACAAAAGCTCGTTTATTTTTTAATCAGTTTGTTTTTGTATGGAAACTTATAACAGACTGGGATAGGTGATAATGAAATCAATGCTTAACCGCAAATTACTGGTTGTTTTGATGCTGAGTGCCTCAGGAGCATCTGCCCAAAGCTACATGGATAGCTCGGTGTTTGAAGTCGATGTCAATAACATTACATCCTACGAATATTTTAATTTTCGAGTTGGGAATTTAATTAGTGAATCCATCGCCGTAGAAGCTCGGGGCAATATTGGACAGAGTGAGGGTGGCTTTTATGTGAATGAATCTGACCAAACCAGCTACGAATTTGGATTTGTTACAAAACTATTTACTAAACCCATACAAAACCGGGCTTTCGGTCATTACTTTGCTATCGGTTATAGTAAAAGTAATGTTCAAGAAAATATACGTGCTTGGTGGTATCAAGATCAAATGACGGATCATGATTCAACTCTATCCTACGCTACTGGTTGGGATTACCAGATTAATTCCAGATTTAAATTCAATACTGAATACATTCATTCCAGTCAGGAAGACATTGATGGTATTAATATTTCAATGTCTTTTAACTTTGATTAATCCATTGATTATTTAAAGGTTTCTTCTTGAATTCCGTTTACACTCGTTCCATCTTTGTAAAAATAACCACTAAACAGAGTGTTCGAGTTTTCATCTGATTGCTTTACTTGAAGCCAAACAGCATTTTCTGGCGTAACATTCGCAATATTATTATCGATAGCAATTACCGTCGTACCATTCGGCAATTTTTCATCCGTTAAATCAATTTCACCCGTTGTAGTCAACTGCTGTTTTAAAATGGATTGATCTTTATTGGACCAATATTCACGGTCATTTAATTCACCAATAAAATTCCATCCTTCTGCGTTTTCAAACAAAGCGAGCTGTTCAATTTTAGGCTGTATCGCCGCAGCAATTTGTATGGATGAGAACTTTGAAGACTGTACAGCTGTAGGAACACCAAATAAAAAACCATCATCTGAACGTGTGCTTCTATGACAATCACCGCATTCGGTAATCTTACCTTGTAAGAATTTTCCATTTTCATCTTTTTGGAATGTTCCATCAGAATTTAAAACGCCGTAAAAAAAATCACCACCATCCGGATAATAGCCTTGAGGTGCTTTCACCATGACAGTATAGGCATTAAAATAGTGATTTTGGTCCCAAACTTTTCGCACAATAACCGAGTTGATGGGTAACTCCACACCTGACCCAGTGCTGTTGGGGTCAACACGTCGAAAAACATCGGCAGCAAAATTTGAAACATACACATCAATACTATTGTCGCTATTTAGTTCCGAGGTATAAGCATCGGCATTGATTTTCGTATAATCTTCGGACTCATATTTTTGTAATGACAAACAATCATCGATCATATCAAGTATTAGTTTTTCTTGAGTAGCATCGGTACTACTCGTACTTGTACTTGTGCTAGACGTGCACCCAATAACAATCAACGACGACAACATAGTAACTATGTTTAATGTTTTGTTCTGCATAATCGGGTTTTCCCTTAAACTCGAATAAATATATTAGTATTTTATCAATATTGCTGGCTTGCAAAACTATTTTATGCAACACCAAGAAAAGTTAACATAGAGGCTTTAAGTAATTGTGAATCTTCACACAAGCTAATTCTCTAAAACTCCGACCAATTTAACAAAAAAGTAAGGTTATTTTTAACAACATTTTTTAAGCAAAAATAAAAGTGAGAACTACACCTATAAAACTATTTGAACAAGTCATCATAAGCTGAGGCATTAGTTGGCTTATTTTAAAGACAATGCTGAGGAGAGATAACATCCAAATTACTAAAAAAACTTTTAAGAAAATCTAGCCTTGAACAATCTAAATTTGGATTACCACTGATATCCAGTTGTTTAAGAGAAATAATATCCACTAACCCTGAAACGTCAATGATATCATTGTTAGCGAGAGTTAATTGATTTAAAGTAATTAGCCCAGTAATTGAGCCTAATGATGATAAACCTATATTGATCAAGCTCAAGCTTTGTATATTAGATAGTGACGTTAAAAATCCCAAATTATTAAGAGTAGCATTCTTAATGGAGAGCTGAGTTAAACGAAAAATAGAAGCTGGCAACAAAAGCTCTGTATTATTCGATATGCCCTCAATATCTAAGCGACGTAACCCCGGCAAACTACCAATAAAGTTTAAATCATGATTAGCTCTAACACCGATGAGTAGTAAATCCACTAATTGAATAAGGCCTTCAAGATTTGATAATAACCCAATATCCGTATCTGAAAGCTGCAGAAATGTAAGATTGGAAATAGTGGCAATATCTTTTGATTCAATGCCAACAACCTTGTCCAATATAAGAGTTTGTAAAGTATCCAAATTATTTAACCCTACAGAGTTTTCAACTTCTGTATCCACTAAAGTCAGTTCCAGTAAGTTGTCTAATTCTGCGAGTTCAAAAGCATTGACTAGTTCGATAGCATTCAACTCAAGTATCTGTAACTGATTGATCTGATTAAAGTCAGTCACATTAAATTTGGGCACTCTGAGTTTCAAAGAAAGTATATTGTCCAGTTGTTTTATCGTATCCAACTGCGTAACATCATAGTTATCACTCAAAAACTCAAATTCCAGTTCTCGCAAATTGGTTAAACTTAAAAAGGCACTAAAGTCAAGTTGATTTAAGTCTGCACGGCTTGATGACACAATGAGATTAAAAGCTTGCAAGTTATTAAGAGCCTCAATACCAGAAAAAGATTCGAATTCATTAGTTTCTATGCTTAGGGACTCTAAACTTGAATAGTTTTGAAAGCGCTCTAGATTAATGATGTCATTAGTACACGATAAGTCAGTGACAGTAACTGGGTCGAAGTTATTAACACCGTTAATGTCGACGCAGCCTTCTACAGCACTATTGGTGGATGTATCGGGAGTCGTTGTTGTATCACTGCTACCACCGCAACCAAGTAAGAATGAGCATAGCAGAGCGCATTTTATTGTGTTCATCATTGTCATTACTCCCATAAATTTTTGACATTATAGTAAAAAACTTACGGTAAGAGTGTCAGAGCAGTTAACAATGCTTTATATGTTGCTGTGATTTTTATCCAAGAATAAATCAAAATTTTAATTATGTGACATAATTACAAGCTTTTGCCATAGTTCGCCTAAAAATCATGCTTAAAATTCAAGCAAATCAATACGAGTTTGAATGTTATTTATTCATTTTTAATTGGCAAGCTGAGTATGACTGATAACCCGTTTTTGTCTAGATTTTTAGCAGTAACTTTACCACCATGAATTTGTATGATCTCCGCAACCATGGCTAACCCAAGACCAAATCCATTTTTGTCACTGTGCTTGCGTACAAAAGGTAAGAAAATTGAGGATAATTGATTGGAGTCAACACCAGGACCTTCATCATTTACAATGACCATTATATTTTCATCATTATGCTGCAGTTCAATAGTCACTTGAGTGTTTTCTGGTGAATACTTTATGGCATTTCGAAGAACATTACCAATAGCTCTTGTTATCAATTGTTGATTAGCAATAACTCTGAGTTGTTGAAAACGATTAACTAATAAAAGAGGATGCTTATTTGCATCTTCATAAGTAACATCATCGATTAATTTATCAAGCAATTTCACCATATCACACTCAACAAATTCAACAGACTTAAGTTCGTTTTCTAAACGAGAGAATTCTAGAATTTGTTGTATAAGATTTCCTAGCAAGTCCAGCTCGTTAGTGATTCTTTCAGCGCATATTGGCCAAGATTTTTCTGATTGTTCAGCAATGGCTAAAGTCACTTGCATACGAGTCAGTGGTGAACGTAGCTCATGAGATGCGTAGTTAAGAAATTTTTTCTGTGCTTCCACAAGTTTCTCCACTTTCTCTGCCATTGTATTAAAATCTCTCGCTAACAAACCGAGTTCATCATATCGATGCCGCAGTGATTTGATTCGCGTTTTTAAATCTCCTTTTGAAAAATTTTGGTTGGCTTCACGGAGCTTTCGAATCGGTGAAACAATAGTAAAAGTTAATATTGCACAAAGGGCAATTGAAACCACAAAAGCAATGACAATACGCCACCAGTCAATTCTTGTATGTAAAGAGAAAAAAGAAGACTGCATGCGTTTATTGGTTTCACGCCAGAAAAAAAATTGATACTCTTTATCTTTAATCTTTACTGTTTTGGGACCAACGATTAACTCGTTAGCAGTTCGTTTTTGCATCGGAAACTCGCTCTCTCGCATTTGCATTAACACTTCAAGCTCTAAGTTTTTTGGAACTCGACCAGTCATGTTATCTTGCATATCGATCAAAAAAGACCGATTCCTAGCGAGTTTTTGTTGCCAACGAGAGTGGCGCTGCGCTTGTTTTTCTAGTCGATTCGACATTTTTTCCAATATTTGCGTTTGTCGAGGATCGGCAGGTACAGGAGAGGATGCTTCTAGTATTTGGCGAAATAAAAAGGTAACAATGATTACTAGTAAAATATTAGTTAACCAAAACCAAAGAAATATTTTTGCATAAAGACTTCTAAGAGGGTTTATCGCTTGCAAACCCTTGTAAATTTTTTTCAAGGGTTATTTCCCTCTGATTCGGCAAGCGCATAGCCTGCTCCTCGAACCGTTTTAATCACAAGCATTTTAGATGCTTTTTGCAATTTACGTCGAAGATTACTCATGTGCATATCTATACTACGATCATAAGTCACCAGGCGCCGCCCTAGAACAGCTTGACAAAGAGCTCTTTTATCGACAACTTGATTCGCATTGTTAGTCAGTTCAATTAAAATCATATACTCCGTTTGAGTTAGTGGCAACGTTTTTCCAGAAATTTTCGCTTCACGCATTGAGAAGTTTAATGTCAAATCGCCAATTACAGTCTCGGTTGAAGGTATAGAGTTTGAGTAATTATTCCTTCTCACCAGCGCTTTGACTCTAGCGAGCAACTCCCTTGGATTATAAGGTTTTGGCAAATAATCATCAGCTCCCATTTCCAGGCCAAGTACTTTATCCATATCATCGCCTTTTGCAGTGAGCATTAAAACAGGCACTAAGCTTATTTGACGTAATTGCCTCAAGACTTCAAAACCATCTAAATCTGGCATCATAACATCTAATAATACGCAATCAATAGACTCGTCAAGACATTCAAGTCCTTCTTTACCTCGCAAAGCATGAATAAACTCGAAGCCCTCGTTAGAAAAATACTCTTTTAGTAAGCTTCCCAACTCAACGTCATCATCAATAAGCAATAGCTTTTTGACTGAGTTTGCTGATTGTTCAAATGTATGCATTTTAAGCCTCTAACTATATTGGCTGATGAATAGATTATTATGGCGTTTACCTAAAGTAGTTCAAAACAGATTTACACTCTCTTTACAGTAAAAAGACGTTGCTTTTCATTTCATCTCGTATTCTTAAATTGTACTCTCATTTTGAATAACTACGAAGACGAAGGAATCTTATCATGAAAAACAAATCATTATTATTGAGTATTTTTATACTTTCGACTTTTGTCGTGTCTGGAGTTTTTGCAAAACCTCACAAAGCACGAAGCAATGATATCAAACGTTTAGTTAAAAATATTTTTGTAAATCTTGATGTGACAGAGGAACAAAAGCAGGAAATCAAAAGTTTTGTTCAGTCTGCAAAAGAAAATAGAAAAAAACAACAAGCTGAGCCTGATAGTTACCACTCTCAAATGCAAGAGTTTTTGAACAACAGTAGATTTGATGAAGAAAAAGCACGTCAACTAATAACGTTCAAACAAGAAAATCGTATTACGAATCAAGTAGAGCGATTAAAACTTAAGCATTCGATTATGCAAGTTTTAACCCAACAACAAAGGGAGCATTTACAAAAGCTTAAATATCAAAGTAAATCACTTAAGGAGAGCAACAATTAACGGAATGCATATTGAAATACACAGTGATAAGCAAGCTTATCACTGCTAAAATAACCAAGAAATCAAACTGTTAAGTATAGATAATAAAATACTTCCCAATAACGCGCTTAAAAAACCACGAATCTCAACGCCGTCAACGAGTTTTGCACAAACATAAAAGCAAAATGCATTAATAACCAATAAGAATAAACCTAAAGTGATAATAGTTATTGGAATTGTTAGAAATATAAGCACAGGTTTAATAATGGCATTTGCAAGTCCTAAAACTAAGGCCAGAATTATAGCGCTTTTCAAGTTCTTTATGTCAATGCCCTTTAAAATATCTGCAACGACGAGTAACAAAAAAGAGCTGACAATAATATGAACAATGAATTCGAACAAAATTTCCCCCTAACTCGCTTAATTACTAATATCATATCAACATACTTGAGTCTTCCATAAGGATAAAAAACTAACAAGTTAGTAAGTGTTACTTGATATTGCTTTAAATGAATCTATTTATTCGTCCGAAAATCTCTTTTTTTGAGTTAGCTTTGGGGTTTCTAATATGGCGAAAAAATTGTAACAAAAATGTGATTTGTTTGACATTATCTGGTTTTTCAGGCAACGTGAAGAAGTTGTTTTCAAACATCTTTATTAGAATAGTAAATACTATGAAACTCCTATTGATTACCCTGATTTTACTTCCTTTTATTGAAATTGCTGTTGCTATTCAGGTTGGCGGCTCTATTGGTGCGTTAAATACAATATTGCTTATGATAGTATCCGCGATATTAGGTATTTATTTTGTTAGGCAACAAGGCATTCAAACTTTAACGAACTTCCAGAGAAATGCCCAGTTGGGACGACTTGAGCTTGGCTCTCTTCTATCTGGAGTTCTATTAGCTATAGCAGGCTTAGCACTCATTATACCAGGATTCATCACTGATGGTTTTGGTTTGTTGTTACTTTTTCCTCCTATTCGTAAAATTATCCTATTACTCTTTGTAAGATTTTCAGCGAACAACTTACACTTTCGCTCAGCAAACTCACAAAATGCTAACAGCTTTAATACTGTAGAAGGCCATTACGAGGATATTACCGAAAGTAAAAGCAAAGCTCATCTAAGCAACTCAGAAAAAGTAGACAAAAGTTAAGGTAAAATTACCGAAAAGAATCATTGATTTCCTCTAAAACTTTCATCCCAGGACATAATTCAGATTGAGATAGACTGTTCAGTGGCTCTTCCGAGGTACCTATCATGGAATGAGTATCCTGACTCTGTGAATCATGGAAAAGCAGACCTGTTAATATTTCTCCTTTGTTTTTGCTATTCTCAACCGCTGTTATTGCAGCAATACGGTCAGTTACATCATGCTCTCTATTCAATTTTGTCAGTTTGATAATAGAACCATCGTGTAAGGGAATTTCTTCGCTATGCCCTGGCTTATAGTAAGCCGTAATAGCTTCTTTTTCGTCAATAAAATCCACCGCATTGAGTGCTTCATTATGCGCCCTCACAAAATCATAGCTTTTGGTTGACTGCCCCGTGTTATTAAATGTCACACAAGGTGATATCGCGTCTATAAGTGCGAAACCATGATGAGCTATTGCAGCTTTAATAAGCGGAATAAGTTGCGCTTTATCACCCGAAAAACTACGAGCAACAAATGAGGCTCCCAGTTGCAAAGCCGTCGAGACTAAATCAATGGGTTCGTAGAGGTTAGGCTGGCCTTTATTACTGGTTGAACCCACATCAGATGTGGCAGAATCTTGGCCTTTCGTTAAGCCATAACATCCATTATTCATCACAATATAGACCATATTTAAATTTTTACGCACAACATGTGCAAACTGCCCTATACCAATAGAAGCTGAATCTCCGTCTCCGGATACAGCAATATAGATCAATTCGCGGTTTGCCATATTGGCACCCGTAGTTACACTTGGCATTCGACCATGAACAGTATTAAAGCCACTGGAATTTCTAAGAAAATAAGCTGGGGATTTTGAAGAACAGCCGATTCCTGACATTTTTGCAACTTTATGAGGCTCTACATTACTTTCAAAGCAGGCTTGTACTATTGCGCTGTTCACTGAGTCATGACCACACCCAGCGCAAAGCGTCGATAATCCCCCTTCATATTCAGCCCTTGTGTAGCCTAAATCATTTTTAGGTCGCTCAGGATGTCGAAAAATAGGTCTTATATAAGTCATAACTGTTCCTAATCTATTAGTCATTAGCCGAGGAATGAAGTGATATCAGTTTATCAGACGGTATAATTTCTTTGTGAATAGCATTGACAATATGTTTAGCAGTTATAGGCTGTCCATCATAGTTTAAAACAGATATTAATTTATTAGCTTCCAAATTACATTCATTACATAAAAGTGTTTTCATTTGTGCATCACGATTTTGCTCAATGATGAAAACACTTGTATGTTGATGAATAAAATCATCAATCGATTGAGAAAATGGAAAGCTTACAATTCTCAATGCATCGATAGTAAATCCTTTATTTGCAAGCTCTTTGAATGCTTCCAAAGAAGCATCAGTTGAAGTTCCAAAGAAAATTGTGCCATAATTAGATTGATTTTTATTTTGATAAAATTCAGGGACTGGAACCATAGATTTAGCTGTTTCAAATTTTCGAATTAGCCTATCCATGTTATCAACATAAGCTTCGCTGCTCTCTGTGTAAACGGCAAAAACATCTTTAGAAGAACCTCGCATTACTGCTGCACCTTTATCTGGATGTACACCCGGAATAGTTCGATAGGGTATACCATCACCGTCGACATCTTCATAACGTCCCCATTTATCCATAGCATCAAGTTCTTGTGCAGACAGCACTTTACCTCTTTTATATGCTCTGGATTTTTCCCATACAAAAGGCTCTGATATATGATCGTTCATACCTAAATCTAAATCACTCAGTATAATAACGGGAGTTTGTAACTCCTCAGCTAAATCAAAAGCCTGAGCCGCAAGTTCAAAACATTCTTTAGGTGTTGATGGGAACAAAAGCACATGTTTAGTATCACCATGTGAAGCATAAGCTGCATTTAGAATGTCAGATTGCTGAGTACGAGTTGGCATGCCAGTAGATGGACCAGCACGTTGTACATCGACTAATACAGCGGGTATTTCAGAAAAATAAGCAAGACCTAAAAATTCATTCATCAATGATAAGCCAGGACCTGATGTTGCGGTAAAAGCTCGAGCACCATTCCAACATGCACCAATCACCATACCAATAGCAGATAGCTCGTCTTCTGCTTGTAAAATAGCGAAGTTATTGAGATCTGTTTTTTCATTAACACGAAGTTGAATGCAATATTTTTCAAAAGCTTCTATAACAGAAGTTGATGGTGTGATGGGATACCAACCAGCAACAGTAGCTCCAGCATATACACACCCTAATGCTGTGGCAGTATTGCCATCAATCATAATTTTGTTTGTAACTTTATCAACACCTGCGACTTGTATACTAAAAGGGCAAGAAAAATTATTCACAGCATACTCGAAACCTAATTTAAGCGCATGGATATTGGGAGCAATTAATTTTTCTTTACCCTGAAATTGTTGTTTTACAAGCTCTTCTAAAACAGAAAAATCAATAGAGAGTAACGCAGATAACGCACCCACATAGATAATATTCTTAAATAATTGTCGCTGCCTTGGATCAGAATATTCTTTAATACAAATATTAGTCAATGGTAAACCAATGACATGAATGTCATTACGAGTGAAGGTTATTGGCAAATTTTTACTTGAATCAAAAATAAAATAACCACCAGGTAATACATCATGATAATCCTTTGCCATACTTTGAGGATTAACACTGACAGAAATATCAATACCACCACGTCGTCCTAAAAAGCCTTTTTCACTGACTCGAACTTCGTACCATGTTGGAAGACCTTGAATATTTGAAGGGAAGATATTTTTGGGACTGACAGGTATACCCATTCGAAAAATAGCTTTAGCGAATAGATGATTAGCACTTGCTGAACCTGTACCATTCACATTTGCAAAGCGTATTACAAATTCATTTACCGCTTCTATTTTTTGCATTAACAGCCTGCCTTTGCTTCTTTGTACAAATATTTTTGCATATCCCAAGCGGCTGTTGGGCATCGCTCAGCACATAAACCACAATGTAAACAAACATTTTCGTCTTTAACTAGAACTCTTTTGGTCTTCAAGTTATTGCTAACATATAAATCTTGCTCCAGATGATTTGCTGGAGCATTTAGTTTTTTTCGCAGTTCAGATTCTTCATCATTTTCAATAAAAGTGATGCAATCTGTCGGACAAACATCTGTGCAGGCATCGCACTCAATACATTTTTTTTCGTTAAAAATGGTTTGGATATCACAGTTTAAGCATCTTTGCGCTTCTTTATAGCCATCATCTTCATTGAAGCCAATTTCGACTTCTAAAAAGCGGTCATTAAGTGTTTTGCTTTTATCTCGATGTGGAACATGATGTCTAAGATCATTTGTAACGTCATTGGCATATATCCATTCATGAACCCCCATTTTTTGAGCAAATAAGTTTGTTTCTGGAGCAGGGCGTTGATTCTGTATATTTTTGCCATGACAAAATAAATCGATTGATATTGCTGCCTGATGACCATGTGCAACCGCAGTAATCACATTTTTAGGACCAAATGCTGCATCACCACCAAAGAAAACTTTTTCAAGAGAAGATTGAAAAGTTTGCCGATCAACTATAGGGTTACCCCACTCATCAAAAGCCATTCCAATATCTTTTTCAATCCATGGAAACGCATTTTCTTGACCAATAGCAATGATGACATCGTCGCATTCAATAACAACTAGAGCTTCACCCGTAGGTTCTAAATAACGCTGTCCTTTCTCATTGTAGAGAGCTTTAACTTTTTCGAAGGCCATACCCGTCAATTTACCATTCTTTACAATGAAAGACTGGGGAACATGGTTATCAATAATAGGAATGTCTTCCATCTCAGCATCTGCTATTTCCCAAGAAGAGGCTTTCATTTCTGTACGGGGGCTTCTCACAACAACAGTGACATTTTGTCCCCCTAAACGTCTTGCAGTGCGACAACAATCCATCGCTGTATTCCCACCGCCTAAAACAATCACACGTTTCCCAATACTTTGTGTATGTTCAAAGGCGACATTAGCTAACCATTGAATACCAATGTGAATATTATTATTGGTATCATTTCTACCAGGCAAGCTTTTTAAATCTTTGCCTTGTGGTGCTCCTGTACCCACAAATACAGCATCGTAATTTTGAGTCAAAATGGCTTTCAAACTATCAACGTAAGTATTAAAAGTCGTCACAACACCCGAATTGAGTATGTATCCAACTTCCTGATCCAAAACGCTTTCTGGAAGTCGAAAACTCGGTATTTGACTTCGCATAAAACCGCCAGCTTTGGAATGCTCATCATACAAATCGATGGTATAACCCAATGGCATTAAATCGCGAGCAACGGTGAGGGAAGCAGGTCCTGCACCTATCACCGCAATGCGTTTACCATTTTTTTCGGAAGGGATTTTGGGCAATCTCTGCAAAACTTCATTATCATCTTTGTTATCAGCAGCAACACGTTTTAATCGGCATATAGCAACAGGTTCTTTTTCAACACGACCTCGACGACATGCTGGCTCACATGGTCGGTCGCAAGTTCTTCCCAATACACCAGGGAAAACATTGGACTCTAGATTAATAATATAAGCTTCTGTGTACTTACCCTCAGCAATCAAACGTATGTATTCTGGGACTGGCGTGTGTGCAGGGCAAGCATACTGGCAATCAACAACTTTATGGAAATATTGTGGTTCTGAAGTATTGGTTGGCTTCATAGCTGTAAAGTTTCACTTAAGTGTATGAAAGATAATAACGCTCATATAAATATGCTTACATATCAGCTTTTTTAAGACATGCAATTATTTTAAGCTTTTAAAAAACTTTCTTGCAAACAAGCTACAATCGTTATGCAATTTAATAGTAATGTTAATGAGAGAAATAAGTAAAGATGCGAGATCTCATTGCGAGAATTATTTAATAAAAAAGATTTTTTCAGATTTTGTTAGATAACAAATTAATAATAGTAAAGCGCAAGCTTATTAATAAAGGCGTGAACCCTTCATATTAGATGCAAACATTTGAACTTTAGTGTCTATATTTTTTTAAAGTCTATGCTTTTAATTCAATTAAAGTAAAAAAGCTCAACTGTCTCATTACGTTTATTTTGTTGTTTTAAAAATTTTTCATCACACGAATATTGTGTTGCGGGCGCACAACCCATGGAGTTTTTTTTACCTAAAAATTATTTTTACAAGAGCTTAGCAAGATACTTAGTTTGAACTTTTCTAGTTTCAGCATTTAAGTTGAATGTTTTAATTTCCTATTCAAAATTTTCGTAAATTTTTAAATTAAACTGTTGATTTTCAGCACTTAATACTGATTAGAACAAACCATTTATCTGAGCAAGTGTTAAGATATTAACAATAGAATATACGAGGTAATTCTATTTGCCTGATGGCCCAACCAATGAATTTGTCACCATGGTAAGAACTTTAAAGATTAATCTCATCGTAAAAGATAAAAGACTCGTAAATATTTATTGAAAATTATGGTCTGACCAGATAGATTTCTATCTACACAAAGTCGATAAAACGGAGATTAAACATGTCTGAATATAAAGTTCCACTTGATGATATTCATTTTATCAGCCATGAGTGGTTAAATTTACCTCAGCATTACCAACAATTAGATAAAGGTGACGTTGCTGACAAAGAAACCTTAAGTACAATCTTCGAAGAAGCAGCCAAATTCTCTGAGTCTGTGATCGCTCCAACCTATGAAACTGGTGATACCCAAGGTTGTCATTGGGAGGATGGTATTGTATCAACACCTACGGGTTTTAAGGATGCCTATCAACAATATATTGAAAATGGTTGGCCTACACTCTCGGCCGCCCCAGAATTTGGAGGGCAAGGTTTTCCTTACTCTGTTGGACTTATAGTTAGTGAAATGATAGGAAGTGCCAACTTAGCATGGTCTATGTATCCTGGGTTAACCCAAGGCGCTATCGAAGCATTGGAAAGTCACGGTACAGCTGAGCAACAAGCTTTGTATCTCAACCCAATGATTGCAGGTACTTGGAGCGGCACAATGTGTCTTACAGAACCACACTGCGGTTCTGATCTCGGTTTGTTGCGAACAAAAGCTGTACCCAATGATAATGGAACTTATTTGATCAGTGGGACCAAAATTTTTATTAGTGCTGGAGAACATGACTTAACCGACAATATCATCCATCTAGTTCTCGCACGTTTGCCTGATGCACCGCAAGGCACAAAAGGCATTTCGCTCTTTATCGTACCTAAATTTTTAGTCAATAATGACGGTACTTTATCCGATCGTAACACTGTTAATTGTGCTTCTATTGAACATAAAATGGGCTTGAATGGTTCAGCAACCTGTGTAATGAATTTTGACGAGGCCACCGGTTTTTTATTGGGTGAAGCCAACAGAGGTTTGCAGTGCATGTTTACTATGATGAATGCCGCGAGACTCGGTACTGCAATGCAAGGCATTTGTTTGACCCAAATCAGTTACCAAAAATCTTTGGCGTACGCTCGAGACCGCTTACAAATGCGTTCACTTTCGGGACCTAAACACCCTGAAAAAGCAGCAGATCCGATCATCGTACACCCTGACGTTCGAAGAATGTTATTAACTCAAAAAGCGCTTGTCGAAGGTAATCGGGCTCTAGCTTACTATGTAGCAACTTTGGTGGACAAAACACGATTAAGCCAATCAGACGAAGAAAAAGCTTATGCCGAATTATTGTTAGGCTTTCTCACTCCAATTTGCAAAGGCTTCATGACTGAAACCGCACTTGAAACAACAAGCCATGGCTTACAGGTATTTGGTGGCCATGGTTACATTAAAGAGTACGGTGCAGAACAAATTGTTCGAGACGCAAGAATCACAACCATTTACGAAGGCACTACTGGTATCCAAGCACTCGATTTGTTAGGTCGCAAAACTTTACTCAATAACGGTCAAGCACTCAAACTTCATATCAGTAATATTATGGCTTTCATAGAAACCAACAAAGACAAAACCCAACTACTTCCTTACATGGAACGCTTGGGCGGTCTTCTTAAAAAATGGGGCGACATTACTGCTGCCATCGGCCAAAAAGCTATGTCTAATCAAGACGAGGTAGGTGCAGCCTCCGTTGATTATCTCATGTATTCTGGCTATGTGACTCTCGCATATATTTGGCTAGAGCAAGGAGCTGCAGCTCTGAATCAAGGAGAGTTAGCTGATACTTTTTATGAATCAAAACTTCAAACAATGGCGTTTTATTTTGATAAGATATTGCCTCGCGCTAAAGCTCTTGAACTTACAATGTTAAGTGGTTGCAATTCATTATCTGCTTTTAAAGACACTCACTTCTAAAATATTTTGAGTATTGGGGCATCATCTCTTTATTTATCGGAGTCATGATGCCTATGTCTTTATTGGTTGAAAACGGGTCATTGAACTTATTAACAAACCTGACACCAATGACAGTCCAATAATTGCCATTTCAAAAGCTGTTTCAAAAGCATCGACCACTTGATGATCAACTAATGATTGGATGCTTCTAAAACCTATAGAACCTGGAACCAAGAGTAGAATTCCTGGTAATAAAATGAATGCTCCTGGAATACTAAATTGTTTATTAACCCATCTCGCAGTGATACCAACAGCAATAGCGCCCACAAAAGCTGCCGAACTTGGAGCTGTATAAAAATTCATAAACGTTGATGTACCGAAAGCAACCACTCCCGCAATGATCATCCAGCCAGCATCTTTTAATCGAGCATTAAAGGGAACAATGAGTGCCCCACTAGCAATGATTAAAGCAATCCATTGCGACACTTCGGGTAATGGGTTTACTTCAAAACTCATCATTTCCCACCCAATCATTTCTCGAAAAGTATTTCCTAATAGCAAACCTAAACCTAGTTGCAAAAAAACAATCCCGGAGCCAGTTAATCTAGCGGTTCCTGACACAAGATTTTGAGTGGCAAGTTCTGCCATAGCTATGGTTAAAGTTAAACCGGGTAAAAGCACGATAAGGCCTGCAACTATGGTTATTGATGTCGCAAATCCTCCTAAAAAATTTGCTAAACCAAATGAAATCACAGAGACAGAAAATGCAGCAATCGTTGGCAATACCGAGCCCAAAAACAAAAAATATTTAGTGAGATTTATCAAAGCGCCGAGAGACAAACCAGCTAGAGCACTCACCCATATTTCAGTCACTCCACCGCCCAAAATTCTTGCTAATGCTGCTGAAAAGCAAGCAACAGCAAGCATAAGCACTAAACCTCCAAAATTTTCAGCAAGCTGTTCAACCTGTTTTAATTGTTTCGCTCCATCTTTAGGAGAAATTTCTTTATCAATAACACTTTGAGCTGTTTGAGTAACGCGTCGTAGCTTTTCTAAATTTATCTCGCCTGGTGCTACACGTGTAACGAATGTCTGATATTCATTATCTTCATGCATGAACGTCAGAGAAATGCTAGTTGGTAAACTCATACATTGAATACCAAAACCTAAACGGGATGCGACAAGACTAATAATTTTTTCAAGCTCATAAGCTGGCACACCATAGGTATGAAGGGCTTTTGCCAATCTTAAAATAAAGCCAATTGGTTCAGAACGCTCCGGTGAAAATAGCACATTATCAAGCGATCGCTTGTCTATAAAATTATCGCGTAATGCAGTCATGCTTTATGCTCTCATAGGGTATAAAAACAACAAGTAACAACGCTTGATTAATAGACTATTATTAATATAGCGAATAGTTGATTGTTTTTGAGCCAATCGACACAGCATGCTTTCAGATTCATAAAAAAGAAAAGCTACAAAGGTGAATATGGCTTTGGGATTAACAACACGGTATTACAATATTACGCATAATATAGTAATTTACATAGAACTTTTCATTAACCTCTTTGTATATCAAAATATTTTGAGGTTATACATTTTTGCTTAATTCAATACTGCTTTAACAATTGGAGTGTCCAGCTCATGATGTACCATATGCACGACCTTATGCGGTCAACTTTGTTGCCCATGCACCAATGGGCAAAAACAAGTCGTATGTTGGCATCCAATCCTTTTAATCCATTATCATACAGTTATTTTGGTCGTACTTTAGAAGCGAATCTAGAGTTAATTGAGAGACAAACAGCCAATTATGAAAAACCACGATTTGGACTCAATTATACAGAAATTGATAATGAACCTGTCGCTATCCTAGAAGAAATTGTTGCTGATAAACCTTATTGCCAGCTTTTACGCTTTCGAAGAGACGCTGATAATTTAATACAACCCAAAATCTTAATGGTTGCACCATTGTCTGGACATTTTGCCACCCTTCTGCGAGGCACTGTCAAAGAATTTCTTCCCGATCACGATGTTTACATTACCGACTGGAAAAATACTCGAGATGTGTCGTTAGATTCAGGACCTTTTCACTTTGATGATTATGTGAAATATATCATCGACTTTATGGACTTTTTAGGGCCAGAAACTCATTGTATAGCAGTCTGCCAGCCAGCTGTTCCTGTTATGGTTGCAGCTGCTGTAATGTCTGACATTAGCCACCCATGCCAACCGAAATCTATTACTTTAATGGGTGGACCCATCGATGTACGTAAAAACCCTACGGAAGTCAATGATTATGCGACTAACCGGGATATCGAATGGTTCAAATCTAATGTGATTTGTAAGGTCCCTTTTAGATTCGAGGGTCGCGGCCAGCTGGTTTATCCTGGATTTATTCAGCTAGCTGGCTTTATGTCTATGAACTTAGACTCACACCTCAGTAAACACTTCAAATTTTTCGGAGACCTTATTAAAGGGGATGGTGATGGCACCGAAGCACACCGAAAATTTTATGATGAATACCTTTCGGTAATGGATTTACCTGCTCATTTTTATCTTGAGACCATCGAAAAAGTTTTCTTGAACTTTGATCTGGCGGTAGGTTCTATGCATTTTGAAGGCCAAATCATAGACTTGGGGTCTATAACCAAACCTGCATTTTTCACTATTGAAGGCGAAAATGACGATATCACAGGCAAAGGCCAAACGAAAGCAGCCTTAGAGCTTTGCTCAGGTATTCCTGATAACAGAAAACAACACTACGAGCAGCCGGATGTTGGCCATTATGGAATTTTTAATGGTCGACGCTTTCGGGAAGAAATAGCACCGCGCATTAAAAGTTTTATTACTAAGTACGATACCTAGTACTATAATACCAAGTTTTAAAAGTAGTGTGTGAGCGATGGACGCGTACTCGTTTCAACCCATGACTCTAAATATTCGAAACATTGATAAGCATGAGGTAGGATAGGTTTAAGCCGTTGTTCTTGGTCAAAAACACTATTTACTAAACTGTCAATGTGCGTTCCATTTTCAACCCAGTATAGTCGATGATTTTCCGAACAACCTTGAGATTGTACGAGCTCTTTATAACCGACCCCGTGAATTTCAGGGTAAATTAAACAATCTAAGGAACCCACTAGGGAAATCAAGGGCACATTAATTTCACCTGTATTTTCAATTTCATCATATCTTGGAGCAATTGGTGGAACCATAGGATTCCATTGGTATTTAGTGAATAGGATATCATTTTGAGTGTCTCTTGTTCCATCTTGCTGGAGCTGGACATAGTCTTTCCATTCGAGACGCGGCTCAGCTTCTGGATGCAAATAATCACGATAGATATTTAATACTGTGAACCAATACCACTGCTCATAATATTTCAGCAAAGAGTCTGGAGCATTACGAGGCATTCCTGAATCAATAAGTTTCGCTTTCGCTTGTTGTTTAGATAGGGTTGAATTTGAAAATAAATTAGCAGATTCAGATATTGCAATTTGCATTGTACTCACAAGATCAAGTTTTTTTCTTGACCAGCATACACCTTCCCAATCTAGCCCTCCGTCAAAAAGCGGGTTTTCCTTTGAATCATTTTCTAAAGCATACCTGACAACATAACCACCATTTGAAACCCCTACAGCATAAGTGACAACACTATTTTTTTCATTGATTTTTTGTGTTGTTAAATACCCTTTAGCCCAGCGTGTTATTTCTCTATAAGTTTGATGCCATAAGTTCATTGCGCCAGGCTGAATTAAAGCATTTTTAATTTTTGAAAAAATATCACTGTCAACATTGAAACCAGGAGTACCTTTATCACTGCACAAAAAAGCATAACCACGTGCTAGTAAATAATCACTCCAAATCAGATCAAGACTAAAAGCATTTCTGGTACTTGGTGTTGCACAAGAAACCAGTTTTCCATTCCAATGCTGTGGAATTCTCATTATCCAGGAAGCAGGACCATAAGTGCCGTGAATGCAGTCGCCTCCTAGAGGTTCTGGTTGATAAGAGAGCCATTGCTTCCAAAAAATTGGGGCAAGTGCTTCATTGTTTTCGGATTTGGCTAAAGCAGCATTTTCTGGGTCTAAGGTTGTCAGATATTTTTTTTTAGAAATATCGTATTGTATTTTTTTTGTAATTTTTACTTCGTATTCATTAGCTTTTTGCATAGGCAATCTACTTGTTATTCATCTTTTAATTCGAAGAACTTCCGAAATTATCCTCTAAAAAGGGTAGAGCTGCTATTACAAGACAAAGCCCTATAGAAAGAATCGCGGATAAACTATCGGACATTATTAAGTAATTTAATGCAAATAAGCTCCCCCAAGGCAAAAAATTTAGAGATGTGATTATTATTTTTGAGTCTTTTTTAAACTCATCTAAACGTTTATAGGATAAATAGGTTCCAATCGCACCTAGGCTCAATAAAGCGACTATTGTTATTGTTGTTACAACACCAATCAGCATCAAAATATTCAAGCAAATTATAAATATGATTATGGCAAAAACAGGTGTTCTATTAATAAGTTTTTGTAAGTAAGTGTTATGTATTGTTTCTTTAATAGTCTCTTCTTCCAGCCCAGATTGATTTTCTGCTTTTGTTAACTCTGTTTTGAATTCAGATCGAACTTCTATTTTTTTCTCTGGTAATCTTGAAGTTGAAGGCTGGAAAAGCTGCTCTGTTGGTTTTTCCTCATCGAATACCATCGCCTTTGCTTGATTTAATGGTTTAGAGAAAACTTTGTCTTTTTCAGAACGAATGCGCTCTACTAAAGCCATTGGGAATTTTACTTTTCGTTGTTTATTTAATCTTTGAGTGAACTGCTCCAGAACATCTACAGATTTAGTAGTTAAAGCAAGGTGAATAGGCAACAAATCGGCTTCTTCCGCAATTATTGCTTTGAGTAATGACTCATATTCAACAATAAAGTCAGCCATCGCTTCATATGTAATTAACCTTGCAGCACCTTTCAAAGTATGGATATTTCTGTGCAGCGCATTCAAAATTTCAGCATCAAATTTATTTGTTTGGAGTTTTTGTGTATTTTTTCTAGCTTCAACAAACAGTTCTTCTGTTTCTTCTCTGAATAATTCTAACAACTCATCCTCTAGTATAGGGATTTCTCTAATGTTACTGATTTGTGTACCATTACTCATTACTGTTATTGCCCTTTCTACCAATTTGAGTCGATGCAATATTACTCAAAAGTCATCGTAATTTAAATTAAAGAGTCGCTAAGCTGAAAAATTTATTCGAAAACTCAATCAATTAACCTGTGAAATCTCACTTTACAAAACCTTGTAGTCTATAAATTGGGCTATATATCTTAGTTTATAATATTTATTTGATTTTTTACGTACTAAGTCAG